>JAQBNL010000047.1 GCA_028288585.1 Chitinophagaceae bacterium | reverse complement strand
GCTGCCTTTACCTGGTTATTCCCAAAGCGGTAAGTAAAGTTTATTCTTAATTGTGTGCTTTCGCTCCGGCCGCTTACATCTAAATAAGCGCCTCCAAAATCACTGATAGCCCTGAATTTTCGTGTTTCAAAAATATCTGTATAGCTGACCCTGATATTTCCTTTTTTCTTAAATAGTGTTTTTTGTAATCCTGCATCTGCACTATAAAGGGCATCTGTTTTAAAACTTCCACCCCAGATGGTTGGTGAATTATAAAATCCTGAAAGCTCAAAAGTGAGCCCTTCAAATAATGTAAAGGTCTGTTGCACATAAAAGCTATAGGCAAAAAGACTAAGATCAATTTTTTTATTTGCACCAAAATCCGCTTTATACATTGACTGGAATGCATCACCTGTAAAATAAATTTTCCACCATTTTGTTACATCAATGGGGGCAGAAAAATTCAGATTGAAAATATCCTGGCTTGCCAGGTTTTTTACAGTTCTGAATACCCTGTTTTTATCTGTAGTATCAATTATATTGGTGCGATAATCTTTTATATGGCTGTAGCTGAGCGTAGTAATATATTTTGAGGATAATGTATGGGTGAATTCAAAAATATTTGTGTATTGAGGTCTTAAAAAAGCATTGCCTTTTTGGTAAGTTAATTCATCTATTTTATCTTCAAAAGGATTTAGATCCGCATAATTAGGCCTGTCAATTCTTCTGCTGTAACTGAAGTTGAAAGAATTTTTTTCATTAGGTGTATGAGTCAAAGCGGCACTGGGGAAAAAGTCAAAATAATTACGTTTTACATTATCATCAGGTTGTGGATGATTGCTGATAAGATCTCCTTCGCTGATAGTGTTTTCCATTCTTACACCCGCTCTCATTGTCCATTTTTTACCCAGCGCAGTATTATAATTCAGGTAAAATGCATTTATGTTTTCAGTGTAATTAAATTTATTACTGCGTGCACTATCCATAACATCCATTCGGGAAATAACATTGTAAAAATCAAATATGTTCCTTGTTTTTACATTAGAATATTTTCCTCCCATACCAAATTTTCCTTTACTTAAAGGGACTTCGTAATCTATTTTAAAAGTTTCAATATCAATATCAGTTGGCGTATTGTTCCGATATATTTTTTCATCCAATAAAACTCCTGAAGGAGTTTTATAATAGTTGGGTTGTAAACTATTGGCTTTACTCCTGAATCTTCCTACATCCCCGTCAATCAGTAATTCAGTTCCTTTGCCATTTGCATACCGATAATTTAAGTTATAATTCAAATTGGTTCTTTCAGCATATTGCACACCACTTGCATATAATATTTTTTGTGGCCCTGCAAAACCATTCTTCATTATTAATGCATAGCCATCATTTGAATAAATGCTGGTATTGAAATTTCCATTTACAATAAAGCCCAGCGTATTTTTTGCGTTAATAAAAAAATCTATCCCTGTTTTAAAATTATGAATATGCGGATCGGAATAATTTATTGTATGCTGATCATAAACGGTATCATTCTGCAGACGGTATAAATCAAAAAACGTTCTTCTTTGTCCAAAATTATTACTGTAATTACCAAATATGTTTACTGTTTTATCCCTGTGGTTAATATTAAGAGCGCTGTTTGCTTTGGGACTATGAGCAAAAGCTGCTCCTACGCTAAGACTTCCGTTTGTTCCAAAATTTTTATTCTTTTTTAACCGCAGGTTAATAATCCCTGCATTGCCTGATGCATCATATTTTGCAGAAGGATTACTTATCATTTCAATAGCTTCCAGGTCTGCAGAATTTATTGAACGTAAAAATTCTGACAGGTCTTTTCCGCCAATTTGAGAAGGTTTGCCATCAATATAAATCCGTACTCCGTTTTTTCCCTTTAAAGAAATATTATCATCCTTATCAATAGTTATTCCCGGAGACTTTTGTAACAGTTCAAAAGCATTACTGCCTGTTGCATTTATACTTCCTTCTACATTAAAAATTGTTTTATCTGCAGTTACCTCTATCATTGGTTTATTGCTCTGCACATTTACATCTGCCAGTTTAGTACGGTCAATTGATATGGTAATGGGCGCTAAAAAATAAGATTGCGCTTCTCTTAATTCAAAACTTTTTGAGCCACTCTTTTTGTACCCAACTGAAGTTATAGTAAGAAAATATTTGCCCGGCTTTAGTCCCGGAATTTCAAATTCTCCTTCATTGGATGTAATAACAACCTTGTTTAAACTGCTGTCTTTTAAAATAAATAAGGCAACACTGGCCGATGGGGCAGGAGTTCCGTTGTCGTTAATAATTTTTCCTGAAACCGAGGCTGAATTGTTTTGAGCAATGCAGTTATTAGTTACCAGTAAAAGGATTATGAGGGCAGTTAGCAGTTTCATTCTGTTTCCTTGGCGTGAGCCAATTTTTAAAAATATGCAAAAAGTAATAAAAAAGATAAAAATGTCTTCACTTGTAATTAAATCGTCATATAACAGACAGGAATTTTAGCAATTACGATGCTTGTATGTGCTTACCTTTGCGGCCATTACAATGAAAACAAAAAGTTTACATAGAGATAAGGTTAACATCATCACGCTTGGTTGCAGTAAAAATATGGTGGATAGCGAAGTTCTTAGCGGGCAATTGACCGCCGGTGCTTATGATGTTGTTCATGAAAATAAAAAGAGAGACCACAATATTGTAATTGTAAATACCTGTGGATTTATTGATAAAGCTAAGGAGGAAAGCGTAAATACTATTTTACAGCAGGTTGAATTAAAACGCCGGGGTAAGCTGGATAAGGTTTATGTTACCGGTTGCTTAAGCGAACGCTATAAAAATAATCTTGAAGAAGAGATACCTGATGTGGATGCTTATTTTGGCACAATGGAGTTGCCTTTTCTTCTTAAAAAATTTGACGTTGATTACAGGGCAGAATTGGTAGGTGAAAGAATCCTAAGCACGCCGAATCATTATGCCTATCTTAAAATAAGCGAAGGCTGTAACAGGACCTGCTCATTTTGCGCAATACCATTAATGAGAGGGCAGCATGTAAGCCGTACAATTGAGTCTTTGGTTGATGAGGCAAAAAAATTAGTGCAGGGAGGCGTAAAAGAAATTATGCTGATAGCGCAGGAGCTTACTTATTATGGGTTGGATATTTATAAGAAAAGAGAATTGCCAAAATTATTACATGCTTTAGCCGATATACCCGGGCTTGAGTGGATACGGTTACACTATGCTTATCCTTCTAAATTCCCGATGGAAATAATTGATGCAATGAGAGACAGGGAAAATATCTGTAACTATCTCGATATGCCCTTGCAGCATGCCAGCAACAAAATGCTTAACGCAATGAAGCGCCAAATTACGAGGGAAGAAATGGAAGATATTATTGGTGAAATAAAAAATAAAATTCCTAACATTTGTTTACGCACAACTCTTATCAGCGGATTTCCCGGGGAGACTGAAGATGATGTAGAAGAATTAAAATCATTTCTTACAAAAATTCAATTCGACAGGGTAGGGATATTCTCTTATTCGCATGAAGAAGGCACCTCTGCATTTGATTTACCCGATACTATTTCCGCAGAAGAAAAGCAAAGAAGGGCAGAAGAAATAATGGAATTACAGCAGGATATATCTTACCAAAAAAATTTGCAGAAGGTGGGTCAAACATTTAAAGTAATAATTGATAAAAAGGAAGCAGGCCGGTATTTGGGACGAACAGAATTTGACAGTGTAGAAGTGGATAATGAAGTGATAATAAGCAGCGACAAAAAATTGGTTCCGGGTAACTTTGTAAATGTGAAGATTACCAATGCTTATGATTATGACCTGGAAGGTGTGGTTGTATGAGCCGGGATTTGCAGGATTAATTGATTAATAAGATTACACTTCATATTTTGCGTCTTATTACCTTTGCTTCTTTGCGTGATAAAAAATATACATTGTCCAACTCTTTTTCAGCAGCATACATTTCTTATGAGCAAACCGGTTATTTTTCTAAAATAATTACGGACTATCTTTCTCAAAATAATTTACTTCAAAACTTTTACCAGCATCCGACTGATTTGCAGGGAATAAAAGATGCCATCGCGGCAAGAAAAAAAATAAGTACAAACAGGGAGATATTAGTTAAACAATTAGAGCAGCAATATCTTACAATTGAAACTTCCGGTAAAGTAATGAGTAACATCAGCGCATTAAAGGATGAAAATACATTTACCATTTGCACCGCACACCAGCCTAATATTTTTACCGGCCACCTTTATTTTATTTATAAGATAATTCACACCATTAAATTAGCGGATGCACTTAACCGGGAGATACCGGGAAATAAATTTGTACCGGTATTTTATGTTGGCAGTGAAGACGCCGACCTGGAAGAATTAGGCGAAGTTTTTATTAATGGAGAAAAATACAAATGGGAAACTAAACAAACCGGCGCTGTTGGCAGAATGCTGGTGGATGATGAGCTATTGAAAATTCTTAAAAAGATAAAAGGACAACTTACTGTAGAACCTTTTGGAAAAGAAGTTATTGAATTAGTGCAGGAATGTTATGTAAAAGGCAGAACAATACAGGATGCTTGTTTTTGCCTGGTAAATAAATTATTTGCTGATCATGGATTAATTGTTTTATTGCCTGATAATGCAGAATTTAAAAAGCAGATGCTTCCGGTTTTTGAAGATGATATTTTTTCAAATACTCCATCAGGAATTGTTGATACAACTACAGAACACTTAGCACAACATTATAAAGTGCAGGCACATCCCAGGGAAATCAATCTTTTTTATTTAAAAGATAACATCAGGAAAAGGATTGTGGAAGACAAAGACATTTATAAAGTTCACGATACTTCAATACAATTCACTAAAGAAGAATTGAAGAATGAACTCGAGCAGCATCCTGAAAGATTTAGCCCCAATGTTATTTTAAGAGCTTTATACCAGGAAACCATTTTGCCTAACCTTGTGTTTGTTGGCGGTGGTGGCGAACTTGCTTACTGGCTTGAATTAAAAGACCTTTTCCAACATTATGGCATTCCATATCCTGTTTTAATTCTTAGAAATTCTTTTTCATTAATTAATGAGAAAATATATTCCCTTATTCAAAAACTTTCACTTACATACCAGGATATTTTTAAAACGGATGATGAACTGTTGAAAGATATTGTTAGAAAAAATTCAGCACATCAATTAAGTTTGGAAAAAGAAAAGCAACGGATAAAAGAGTTGTATGAGGAAATAAAAAATTCAGTTAAAGAAGTTGATGCAACTTTAATTAAACACGTAGATGCCTTGCAGGCAAAGCTTTTAAAAAACCTGGAAAATTTAGAAAAAAAACTTCTTAAGGCTGAGAAAAAAAGATTTGAATCACAGCAAGGCCAGGTTAAAAAAATAAGGGCGAATTTATTTCCTAATAATAGCCTGCAGGAAAGAGTTGAAAACTTTATGCCCTTTTATGCAAAGTGGGGCAAGGATCTTATGAAAGTGATCCATGATAATTCATTAGTATTTGAACAGGAATTTTGTATAATTAAGGAAGAGGAATAAAATGTTCACTTGTCAAATCCATTCACCCAATCACCTTTCATTTTTTTTATTTTCTCTGTAACATCACCTTGCAGGTCTTTTTTAAATTCCATTAGTTTTTCAGAAAGTGATTCATCAGATGTGGCTAATATCTCAACTGCAAGTATGCCTGCATTCTTAGCAGCATTAAGGGCTACAGTGGCTACTGGCACACCGTTAGGCATTTGTAAAATTGATAGAACAGAATCCCAGCCATCAATAGAATTAGAAGATTTTATCGGAACCCCAATAACAGGTAAGGTTGTAAGTGCTGCAACCATACCCGGTAAATGGGCTGCACCACCTGCGCCTGCAATAATTACTTTTAAACCTCTTTTTTTTGCAGTAGTTGCATAATCTACCATGCGCAATGGAGTACGATGCGCTGATACGATCGTGAGCTCAAATTCCACATCAAATTTTTTTAAAATTTTTGCAGCGTCCTCCATTACTTTCAAGTCGCTGTCACTTCCCATTATGATTCCGATAATTGCCATGTCTCTAAGATAACTACAAACTACAAACTTTCAAATTGCTATTGTCTTATCACAACATTACCTTTCAATCTCAGCAATTCTGTTTCAGCAACTTTCGTCTCATATCTTGCTGCTATCAGCCTGTCGGATGCATCAGATAAACTTTTTTGTGCTTCTCTTAATTCCAAAACGGTTGCTACTCCCTGCTTGTATCTTTCAAAAGCAATAAAAACATTTTCTTTTGCAAGCGTTATGTTTGTTTCTTCTAATTTAAGTTCCCGCATTTGAAGCTCATAAGCCCTGAAATTATTTTCAACATTTGTTACTAACTGAGAAGCCTGGCTTTCCAATGTCAGTCTCCTGAAATCAATATCTGCCTGTGCCTGGCGTATGTTTCGCTTGGTTATGTAATTATTGAATATCGGCACAGAAACATTAAGGCCATAATTAAATCCACGATTTTGATTATACAATGCACTGAATGTATTGATAACGGTGCTGTTATTTGTCTGGCTGAAATTGTAAGCGGAAACAAATGACACAGTAGGCAATCTTTCTGCCCGTCTTTCTCTTAACGTATAGTTTGCAAGGTCAATACCTTTTTTTGTAAGTAATAATTGCGGACTTGTTTCTGTAATATTATTTTTTATGTCTGCAAGGGTAAGTGTTGTATCAATTGGGATGGAATCAAAAACATCATAATCAACTCCTTTTTCTACAGCCATCAACCTGTTAAGAGTACCCTTTGTTTGTGCAATTAAAGTTTCCTGCCGCAACTGCGTTGCCACCTGTGCATTCAGGTCTAATTGCGCCTGCAATACATCGGGCTTTATTCCAAGACCTACCTCCAGTTTTACCTGTGCTAATTTTAAACGGTCCCTGTTCAATTCCATTTGATCTACAACAGCTTTTAATTGCTGCTTTTGCCGTACAATATTGTAATAGGTTTTTAAAACATCTGAAACAACATCTACAATTTGATTCTTTACTGTAAGGTCTCCAAATAAAATAGCTTCTTTAAGTTTATCACGGGTGATAAACATTTTAAAACCATCAAACACTACCCATTCCAACGCAAGTGATGCAGTGAGATTGCGTGTTTTTATCCCGTTTGCTTTTCGGTCTGTTCCATCAGCAAGCTTTTGCTTTTGGTTATTATTATTAAAAAGCAATCCCCCATTTCCACTAACCTGTGGTAACATGGCAGCATTGGCATACGAATAATCTATCGCTGCTATTATAGAATCATTTCTTGAAAGCCTTATTTCGTAATTGTTTTGTAACGCAGTGGCAACTGCTTCTTCAGGCGTTAATACCTGGGCATATAAAGCGCTTCCGCAAAAGATGAAACAATAAAAAAAGATATATCTCAACGATTTCATTTAAAACTAATTTAATACATGTTGTGGTGTTACTTCAAGTTCGTCTAACTCACTACGCTTTTTGCTGGATGACATGTAAGAATACATGGCAGGAATTACAAATAAAGTAAGTACCAGTGAAAAAATTACACCGCTCACAATCACAATGCCCAATGGAATACGGCTGGTAGCTGCGGCGCCAAGCGATAAGGCAATGGGTAATGCACCTAATGCCATTGCCAAACTGGTCATAAGGATTGGCCGCAAACGCTGACTGGCTGCATATATAGCTGCTTCAGCCTTTGCCATTCCCGTTATACGGTTTTGATTTGCAAATTCCACTATCAATATTCCATTTTTTGTAACAAGGCCAATAAGCATTATCATTCCTATTTCAGAAAATATATTAAGCGTATGCCCAAATAACCATAATGATAATAATGCGCCGGCAATTGCGAGCGGAACGGTTACCATTATAATAAACGGATCAATGAAACTTTCGAATTGTGCAGCGAGCACTAAAAATATAAGTCCCAATGCAAGAAATAATGCAAATGAAGTATTGCTGGAGCTTTCTTTATAATCGCGGCTGCTGCCGGTAAGAGCAGTAGCAAAAGATGGATCCAATAATTTTTTTGCGATCTGATCCATTGCTGCAATGCCATCACCGATTGTTTTGCCCGGCGCTAATCCTGAAGAAATGGTTGCAGATTTGTACCGGTTAAAATGGTAAATGGTAGAAGGGCTTGTAGCTTCCTGTGTGGTTACAAGATTATCTATACTTATCATTTGCCCTGTTTTGTTTCTTACATACAGGCTTTTCAGATCGGTAGGATCATCACGATCGGAACGCTCTACCTGTCCCATTACCTGGTATTGCTTCCCTTCTTTTGTAAAATATCCCAGGTTACGGTTGCTTAATGCAAGCTGTAATGTTTGTGATACATCGTTAACGCTGACACCAAGTTCACTTGCTTTTAAACGGTCAACATTAATGCGTAATTCAGGTTTATTAAACTTAAGATCAGCATCCACTCCCTGGAAGATGGGATTTTTATTTACCTCTTCCAAAAACTGGGGAAGCACTTTCGTCAGCTTATCAAAATCATTATTCTGTATAACAAACTGAACAGGTTGTCCACCTCTTCTGTTAACAGAGATTGTTTGTTCTTCGATGGCAAAAGCCCGTCCTTCATTATATTTTGAAAGATTGCGGTTCACCATTTCAACTATTTGTTTTTGTGATCTGTGTCTTTCTTTTGGATCTGTAAGCGTAACACGAACCATTCCTGTATTGGTTGCTCCATTTATAAAACCCGGTGCAGTGATAGATAGCACAGTTTGTTTTTCGGGAACAGAGTCAAGCATAAAATTGCTTACCCTGTCAACATACTTATCCGTATAATCATATGCCGTTCCTTCAGGCAATGTAAGTTGTAACCGAAACTGGCTCCTGTCTTCCATTGGAGCAAGCTCCGACGGAATACCTTTGCCTATAAAATATATTATTAACCCGCAGACAGCAATAATTACAAAAGCCATCCATCTCACTTTCATAAACCCTTTTAACAGCCGTGTGTAACCTGATTCCATTCCACGGAAGAAGGGTTCTGTGCGGTTATAAAACCATGAGTGTTTATGAACATCTCTTTTAGCTAGCTTAACATTTAAAACAGGCGTTAAAGTAAGTGATACAAATGCGGATATTAATACAGCACCTGCTACAACAATTCCAAACTCACGGAAAAGCCTGCCCACAAATCCTTCTAGAAATATAATTGGTAAGAATACAAATGCAAGCGTGATGGATGTTGCAATAACAGCAAAATAAATTTCTTTAGAACCTTCTTTTGCAGCCTGCCACTTGTTCATACCTGCTTCCATTCTTTTATAAATGTTTTCCGTGACGACAATACCATCATCTACCACAAGGCCTGTTGCCAAAACAATTGCCAGCAGCGTTAATACATTAATGGTAAATCCACAGAGATACATAATAAAGAATGCACCGATAAGTGATACCGGGATATCTATTAAAGGCCTGAAAGCAATGAGCCAGTCTCTGAAAAATAAATAAATAATGAGTATCACCAAACCCAGCGATATCATTAAAGTATCTTTTACTTCTGATATAGATTTTTTAATGAATTTAGTTTGATCCAGTGCAATGTTGAGCTTGATGTCAGGCGGCATCTCCTTTTTTATTTCTTCATATCGTTTATAAAATTCATTGGAAATAGAAACATAATTGGAACCAGGCTGTGGAATGATAGCAAGTGCAATCATAGGAATACCACTTTCTCTAAGCTGGGATTCCTCATTTTCAGGACCAAGCACGGCTTCACCAATATCTTTGATACGGATGTTTGATCCGCTGTCACTCTTAACGGTTACATTATTAAATTCTTCTTCGGTATTTAATTTTCCAAATGTGCGTACAGAAAGCTCGGTGGCATTGCCCGAAATTTTTCCTGCAGGTAATTCAACATTCTCTTTAAGTAATGCATTTTGAACATCAGATGGCGTTAATGAATAGGCGGCTAATTTCTCAGGCTTGAACCAGATACGCATGGCATATCTTTTTTCGCCCCATATCTGGATGCCGCTCACACCATCAATTGTTTGTAACCTTTCCAGTAAAACATTGTTAGCCCATTCAGTTATTTGTAATTGATTACGGGTATCACTTTGCACGGTCATGGAAAGAATAGGATCGGAACTGGCATCGGCTTTTGAAACTACCGGCGGGGCTTCAAGATCAGTTGGCAGAGAGCGGGTAGCTTGCGAAACCTTGTCCCTCACATCGTTTGCAGCTGCTTCAAGATCAATCCCTAAATTAAATTCCACATTAATGTTACTGGAACCGCTACTGCTGGATGATGTTATATTTTTTATACCTGCGATGCCGTTTATTGCTTTCTCCAGCGGCTCGGTAATTTGTGTTTCAATAATATCAGGATTGGCACCACCATAAGAAGTTCTAACGCTGATATTCGGCGGATCAATAGCTGGATAATCTCTTACTCCCAAAAATTTAAAACCAATTGCACCAAATAAAACTATAACAAGATTAAGCACGATGGCTAATACTGGTCTTCTTAAACTTAATTCCGAAATATTCATCCTCGTCTAATAATTTATATTTATTGTTTAAAACTTTCCACAGACTGCCGTGTCTTTACAATATTTTTTATTACGATCTTAGAATCGGGTTTTACACTCATCAAACCTGTTGTAATTATTGTATCGCCTGCATTCAGTCCTGAAAGAATTTGCACATTGGCCGAATCTCTAACGCCTGTTGTTACATCAGTAAATTTAGCTATCCCATTTTTGTAAGCGATTACCTTTTTACCTCTTGCCTGTGGAATAATACACTGGCTTGGAACCAGTATAGCTGTATAATCAGGAGCAAAATCAAGAATTACTTTTGCAAATGCACCTGGAATAAGAGTTGGATCATTATCAACCACTGTTGCCCTTACCATCAGGTTTCTTGTATCTTCGCTTATACCCGATTCAGTAGCCATAATTCTTGCCGAATGCCTTACATCCGAACCTTCTACATGAAAAAATACTATAGTGCCGTTTTTTGCATCATGGATGTATTTTTCAGGTATAGAAAAATCAAGCTTCATATCACTGGTTTTTTTTATAACAGCAATAACGCTTTGTGGTGTAACATATGCACCAACACTTACTCCCTTCAATCCGAGCTTTCCTGAAAACGGAGCTCTTACCACTGTTCTGCTAATGGTTGTTCTTACAATATCAATATCTGCTCTAATATTATTTGCATTTAAAACAGCAAGATCATAATCCTGCCGGCTTATTCCCTGTATGTTTAATAATTGAGAAAGCCTGTTTGCAGTTTGATTGGCTATGTTAAGTTGCGCCTGTAATTTTTTTAATTGTGCCTGCAGGTCTGCATCATACAATTTTGCAATTACCGAACCTGCGCTAACATAAACACCTTCTCTTACATTAAGCATTGTTAACCTTCCTGAAACTTCAGGATGTATCTCGGTACTTTCTGATGCAGTTAAAGTGCCGGGTACCTCAATGCTTTGATCAAGCTTTTGAGGAGTTACAATAATAGCTTCTACTTTTTGGGGCCCTTGTTGCCTTCCGCCACCCTGCTGGGTTGTTTGCGTTGTTTTGGTTGCTCCGGATTTGCTTTTGCAGGAAATTATACAGGCTAAAAAAATAAGACTGAGAAAAATATTATTAGAGATTAGCTTCATTAAAAAGGGTTTAAAAATATTCTGAAGTTTTTTAAAGG
This sequence comes from Chitinophagaceae bacterium, assembly GCA_028288585.1. Lineage (GTDB taxonomy): Bacteria > Bacteroidota > Bacteroidia > Chitinophagales > Chitinophagaceae > Ginsengibacter. Next base: position 18,412 of record JAQBNL010000047.1, on the reverse strand, counting down.
GTGGACTAAAAATAAAATAGTGTGCAATTTAAAGATTTTTTAGGCCTATCACTTTAAGGTTTTGCTTTATTTTATGAGCGGTATGTATTAATTCCTGCCGTTCTTTGCTTAGGATAGTTACATGCCCCATTTTTCTTCCCGGCCTGGTTTGGGTTTTTCCATAAATATGAACAAAAACGTTTTCCATACGCAAAACATGTTCCAGTCCTAAATAATTTGCAGCTCCCATACTATTTTCTTCTCCTAAAATATTTACAATGGCTGCAGGTAAAATGTGTTTAGTATTTCCCAAGGGATATCCGAGCATAATTCTCCACAGCATATCAAACTGGGATGAATAGTTTGCCTCAATAGTATGATGACCGCTGTTGTGCACCCTGGGAGCAGTTTCATTTACCCAAACATTATTTTCCTTATCAATGAACATTTCAACTGCGAAAATTCCAGGGCTGTTTAAATGCTTTACCACTTTAGTTGCAATGGCTTCCAGTTTCCACAAAGTTTGTTCATCAATATCAGCAGGGCTTACCTGGTAATCCAATAAATTAAGCAAAGGATGAAAAATCATTTCTACCGGTGGGTATACAGCCATTTCACTGCCATCGGTAGCTACAATAATAGCTATCTCTTTATCAATATTTACTTTTCTTTCAAGCACTGCCGGCTCATCAAACCCGGTAACAAAGTCTTCTTTATTTTTTATTGAGATAACTCCCCGTCCATCATATCCTCCTACAGCAATTTTATGTATGGCAGGAAAAAGCCCGGGATAGTTTGTGATATCATTTAAATTTTTAGTAACAGCAAATTCAGCCGTTGGAATATCATTCTCTCTGTAAAATTCTTTTTGTAAGATTTTATTCTTAATAATTGACAGGGCTGAGGGTCTTGGATAAATTTTCACACCTTCATTCTCTAATTTTTGCAGTGCCTCTTCATTTACTGATTCTATTTCAATGGTAATGGCATCCAGTTCTTTCCCAAAATTATAAACGTCATCAAAGTTTTTTATATCTCCATTAATAAAATGATGGCACAAATGCGCAGCAGGGCATTCATTATCATTTTCCATTACAAAGGTTTCTACAGGATAGTTTGCAGCAGCCTGCAAAAGCATTCTGCCTAATTGCCCGCCTCCTAAAATCCCAACTTTTTGCATTAATTTTTTATTGCAAGATAAAACTAAGCATGTAAAGAGGTTAGTATCTTTGTTTCTTAATTGATATTTATGGAAAAAGCCGCTATTCAACCAAATATTAAAAAGGAAGAAGTAAAAGATTTTCTTCCGCTTCAAGGCACCGATTATGTAGAGTTTTATGTGGGCAATGCAAAGCAGGCAACCCATTATTATAAAACAGCATTTGGTTTTCAGTCACTGGCATATGCAGGTCCCGAAACAGGTGTGAAAGATAAAGCCAGCTATGTTATCCGCCAGAACAAACTCACTTTTGTTTTAACCACGCCGTTAAGAGGTAAAAATGAAATCGCTGATCATGTTTATAAACATGGCGATGGTGTAAAAGTAATTGCATTAAAAGTAGATAATGCAACCAGTGCGTGGGAAGAAACTACAAAACGTGGCGCAAAAAGTTATATGGATCCTCAAACACTTACTGATGAATCAGGAGAGATAGTAATGAGCGGTATTCACATTTATGGAGATACTGTTCATGTATTTGTAGAAAGAAAAAATTATAATGGTGTGTTTATGCCCGGCTATCGTGAATGGAAATCGGATTATGTTCCTGCAGATACAGGTCTTTTATATGTTGACCATTGTGTAGGAAATGTTGGATGGAACCAAATGAACCCATGGGTAAAATTTTATGAAGAAGTAATGGGCTTCAGAAATATTTTAACCTTCGATGATAAAGATATCTCTACTGAATATTCTGCATTAATGAGTAAGGTGATGAGCAATGGAAATGGCTTTGTGAAATTTCCCATCAATGAACCCGCAGAAGGAAAGAAAAAAAGCCAGGTGGAGGAGTATCTCGATTTTTATGATGGCGAAGGTGTTCAGCATGTTGCCATAGCAACTAATAATATTATTGAAACAGTTACTGAGTTACAAAAACGTGGCATTGAATTTTTAAAAGTTCCTGCGAGTTATTATGCTGAAGTTTTGGACAGGGTAGGCCATATAGATGAAGACCTGAAGCCATTAAGTGAGCTGGGTATTTTAATTGACAGGGATGATGAAGGATACCTCTTACAAATATTCAGTAAGCCCGTACAGGACAGGCCAACACTGTTTTTTGAAATTATCCAGCGCAAAGGAGCAAAGAGTTTTGGTAAGGGAAATTTTAAAGCCTTATTTGAGGCAATTGAAAGAGAGCAGGCCGAAAGAGGCAATTTATAGTAATGTTAAAGCAAACGCCAGGGTTTTAAGTTTTAAATAAAAAGGATATTTTTGCGTTACAACCCTAAACCCTTCACATACATGAAGAACCTGTATCTAAAAACTCTTCTGATTGTATTATTTGTATACACAGGAAATATTTCTTTTTCACAATCAGCATTCAACGATTATAAGAGAGCCTCTTATAAAACCAATGATATCTTTAATAAAAAAGAAGATAGCCTTAGTAAGGAATTTGCAAAAAAAGGATTACAGTGGCCGGCAAAATATGTTTACATCCGTTCTTTTAAATACGATGCACAACTGGAAGTTTGGGTTAAAAATGATACCAGGGAACAATACAAGCTTTTTAAAACCTACAGGGTTTGCATGCAAAGCGGCACCATGGGGCCAAAAAGATTCCAGGGAGATTACCAGGTACCGGAAGGATTTTATTATATCAATGAATTTAATCCTAACAGCAATTATCATTTATCATTAGGCTTAAATTATCCCAATGCTTCTGACAGAATTCTAAGCGATTCATTGAGACCGGGTGGAGATATCTATATTCACGGCAGTTGTGTATCGGTGGGGTGTATCCCCTTAACTGACGACCAGATTGAAGAGTTATATATTATTACCAGTTATGCAAAGGCAAACGGACAGGATTTTATCCCTGTACATGTTTTCCCTGTAAAATATAATGTGAAAAAATCTTTTGACTATTTAACTGCAACTACAAAAAAGAACCTGCCATTACAGCAATTTGCTTTACAACTTAGAGAAGCGTTTGATAAGTTTGAAGAGAAAAAACAAATCCCTCTTGTGTTGGTAAATAAAAAAGGCCAGTATGTTTTTGATTAATGCTGATACCTATTGCGGGCTCTTCATCAGCATTTGAATTGTATCTTTTGTTTTTTGTTCCAGCACTATTATTTTTTCTTTAGAAAGTTTGTTTATTATATCTGTATTATAATGCCGTATAGTTAGCAGCGTAAGATTCCTCTCCAGCTGAACATCGAATAATTCCGAAGCCATGAGTGCCAGCTTTTCAATTTTTTCATGAGCATCATCCATACAAATTAATATACTGATGGCAGCATTTTGGGTAAGATTGGGTTTTATCTTAAGGTCTGCAAATATTTCATACAACCTGCTCATCGGCTTTTCTCCAACAAAAGAAAAATCCTTTGAGTTTAAATTTATTAAGACCTGGTTTTGTTTAAGAACAATAATGGGTAACGATTGCTGTACATGCTTATTACTGATGATAGTTCCTGCCGCGCCAGGATTTAAAAAACAGCGCACGTGCAATGGGATATTTTTATTTTGTAATGGCTTAATTGTTTTTGGATGAATAACCTGGGCGCCGTAATAAGCCATTTCTATTACTTCGTTATAGTTAAGTGCATTAATAAATTTTGCATCCTTAAATTCTTTGGGGTCTGCATTCATTACGCCTTCTACGTCTTTCCAGATGGTAAGGCTATCTGCATTCAACAGGTTTGCAAATAGAGCTGCTGTATAATCGCTTCCCTCACGGCCCAGTGTGGTGCTTTCATTTTCATCTGTGCTGCCAATAAATCCCTGGGTAATTACAATATTTGTATTATTGAATTCGGGCAGGATTATCTCATTAATTTTAGCCTGCGTAAAATCAAGATCAACATTTGCATCCCTGAAGTTATCATCTGTTCTTATTATATCTCTTACATCTACCCATGTATTTTTTATTTTTTCTGAATGTAAAAAGGCGCTTACAATAGAGCTGGATAGCAGCTCGCCTGCACAAACAACCTGGTCGTAATAATAATCAAAATCCTTTGCCGGTTTATCATGAAGCAACCATTCAACTTCGGTAAAAAAATCATGTATGTTATTAACCGGCGATTTAAGTAATTCATTTGCTAAATTTAAATGCACCTGTTTTACATTTTCAAATAACTGCAATGCCTCTTCTTTTTCTCCTTTATAAAAAGCCTCTGCTACTTTTTCCAGCGCATTGGTTGTTTTACCCATGGCAGATATTACCACCAGTATTTTTTCACCCGGGTACGATTTAAAAATGGCGCTTATATTTTTTATTCTCGCAGCACTATTAATACTGGCTCCTCCAAATTTAAAAACCCTCATGTATATCTATTTAAAATCAATATTACAATGTAAATTTTAAATCTGCCTGCCACATACAAATCAAAAATCCTAAAATCCAAATTGCACAATTGCCCTTACATTTGTCATTCATTCTTTAAATTAAATGCCGTAATGGTTGTTGACAGGAAAATACTTACGTTAGATGAATTTACCATTCAGCAATTACGTGATTTTCCACAAGCCACAGGAGAACTATCCGGCTTGCTGAGAGATATTGGCCTTGCTGCAAAAAGAGTGAATGTAGAAGTAAATAAAGCGGGACTGGTTGATATTTTGGGAGATACCGGGAACATAAATGTACAGGGTGAAGAAGTAAAAAAGCTGGATGAATTTGCCAACGACCAATTTGTGGGCGTATTAAGGCATGGAATAAGTTGTGCAGGAATAGCCAGTGAGGAGTTAGATGATATTGTTGTTTTTAATGACCCCGTAAGTAATAATTCCAAGTACATCTGCATGTTCGATCCACTGGACGGCAGCGCAAATATTGATGTAAATATTTCTATCGGCACTATTTTCAGTATCTACAGGCGGGTTACTGAAAAAGGCAAACCTGCTGAACTAAAGGATTTTTTACAGCCGGGTAACCAGCAGGTTGCTGCAGGTTATATAATTTATGGTTCTTCCACCATCTTTGTGTATGGTACCAGGAGAGGAGTAAATGGCTTTACACTGGATCCTTCTATAGGCGAATATTCTCTTAGTCATCCTGATATTAAATGTCCTGAAAGCGGAAATATTTATTCTGTTAATCATGGTCATTTTTTCAGGTACCCGGAAAGTGTAAAAAAGTATATTGATGTTTGCCAGCATAAAAATAATACGAATGGCGGCCCGTATACGCAACGTTACATAGGCAGTATGGTAGCGGATGTTCACAGGAATTTACTTAAGGGAGGAATTTTCATGTACCCCGAAACCACTGATAAACCTAATGGGAAATTGCGGCTATTATATGAATGCAATCCATTTGCTTTTATAGTAGAGGTAGCCGGGGGAAAGGCCACTAATGGTAAAGAAAGAATACTGGATGTTCAGCCAACTGAGTTGCACCAGCGTTCGCCATTTTTTGTTGGCAGTAAAAAAATGATGGAAGAGTTGGAAGGATTTTTAAATTCTAAAGACGCTAAAGCATAACATATATAACCACTTCTATGCAAAACATAATCATCTCAGTAAAAGATCTCAAAAAAAATTACGGAAATTTTGAAGCCGTAAAAGGAATTTCTTTTAATGTAATGGAAGGAGAAATCTTTGGACTATTAGGTCCTAACGGCGCAGGAAAATCTACCACGCTTGAAATTATTGAAACCCTTCGGGATAAAACCAGCGGTAAAGTAATTGTTGATGGGATTGATCTTGATAGTGATCCTGATAAAATAAAAAAGATCATTGGCGTTCAGTTACAAACGTCAGGCTTTTATCCAGGGCTTAATCTTACTGAATTAATACACCTGTTTGGCGGCTTATATAACCAGCCGGTGAAACCACAGCACTTTTTGCAATTGGTAAACCTTGAGGATAAAGCAAAAAATAAATATAAAGAATTAAGCGGCGGGCAAAAGCAACGCTTTTCCATTGCAACAACATTAATAAATCAGCCTAAAATTATTTTTTTAGATGAGCCTACAACAGGCCTTGACCCGCAGGCAAGAAGGAATTTGTGGGACCTTGTAAAAGATATTCGCAGTAAAGGCACTACCGTTATTATCACAACACATTATATGGATGAGGCAGAACAATTGTGCGACAGGGTAGCCATTATGGACGAAGGCAAAATAATTGCATTGGATACACCTGATAAATTAATAGATGAATTGGTGGCAACAGGTTTTGAACGTCCTAAGGTTACCAAGTCAGCAAACCTGGAAGATGTTTTTATTCATCTTACGGGTAAAGAATTTCGCGAAGATTAGAAACACGAATTTTAATACACCAATTACACCAATTATCTTTGCATTGATTTAGAATGAAAATCTAATCTGTAATAAATATTTCAAACAAGTTAAACACTTAAAAAATTTCAATGAAAAAGATTCTTATTATTTGTATTGCTTCTATAACAGTTGCACAGGCACAGGTTAAAAAGCCTGTGCCCAAAAAAGCTGTTACTACAACAGTTATCGCTCCTGTTTTTAAAAACTCAATTGATAGCTTTAGCTATGCTATTGGCCTGGAAGGAGCTTCTTATTATAGATCGCAGGGGGCAACTACCATAAATTCAGCGCTTGTAAAAAAAGCTTTTGATGATTTATACGGCAAAAAAACTTTATTATTAACGCCTGAACAATCAACTGTGACTATTCAGCATAAATTAATGGAATATATGAACAATAAAAATTCTGCAGTAAAAGAAGAAGGCAAAAAATTTCTTGCCGAAAATAAAAAACGCCCTGGCGTTGTTGAACTTCCTAGTGGTTTACAGTATGAAATTATTAAACAGGGGACCGGAGAAAAGCCAAAAGCTACGGATACAGTAAAAGCGCACTATGCAGGTAGATTGATCAATGCGCAGGAAGACTTTGATAATTCCTATAAAAGAGGACAACCATTGGTAATTCCTGTAAATGGTGTGATACAGGGATGGGTGCAGGCTTTACAGCTTATGCCTGTTGGCAGCAAATGGAAATTATTCATTCCATCTGATCTTGGCTATGGAGACAGGGGAGCAGGAGGCGCAATTCCAGGAGGCGCTACTTTAATATTTGAAATTGAATTATTAGAGATAGTGAACAGGCCAAAATAAATTATGCCAAACGAAATAGATCTTCGTTATCCCATAGGAAAAGCTGAAGACCAGCTTTTCAGTAACAAAGGAGAATATGATGAAAAAGTAAAGGCAGTGCATTTACAGGAGATACAAATGTGCCCTTCTTTATTAGAGAATGCGATTTCAAATTTAGATGAACACCAATTAGCTACCCCTTACCGGCAGGGAGGGTGGACATCCAAACAGGTGATACATCATGTAGCAGATAGCCACATGAATGCTTATGTAAGATTTAAGCTTGCTCTTACCGAAGATAATCCAACCATAAAACCATACGACGAAGCAGCCTGGGCAAGGTTAAGTGATACCCAAAATCTTCCTGTAAATATTTCTCTTACTTTATTACATGCCTTACATGCACGATGGGTTGAGTTAATGAAAAATATGACTGAAGAAGAATGGCAACGAACCATTTTTCATCCTGAACACAAACATAAAATTAGTTTGTGGAATATGCTTGGAACCTATGCCTGGCACGGGAAACATCATACTGCACACATTACTGGATTAAGAGAAAGGATGGGATGGGATGGTAGTTAATCAGGTTAATTAGGTTGATAAGTTAATACGAACAATGGATAAACAAATAAACGGGTTAACAGATAAGATGGATTGGAAAATATTATCTTCTGAATACCTCTCTGATAAACCTTATTTCAGGGCAAGAAAAGATAAATGCGAAACGCCTTCCGGGAAAATTATTCCTGAATATTATGTGGTAGAACTTGATCTTACTTTATGTGCTTTAGGCATTACTGAAGATAACATGGCGGTGATGGTTAAACAATACCGCCACCCTGTGGGTAAAACATTACTGGAAATTCCCGGCGGGTTTGCTGATAAGAATGAAGCGCCTGAAAAAGCTATTGCCCGTGAAATGCTGGAAGAGACGGGATATGAATTTAATAAGTTTGAATTAGTGGGAGAAGTGGCTGCAAACCCCGGTGTGCTAAATAATTATACAAAACTTTATTTGGCAACAGGAGGCAAAAAAGTTGGCGGTCAAAAGCTTGATGCCAATGAAGAAATTAAAGTTGAATTAGTACCGCTTGATGATCTTGTTGAAATGTTGCTGCAGAATAAAATTGAACAGTCACTGCATGCCAATTGTATTTTTTATTCATTACTTAAAATGGGAATATTAAAAGTGAGTTGATAGTTCATGATTTATAGTTCACAGCAGAAACCTTGGTATCCACTTCTCCTACAAGGAATACGCTTCCGCATACAACTACCAGGTCATTTTTATCTGCATGCTTAATAACTTCGTGCAAGGCTTCATTCACTTCCGCATATTTTTCTCCCCGCAGGTTAAAGGCATTTGCTTTTTCAGCAAGTTCATCTTCAGGTAATGCTCTTGGTATTTGTGCTTTTGTAAAATAATACCTTGCATTTTTTGGGAGAAGCGATAAAATTTTGTCTGCATCTTTATCTTTTACTATCCCAAAAACAATATGCAGGCTTTTATAGTTGCAGAAAGATACCTGGTGTAATAGCTGTTTAATTCCATCTTCATTATGCGCTACATCTAAAGCTATCATTGGCTCCTGATGAATAACATCCCATCTCCCGTATAATCCGGTAGTATTTTTTACAGAGGCTAATGCCGGTTTTATATTTTCTTTTTCTAAATTGAATCCGAGATTATTTAATTCATCAACTGCAGCCAGGACAGTTAATAAATTTTTTTGCTGGTAAATTCCATTCAGGTCAAGAATGTATTCTTCTTTTTTATTGGTTTCTTTTTTAGAGATCTCTACCAGCAGTTCATTATTTTTTAAAACCGAATTTGTGATAAAGAATTTATCTTCAGCAAAAACAATTTCCGCATTACATTGCTTTGCTTTTTCTAAAAAAATATTTTTTGTTCCGGGGAGTGATTCGCCAATTACCACGGGTACATTTTGTTTAATGATGCCTGCTTTTTCAAAGGCTATTTTTTCAAGAGTATCTCCCAGGATATTCATGTGATCGTAACCAATATTGGTGATGATACTTAGCTGCGGCGTAATAACATTTGTGCTGTCTAATCTGCCGCCAAGGCCGGTTTCAATAATGGCAATATCCACTTCCTGCTCCACAAAATATTGTAGGGCCATTACAACCGTAAGCTCAAAAAATGATGGATTGATTTCTTCAGAAATGCTTTTTATCTTCTCAACAAAAGAAACAACAAAATCTTTCTCTATAAATTCCCCATTCACTTTTATTCTCTCCCGGAAATCTTTTAAATGTGGAGAAGTATACAATCCTGTTTTATAACCCGACTGCTGAAAGATAGCAGCCAGCATATGGCTTACAGAGCCTTTGCCGTTAGTGCCTGCAATGTGAATAGTTTTTATTTTGTTTTGAGGATTGCCCGCTGCTTCGCAAAGTAAAATTGTGTTGGTAATATCTTTTTTGTATGCAGCAGCACCTATCTTACTAAATAGCGGGAGTTTTGTAAGGAGGTAATTAAGCGTTTGCTGGTAAGTCATTCGATTGAAATTTCCGAATAGTATGGATAAGATATATTTTTTGTATTCACAAAGAACAACAAAAAACATAAAGTATTTGACATTTGTCGAATTTTAATGCAGAATACTAAAATGTGACGTTGACTAAAAGCTTAATTATTTAAGATGAAGTTGAATAACATTGTGCCTGATTCTTCATCATGTTGACTAGGAGGGAATTTTAATTGTCTAGCTTTTTGTAAAGCAAGACTTCTTAATGAAGTGTTAGATGTTGTTGTTCCTCTTGCAATGGAAGCACTCGTAACAATTCCCGCAGCATTTACTTTAATATCTACATATACTTTTGCATTTTCATTAAAGTCATCCTGCATTGAAGGGAAATGAATAGGCCTCCTTCCTGATAAACCTTTTATTACGCTAACACCACTTTTTCCTCCAGGAGTATTACCATAAGAATCGGGATTGCCATTCGGGCTTCCATTATCTCCATTTCCACCGGGTTTATTACCCTGGCTCTTATAACCATTATCCTGGTCGGCGCCATTACCACCATTGCCATTACCACCTTTGTATAATGCAATTTTTGGTTTGGGAGGAGCAGGGTTTGGATTAACAACCGGAACAGTATTATTTGTTTTCCTGGGTTTAGTAATTGTTTCCTTTGCAATAACCTTTGCTTCTTTATTTGGTTTAATTACTTTGGTAACAGGTGCAGCATCTTTATCATTATTTTCATCAGCCTGTATATCCTTTGACGGTTCTTCATGTACCGCAGCCGATTTCAGGGATTGCGGTTGGGGCACATCCGGCGCAGGGTCACCTTTTACTAATGGCTGAACATCTCCCATTCCTTCCTGTTCATTTCCTAAATTAATTTCTATCAGGTCCTGTATGGCAGGCATGGGTGGTATCTGCAATCGCCATTTATATAAAAATGCAATGGCAAGTAATAATGCACAGATGAGGGCTGTGTAGGATATTGCCTTTGTATTTTTTTGTATTTCGAAAGAGTCAGTCATTATTGCTTTTACGATATTGAATGATGATAGCAAATTACTTTAAATGCATAAATGAGTTGCTAAGTATTCTGTTAAAATGGTTTAACGCTTATCCAATTTTTTTATAAAGAAAGCCAGGCATCCATTTTAAAATTTTTGCAATGAGCCACCACCGTTTTGTGATATAGGCTCTTTTCTTTTTCTTTTTTATTGCCTGGTACATTTGCATTGCAGCCTTTTGTACAGGCATTACCCAGAATTTTCCATCTCCTTTAGCCTGGCCTGTGTCAACAAATCCCGGTTGGATATCTGTTACTGCAATATCTTTTTTTAACCTCTTTGCTTTATAATAAAGTCCCTCCATGTAATTGCTTTCAAAAGCTTTGCTGGCGCTGTATGCAGGAGCATGGCTGTTGCCACGAATAGAAGCGATAGACGAGATGCATGCAATTTGTCCATGCCCCTGGTTAACCAAATAATTAAATGCATAACAGATTATTTCAACAAAGCCATTTACGTTTACATCGGTTGTGCGCTTTTCAATATCCCAATCAAGTTCTTTACTTACATCTCCATAACCGCTGTTATAGATCAGTATGTCGAGCCCATCAAGTTTTTGTATCAATGTTTGCAGGTGGGGAATATTTTCTTTTTGTGTAACATCAAAACATTCAGTTACAATATTTTTTGGGAATTTATTTTGAAGAGAAATAAGCAATTCATTTCTTCTTCCTGTTATTCCTACAAAATATCCTTTTTTAGCATATATGGTTGCAAGTTCTCTTCCTATTCCTGAAGTGGCACCTATGATGATAACTTTGCCCCCTGACCCCCTGGAGGGGGAACCTTGTTGTTGCATTTATTTATTGATTGTAGATTCTTTCTCCAAAAATCAAGCTTCCGATTCTCACCATGTTGCTTCCTTCTTCAATAGCAATTTTATAATCGGCACTCATACCCATGCTTAAAATTGACAATTGGCAATTGGCAACTATTAATTTGTTATAACTATGGAATAATGTTTTTAAGTAACGAAATTCATTCCGGATGGCTTCTTCATTATCAGTAAAGGAAGCCATGCCCATCAATCCGCAAACCTTTATATTTTTTAAATTTTTTAATTCAGCGCTCCCGATAATATCATCCAGCTCATCTTCATCCAAACCGAATTTTGTTTCTTCTTCTGAAATATGAATTTGTAAAAGGCAATTGATAATCCTGTTGTTTTTCTCCCCCTGTTTATTTATTTCTTTTAATAGTTTAAAACTGTCTACACCATGAATTAATGAAACAAAGGGGGCAATATATTTTACTTTATTAGTTTGCAGATGCCCGATAAAATGCCACTGAATATTTGGCAAGGCTTCGTATTTATCAACCAATTCCTGTACATAATTCTCTCCAAAATCTTTTTGCCCCAAATCACATAAAGCTTTAATATCTTCTAATGACTTGGTTTTGGAAACCGCAACTAATGTTACTTTACCATTTAACGCAGAAGTTATCTCTTTATATTTTTTTTTATTGATGCTCATTGTTCACGCAAAGACGCAAAGTTATTTAAAGGGGCAAGGAAAAAGCCACAGGCTTGCGGCTTGTTGGCTGTTACTTAGAGCTTGTGTTTATTTTAATATTGCCCTGCTTATCACCATTCTCTGCACTTCACTGGTACCCTCGTAGATCTGTGTGATCTTGGCATCTCTCATCATTCGTTCTACATGATATTCTTTTACATAACCGTAACCGCCGTGTATCTGCACCGCTTCGGTTGCGGCCCACATGGCAGTTTCGCTGGCAAAAACTTTTGCCTGTGCTGCACTAACGGTGTAGTCGAGGTTATTGTCCTTTTCCCAGGCTGCTCTTAAGCAAAGTAATCGGGCGGCCTCAATTCTTGTAGCCATATCAGCGAGCTTAAATTGTATTATCTGGTGATGCATTATTTCCTTTCCAAAAGCTTTACGCTGTTTGGAATATTCGAGCGATCTTTCATAAGCGCCACTGGCAATGCCTAATGCCTGCGAGGCAATGCCAATACGACCACCGTTTAAAGTCTGCATAGCAAACTTAAATCCGAAGCCATCTTCACCAACCCTGTTCTCTTTTGGTACTTTAACATCATTAAACAGGATACTATGCGTATCGCTTCCTCTTATTCCCAATTTATTTTCTTTGGCCCCAACAGATACTCCCGGCCAGTTTTTTTCTATAATAAAAGTGTTTATGCCACGGCTTCCTTTGCTTACATCAGTTTGTGCCATAGCAAGGTAAACGGATGCTGTGCCGCCATTTGTTATCCAGTTCTTTGTACCATTCAATAAATAATAGTCGCCTTTATCTTCAGCAATTGTTCTTTGCGACGTGGCATCGCTTCCTGCTTCCGGCTCACTCAATAAAAAAGCACCGATATATAATTCACCATCTTTTTTGCCCTGTGCAAGCGGGGTTAAATATTTTTGCTTCTGTTCTTCAGTTCCATAAGCTTCCAAACCCCAGCATACCAAACTATTATTTACACTCATACAAACACTTGTGCTGGCATCAATCTTACTTATCTCTTCAATTGCCAATACATAGCTAACTGTATCCAACCCTGCACCGCCATAGTTTGGATTCACCATCATTCCCAGGAATCCCAGGTCGGCCAGTTTCATAACCTGCTCATGCGGAAATTTTTGTTTCTCATCTCTTTCAATTACGCCGGGCAAACATTCGTTAACAGCAAAATCACGTGCCGCCTGCTTTATCATTAATTGCTCTTCGGATAATTGTAATTCCATAAATATTTTTTCGTAGCACAAAAATAAGATAAACGTATCCAGGCTCTATGATTTTTTATACTTAGCATGTATACTCTTAACCTATTTTTAGCCTATCCCTTGCATATACCGATAATTAAAGCGTATCTTTGCTGTTCATATTCTCCCTCTTAGCTGACTAGATAATCTTCTCTTTAATGTAAGCTCATCAGGTCTTAGGTTGTTGAGCATATAAATTTCATAAACTTTCTCTCTATTTAAAGAGATAGTTATTATTTACATTAAACAATTATACATTGTCATTTAAAAATTTAAATTTAATTGAGCCTATATTAAAGGCTCTTGAAACAGAGGGATACACAACTCCCACCCCCATCCAGGAACAGGGAATACCTGTTGTATTGGAAGGAAAAGACCTTTTGGGATGTGCCCAAACTGGAACTGGAAAAACGGCGGCATTTGCCATTCCTATCTTACAAAATTTGTATAACAATAAGCATGAAGAAAAAGGTTCGTGGAACATTAAGGCGCTTATTTTAACGCCTACTAGAGAACTTGCTATACAGATAGATGAAAGCTTTGCAGCTTACGGAAAACATACAGGCTTAAAACACCTTGTTGTTTTTGGTGGCGTTTCTCAATATCACCAAACTGCTTCTTTAAGAAGAGGCGTTGATATTTTGATAGCTACTCCGGGAAGATTGCTGGATTTGATAGAACAAAGATTCATCAGCCTGCAACACATACAAATGTTTGTTTTAGATGAAGCCGACCGTATGCTGGACATGGGTTTTATTAATGATGTTAGAAAGATCATTGCAAAACTTCCTGCAAAAAGACAAACATTATTTTTCTCTGCAACTATGCCTGCAGAAATTACAAGTCTTTCAAAAACTATTTTAACCAATCCCGTAAGGATAGAAGTAACACCGGTTTCCTCCACTGCAGAAAAAGTAGAGCAGGCTGTTTATTTTGTTGAGAAGAATGACAAGCGTTCATTGCTTATTCATTTATTAAAAGATGCAACAATAAAAAGCGCTTTGGTTTTTGCAAGAACAAAATATGGCGCTGATAAAATTGCCAAAGAATTGTACAGGGCTAATATTAAAGCCGATGCAATCCATGGCAATAAATCACAGGCAGCAAGGCAAAAGGCGCTTACTGATTTTAAAAATGGTAAGATAAGAGTGCTGGTAGCTACTGATATTGCAGCAAGAGGAATTGATGTTGATGATTTGAGCCATGTAATCAATTTTGAATTGCCAAATATTGCCGAAACGTATGTGCATAGAATTGGCCGTACAGGCAGACGGGGAATGAGCGGTATCGCATTATCTTTTTGTGATGTAGAGGAAAGAGAATTTTTAAGAGACATCAATAAACTAATCACACAAAATATCCCGGTGATTGAGGATCATCCGTTCCCAAGCCCTACAAGATTTGTACAGGCCCCTGTGGTTCAAAAAAATCCTATGTCCAGAAGGCCTGCATCACATGCAAACTTCAGGAGAACAAGAGGATGGAGCCAGAGCAGGTAATCAATACCTTAATATTTTTTAATAGAATGCTGATCGGGAGATCAGCATTTTTTTTATTTATCTTAGTAAACAAATAATTGTTTATGGGTAAAAAAGATAAAAGGGTAGATGCATACATTGAAAAAGCACAACCCTTTGCGAAACCAATCCTTAATCATCTTAGAGAAGTTGTTCATAAAGCCTGCGCTGATGTTGAAGAAACAATTAAATGGGGAATGCCAAGCTTTGATTATAAAGGGGCTTTTTGCAGTATGGCATCCTTTAAAGAACACGCGGTATTTGGATTTTGGAAGGCATCTTTAATGAAGGATGCTGATAAAATGAAGGCCAACCAGCAAAATGCTATGGGGCATGCAGGCAAAATAAAAAGCCTTTCTGATCTCCCCCCGGATAAAATTTTAACCAGTTGGATAAAAGAGGCTGCAAAGCTAAATGACGATGGAGTAAAACTTCCGCCCCGAAAAAAAACAGAAAAGAAAGATATTGAAGTACCGGATTATTTCACAAAAGCTCTGGGGAAAAATAAAAAAGCATTACAGGCTTTTGAAAAATTTCCTCCATCCCATAAAAGAGAATATTTACAATGGATAACAGAAGCAAAAACAGAGGAGACAAGAAACAGGCGGATGGATACAGCTTTAGAATGGATAGCCGATGGTAAAGGGCGTAACTGGAAATATGAAAGGAAATAAAAACGGCACTTTATTAAAAGTGCCGTTCTATATAAATTTTTATAAGGTTTATTTTGCTTTTGCCAATGCTGCCTGGCCAATCATATTATCCATCACTTTAATTGTTTCACCAATATAAATATCGCTGCTAACTCTTTTTAACCATTGCTTATTCCTTTCAGTTTTGTCTTTATCTGCCTGGATAGTTGCTACATCCTGGGTAGCATTAGTTACATTAAGGTCAACTTTTAATTTAGTAATGCTATCTAAGTCCTTTACAGTTGTGCGTAATTGTTTAAGCTCGTCCCTGTATTTTTGAAGGTTTAATGAGTACGCACGGTCAGCATTTTTTTCAAGCAGCTGCGTTCCGTTTTTTATTAATTTAAAAGTAGTATCACTATTAAGCTGCACGTTGGTTTTATTTATTAAAGTCCGCACATCGTATCCCGGATTCCATGGCGTATAATCTGCTTTTGTTATTACATCCCAGCTTAATGCATCAGGGTTATCTTTTTCACGGAATTTTAAATATTCTAGCCTGTCAGGAACAACTATATCCGGTGTAACACCTCTCAACTGTGTTGCGCCGCCATTTACACGATAGAATTTTCTAAAAGTTAGTTTTACATCGCCTAAACCATCTGTAACAGGTTTTTTAAAGAAAACATTTTCTGCTTCAGGGTCAAGAGAAACACTTCTTTGAACGGTTCCTTTACCATACGTTGAGGTGCTGCCAATAACAATTCCGCGATTATAATCCTGTATAGCAGCTGCAAAAATTTCAGAAGCCGAAGCACTTAATTCATCTACCATAACTGTAAGGGGACCGGTATATAAAACACTTTTGTCCCTGTCATTTAAAACCATTGGCTTTTCATCCCTGCCTTTTACCTGGCATATAGGTCCATCTTCAATAAATAAACCCGCCATATCAACCACATCATACAAAGAACCACCGCCATTTCCACGCAGATCCATTACAATTCCCTCTACATTTTCAGCTTTTAATTTTTCAATTTCTTTAGCCACATCCACAGCGCATCTCCTGCCCTGGGGGTCATCAAAGTTTGCATAGAATTCAGGTAAATAGATGTAACCGATCTTATGTGTTCCATTTACAATAGCGCTTTTTACAAAAGTATCTTCAAGGCTTATTTTATCTCTTAAAAGGCTTACCACTTTTGTAGTTCCATCGGGCTTTTTTAAAGTAAGTTTTACTTCTGAATTTTTCTCAGCACCCCTTATCAATTTAACGGCATCTGTAACTGAATAACCTGTAACATCCACAGGCTCTCCTTTGCCCTGTGCAATTTTTATTATTTCATCTTCCACAATTATATTTCCCGATTTCCATGCCGGGCCTCCTGTTACTAAACTGGCAATTTTTATTTTGCCATCATCTTCTTTTAACTGGGCGCCAATGCCATAAAATGTGCCACTCAATAATTCATCGAATGAGCGTTTATCAACGGGGGCAAAATAAGTTGTATGAGGATCCATGGTACCGGTGATTGAATTAACAAAATCACTGAACATTGCATCCGGTGTATTATGTGATTTTAAAGTTGAGAAATAGCGGTCCATTTGCTTTATTACCTGTTGCCTTGCTTCTCTTTCCAGGGTACTATCTGCCTTTGCAATGTATCCTGCTTTGCCAATATTTTTTTCCCTGTCATCAAGCATATCTGAGTATCTGCTGAGAACAAGATATTTAAGGCGCTTTCTTCCGTAGTCGTATCTTTCTGCTTCAGATTTAGGGAATGTGCGTTTATCACCATCCATTACAATCGTTTCGTCAGCCGTAAATGTGAAGGGTTTGGAAAGAATATCTTTATAAGCTTTAATTCCCTCATCAAGGCGGCTTATATATACATTATTGATGGCATAGTAAGATTCCAGGTTGGCTCCATGAATTTCATCATCAATCTTTGTCTCGTATTTTTTAAAGCCATCTATGTCTTTTTGCATGAAGATGTACTTATCGGGATCAAGATCCTCGATATATTTTTTAAATACTTCTTTAGAAAAAGCATCATCTATTTTTTTGGGGCTGTAATGTCCCTGTTCCAAAACGATACCTACATTACGAAGTATCTTTTCATTTTTGGATTTTGGATTATCAGTGCTGCCATCGCCCCTGCCCATGGTGTTAACTGTAAAGAATACCCCCGCACCGATTAATAAAAATAATACTGGAAGAAACTTTTTGCTCATAATAAATTTGATTGTGTTTTTGTACATACGTATTAGTAAAAATAAAACAAATTGATAGTGATATTCGAAAGTACCTTGTTTAATTAACAAAGGTTTTATAAAAATGATGTATGGCAAACTTTCTGCCAGTTATAAATAAGTTATAACGCCGTTGTAACATTTTAATTATTAGAAATGAGTTCTAAATTTTTATTAAACGGCAGGGTATAGATTTTTTATTTATTTTTGCGACGAATAAATGGTGGTTGTAGCTCAGTTGGTTAGAGCATCAGATTGTGATTCTGAGGGTCGCCGGTTCGAACCCGGTCATCCACCCAATTTTAGTATTCAGTAATCAGTAAGTCAGTAATGAGTAAATTCTCAGTGCTGGTTAATAAGTGATCCAGGAAATTTTCTCCCATCAATCTTTTGCGAACTGGCGTTGTTTTTGCCACTTATCAATAATATAAAACCTTTGTTAATTAAACTGCCTATTTTGAACGCAGAACTTATTTGATTTACTTTTACATAT
>JAQBNL010000044.1 GCA_028288585.1 Chitinophagaceae bacterium | reverse complement strand
CACTGGCATAGATCAGGGCTTCAATATGTGGGATGATTGTAATTAAATCCTTATAAGTCATTTGGTCATTGAGTCATTTTGTCATTGAAGCTAAAGGTAAATTATTTTACCTAATGACTTATTGACTAGCATTTATCCCTGCAAGGCAGCAGCACCACTTACAATTTCTGTAAGTTCTGTTGTAATAGCAGCTTGTCTTGCACGGTTGTAGCTTATTTTTAAAGTTTTTAATAACTCATTTGCATTTTCTGTTGCCTTATCCATCGCCGTCATCCGTGCGCCATGCTCACTTGCATTCGCATCCAATACTGCTTTAAATAATTGAGTGTTTAAAATCTTAGGCATTAATTCTTCTATCAATACATCTTTGTCAGGCTCAAAAATAAAATCCTGCTGCTTCTGTCCGTGTATCTTTTCTGTTTTAGGCACGGGTAAAAATTGCTCTGAAACAAATCTTTGTGTAGCGGCATTTTTAAATTCGCTGTATACTAATTCAACCGCATCAACCTGGCCTGAAGCAAATGCATCCATTGCAAATTTTGCGGCCCTTTGTACATTTTCAAAACTTATATCAGAAAAAATATTCCAGTAATGGTCAACTACTTTAAAATTGTTTTTCGAAAAATGCTCATACCCTTTTTTACCGATTGGAAGAAGCTCTGCATTTCCTTTGGCGTTTTGCGAGCTGTATTTTTCTTTTATTGTTTGTTTGGCAAGTTTTATAAGATTACTGTTATACCCTCCGCATAATCCCCTGTCGCTGGTAACTACAATTACCAGTACTTTTTCAACAGGCCGTACTGTTGCAAGGTTCATGCTGATATCGCCATCTGCATTGCTAACAATATTACTAAGCATTTCCTGCAGCTTTTTAGCATAGGGACGCATTTGGGTAATGGCATCCTGTGCTTTTCTTAACTTGGCTGCACTTACCATTTTCATTGCTTTGGTAATTTGCTGGGTACTTTGAACACTTTTAATCCTGTTTCTTACTTCTTTTAATGCGCCACTCATTTATATGTATTTACGGGCTGCAAAGTTATGTGAATGGGGTTAATAAAAAAAGCGTAAGAAAGAAGTGGAAAAGAAAAAGTCCCGGGTTTCGGGACTTGGATTTTAGTGGTTCCACAGGATTTAAAATCTTTATGTGGTACCGGGAAGACTGGTCTTTTAATAGATAGGATTCAACAGGTTTTTCTTTTGGATATGGATTTGAATTGGACTGTTTGTAAAACAAAAGTATATGATTAATTAAACTAATATTAACTGCAAACGTTATTGCAATACCTGTATGCGGTATTTAGATAGAACCCAGTGTGACACACACATTTCAATCATAAAAAAAATTGCTTGCACGAAAAAACGAAAACCTTAATTAATTTTCAAAGTATTCATCTTTAGATTAAATATTATGCAAGTTGATGATGATCCCTGGGTAATTGATCAAATTCTTTTTTAAATGAAGCGGAAAAATTACTTAAGTTGTGATAGCCGAGCATAGTGCCAACCTGTGACACACTGTATTCGCCGGAGTTGAGTAATTCTTTTGCTTTATGCATCCTGTTTTTTTGATAATACTCGTATAAGCCCATTCCGAAGGCCTGTTTATATATTTTTTTTAGTTTGCTTTCGCTCATAAGGGCAATACGAGCCAGCTTTTCAATTTTAGGAAAAACTTCTCCATAGTTTTCCAGCAGCAAGCCTTCAATTTTTAAAATACTTTCAAAATCTTTAGATGATATGGAAAGCATAGGCTCTACCATATTTCTTTTTAGAATGTTTTCTAAAAAGCCCTCCAGCAAACGAAGCACCCTGCTGTTAATAAAAAGTGCCGGCATACTTGATTCTTCATGATTAAAAATATCACTCAAAATCTTTTGATATTTTGCTGTTATAACGTCCTGTATAAAATTATTTTGTTTCAGAAGTTCATAATTTTTTGGATTTGAAATCTGAATTCTCTCTTTAAGCCATTTGTCATTTAATTGTATTGTAAGGCCCTTTACTTCAGAACCTTTTTTTAAAGTAAGTTTTTGCTTTATCCTGCTGTTTGTCATAACTATCGCACGATAAGATTTGCCTTCAGTTTCGATACTGTTCTCTCCAACTTCAAAAAGAATATTATCTGTTGAGTTTATCTGGTAAAAATATATTACCAGGTTAAAATCTGTTGCAGGCTCACACTTGTATTCAAAGTCGGTATTTAATTTATAATTCACCAGGCGATAAGAAAAGCCGGGTTCAATAAGATGAACTTCTGCATAACCGCTAGCAAATTTTTCGGGATATTCAAATCTCTCATCTAACAATTCAATGTTGAAATGTGATGAAAAGCAATGTAACCAGTTTTTAAGGTCTGGTTGACTGTAGCTATAATTTAAAGTTGAAACATAGGTTGGCGAAAAGTCAATATGGGCTTGAATTGTATTCATTAAGTCCAGGAGTTTGGATGTAGACATTCTACGGTTTCAGATAGTTGCATGCATTATATAGAGCAAAATTGTGCCAAACTATAAAAAGAGAAAAAGAAATTGTTAAATAGGATTTTTTTATCCTCCAATACGCAGATTATTACCGGCGCTTTTAGATGCCGCCTGCTTGCCGGCAAACTTTTGAAGACGGTATGTGAAGGTTAGCATAAAGTAACGGTTAAGCCGGTTACTTCGTGAGTCAATTATTGAGTTGGCGCTCACGCTGCGGCTGATATTTGAATTTTGATTAAAGAGATCGAATCCTTGTAAACGAATAATTCCATTCTTGGTTTTAAAAAGCTGTTTTTCTATTGATGCATTCATAATTACCGGATTTTTCCCTACCGCACCGGTTAAGCCTTGGTTAATTGTATAACCAAAATCATATCTAAGCACCCAGTTTCCGGGAATGTCAACATTTATATTACTATTTATTGACCACGTGCTGTATTGCTCATTTTGCAGATTAGTATTAGTTGTGCCTGCATTGCTATAGGTAATAGAATTAAGATTATAATTTGCTCCTGCACCAAACTCCAGCCATTCTTTCTGATTAAACTCAAAATTTAATCCCTGGCCAATTACCCAGTTTTGGCCTATATTTTTTATTTTATCAATCAAATTAATGTTGTGAATAAAATTCACAGTTCCATTTAAGCTGATAACGTATTGCCTGTTATTATACGGCTTGGAATAATTATAAAATCCGCTCACATTATAATAGCCATTAACATTTTGGGGTGTTGTAAACTGTGCCCCTGATGTACCAATAAGAGAAGTACTATTTACTATTTGATTTTGAATTGTGCTAATGGATAAACTTGTAAAAAGAACTCTTCCACTTGAGAAATTAAAATCATTATAAAAAAGGCTTATGCTGTGATTTATAGAAGGCTTTAAATTAGGATTACCCTTTGTTTGATATTGGCGGTTGGAAGAATCCACTACATCCTGCAGCTGTGTAAAACCCGGCTGCTGTGCATCACCCCTGTAATTAAAACTGAGTGATTTTGTTTTAGAAAAATTATATGAAAATCTTGCTACAGGAAAAATATTCACACGCCTGATGGGCCGGTAAGTACTGTCTTTGGTAATTGACAGCCCCCGAAGATCGACAGGCTGAACACTTATTCCTAAAGTGTAATTGTATTTTTTTTCTGTTGTTCTGATGCTGGCATTTAACCGGGTATTAAAATAATTATTTTCATAGTCATTGCTTAAACCCGGATTAATAATTTTTATACTTGTTGCCGGGTCTACATTATAAACTACCTTATTATTTTTTGCATAGGAGAGATTATGCGATAAAGCAATATCAAGGAACCTGACCTTTGAAAGAGGCTCCGAATAGGTAAATCTTATTCCATAATTATAATTATCATTTTGCTGGGTATTAAATAAAAAAAGCTGGGTAGTGCCTGTAGATGAAATATATTGAGTAGTAGTATTTCTTGAATCCTGATCTGAATTGTTTTGTGATGTACCTGCATTAAAATTCATTGAAAAATTTCTTCCTCTTTTACGGAATTTATGGTTAAATAAAATACTTCCGCTAAAGTTTGGGCTGGTGGAATTGGTTATGGTATTATAATAACCATCGCTTGTTTTAGCATTTGCAGTAAAATAATCAAATATAGTTTGGTTGTTACCATTATTGGTAGAATAAGAAAAACCCGGGCTGACTTTTAAATAATTAAATGAATCTATGTTATACTCTATATTAAAAAGAAAACGATGATTTTCACCAATGTTTACAAAATTATTATCCTGGTTATTAAAGAAAGTTCCTGTAGAAAAAATATTTTGTTGTGATGATATTCTATATCCTGAATTATTACGATGGCTATACGTGTAACTTCCATATACACTCAATCTTTTACTCCAATCATCACGGTAGTTTATTCCTATAGAATTTGTTGTTGTTAATCCATCAGATCCTCCGCTTCCGTTCTGAAGAAACTGCAAGTCGCCATTTGCAAAAGATGAGCCGGAACCTCCCATATCTATTGAACTTTTTGTATTGCCTATATTACTACCCCGGCCGCCGGAATTTAAAAGTGATTGACCCGTATTATTTGAATTACTGAAAACAGAGATCTGTTGCTTATCTTTAAAATAGTTTCCATTTACTGAAGCCAGGTATCTTCCCTTATCACCTACCCCTGCAGTCACTCTACCAAAATATCCGAAATTTTTATCTTTCTTTAGCTGGATATTCATCACTTTTTCCGGATCGCTGTCTTTAATTCCCGAAATAGTTGCCTGGTCGCCATAATCATCAATAATCTGAACTTTATCAACTATGTTAGCTGGCAATTCTTTTGTCGCAGTTTTTGGATCGCCGCCAAAAAAGTCCTTCCCGTTTACTTTAACCCGGGTTACACTTTTCCCCTGTGCTTTAATATTTCCATCTTTATCAACCTGTACGCCAGGTAATTTTTTCAAAAGGTCTTCAACCATGCCATTTTCTTTTACTTTAAATGCATCGGCCCTGTATTCAATAGTATCTTCTTTAACGGTTATTGGTAAAGACTGGATAACAATTTCATCTAATATTATAGATTGATTTACCAAACGAATAATACCAAGTTCGATTGTTTTTTCGGTACCATATATCCGTCTAAACTTTCCTCCAGTTCTATAACCCACATTTGTAACCCTAACAGAAAAACTGGATGCAGGAGCTGTTTCAAAAACAAATTCCCCTTTTTCATTGGTTATTGTATAAAATGTATCTGATTTATTAGATTCAATAATTAATCCTACAATAGCTCTTTCAATAGCCTTATTGCTGGCAGAATCTACCACTGTACCCTTTACCTGTGCTGATAAATTTTGAAAGGTGAAAAAAGAAATAATAATAAGTAAAACTATATTTCTCATAAGTGTTTTGGGGGATGCATTCCGGTCAATGCCAAAAGTAGTTTGTAATATTTAAAGCAGTAATTATTTTATATGGATGGTTTACCTTTTAAAATAACATTAACATGCTGATTTTATTGTGTAAAAAGCTGGGAATGAATATAAATAACTCAATATATTATTGATATTTATTTTTTTTGACAAACAGTACTTTTTGTCTTTTTGCGCTGGTCTGGCCATTACCAACTCGCTTAATGTTCACTTAGTAAACCCTGTTTACTATTTATTACCTTTGCCGCCTGTCCCGACATTTCGGGATTCTGTCATTTTGGCTACGAAATTTTTCCGCACCATATTTGACAAGTAAAATTCTTATCAGAAAATAATTAATTATAATCCCGATATATGGCAGGTTTACTTTCTAAATTGTTTGGCGGTAATAAAAGTGAGAAAGACGTAAAAAAGATTAGTCCCTTAGTTGGCGATATCAACGCTTTTTTTAACCAGTACCAATCTTTGACCAATGATGAACTCCGCAATAAAACGCTGGAGTTTAAAGCAAGAATAAAAGAACACCTCGCAGAAACTGATGCAGCTATTGAAGCAAAAAAGCTGGAAGCAGAAAGCCTTACTGCGCTTGACATTTCCGGCAGGGATGCTATTTACCAGGAGGTAGATGCCATGCGTAAAGACAGGGATAAAAAAATAGAAGAAGTTTTACAGCAGATATTGCCCGAGGCGTTTGCAGTGGTTAAGGAAACCGCAAACCGGTTTAAGAATAATAAAGAGCTGGTTTCAACAGCAACTGAATTAGACAGGAACCTTAGCGTTAAAAAGAATTATATCCGTATTGAAGGTGATCAATCTATTTTTAAAAATACATGGACGGCCGGCGGCGGAGAAGTTACCTGGAATATGGTGCATTATGATGTTCAGCTGATAGGTGGTATGGTTTTACATTCAGGTAAAATTGCAGAAATGGCTACGGGTGAAGGTAAAACGCTTGTGTCAACCCTGCCAGCTTACCTAAATGCTTTATCAGGTGAAGGCGTTCATATTGTAACGGTGAATGATTACCTGGCACGTCGTGACAGTGAGTGGAACGGAACCATTTTCGAATGGCTGGGAATAACTGTTGATTGTATTGATAAGCATGATCCTAACAGCGATGCAAGGCGTGCCGCTTACAACTCTGATATTGTTTACGGAACCAATAATGAATTTGGTTTTGATTATTTGAGAGATAACATGGTTCACTCTCCTGATGAGATGGTGCAGCGCAAGCATCACTTTGCTATGGTGGATGAAGTAGATAGTGTATTAATTGATGATGCAAGAACGCCACTGATAATTTCCGGCCCGGTACCAAAAGGAGACCAGCAGGAATTTCTTTCTTTAAAACCAAGGATTGAAAAAATTGTAGATGCACAGAAAAAAGTAACCAGTACTTTTTTAATTGAGGCGAAAAAGAAAATTGCCGAAGGCAATGATGATCCTAAAGATGGCGGACTTGCACTGATGCGAGCCTGGAGAGGATTGCCAAAGAACAGCGCCTTGATTAAATTCCTGAGTGAGCCGGGTATAAAGGTAAAGTTGCAGAAGACAGAAAATTTTTACCTCGCCGATCAGCAACGGAAAATGCCGGAGGTTGATAAAGAATTATTCTTTCACATTGACGAAAAAAATAACCAGGTAGAATTAACTGATAAAGGAATTAATTTAATTACAGGTGCAGGAGAAGATCCTGAATTTTTTATCCTGCCTGATATTGGTGTTAAGCTTGCCGAGATAGAAAAAAGTGACCTGCCTGCAGAAGACAAACTACATCAGAAAGAAGCGCTGCTGAATGATTATTCAATAAAAGCAGATCGTATTCATACGGTTCAGCAGTTATTAAAAGCCTATACTTTATTTGATATCGATATTGAATACGTGGTGATGGATGGGCAGGTAAAAATTGTGGATGAGCAAACAGGCCGTATACTCGATGGCAGAAGATACAGTGATGGCCTGCACCAGGCAATTGAAGCAAAAGAAAATGTGAAGATAGAAGCGGCTACGCAAACCTACGCCACCATTACATTAC
>JAQBNL010000059.1 GCA_028288585.1 Chitinophagaceae bacterium | reverse complement strand
CGCTGTGTAATTTCTGCGGCAGAATTTCTTACCCCATTTATATTACACACTATCCATTCATTTATATCTATACACATTGGATAGCTGAAAAACATCCTCCTTTACAACAGTCATTCCTTGTTGCTGCAGGCTTACTTTTATGGTTCATCATACTTGCTTATTTATCTGTTCGTTTTTATGATGAACCCATTCGTGCCTGGCTTAATGCACGATATAGAAAGCAAGACAGAACAAGGAATGTGGTTAAATGATTTGGTAATGGCAGTTGTTTTTGTCTCAGCGGGGTTTTCATTTCCCTCTAAAATAAATTATCAATTTTTAACAGTTGGAAATGAAACCCCGATGTATAATAGCTTTTCAAATTGGAAAGTAATGTTTTCTTTAACCTAACGAATAAGCAAGCACTCACATATTTGTTGAGTAGTTTTATAATAATTTAAAGAACATGCGAACATCGGGGTTTCACAGAAAGTATTTTTTAATTGCAAGTGAATACGGTGAAAACCCCGATGAGTCAAAATGAAACTTAATCTAAACCGACAATAAAGTTTTTGTAAATTTATAAACTATGTATCAATGATGTCGTATGCATAAATGTTCAAATAAAACAACACTAACTTTTGTATTTATTATTGGACTGGTATTATCTAGTCCTACCTTCTGCCAAATTAAGCAACAAGACAGATATGTGCAGTTACTACAGAAATTTAGACAATGGAAGGAGCAACAATTTCAAAAGGGAACTTTTGCACGTGATAAAAGTTGCAATCCTGATACTGTAACTAAAGAAGGCTATAAAGGGGCAGAAATGGGTATTCCAAAAGATATTAATGTTTTCTTTACAGACGTTAACCTTGATAATAAACTCGATGCTATTATAGTATTTTATCCAGCCCAGTGTGATGGCGGAAATGCATTAATGAATACACAAATTACAGTCATAGTTTTATCTAAAGGAATTGACTATAGTGTTGATGATACGTACATCGATAAAATTGAAACCGAATTAAAGAAGGGTTGGATAATTATAGAAGGTGCATTGTATGGAAGTATTTATGGGAAATACTATGAGTATAAGAAGAGTGATGGAAGATGCTGCCCAAGTATAAGCAAACCTTTTTCTATTGATTATAAGACAAAGAAACTAACTTTTAATAAGGAGTGAAAGATCGTAGGGTGAATGTTACTATGTCGCAGCCGAGTCTCCCAACGGGGGCTCGGTGTAATTATATGATGGACGCCGAGTCTCTTGCAGAAGACTCGGCTACGACTATAACTAAAAGATGAAGTGAGTGACACAACGATGCTAAATAGAATTACAAATGCCCGTCAACAAAAAATTTAAACAAACGATAATAAAAAAATATGAAGAAATATTTAGTGATTCCACTCTGCTTCGTAATTATAAACTGCAGCGCACAAAACGGTTGGAAAAATTTGTTTGATGGCAAAACATTAAATGGCTGGAAAAGCCTGGCAGGCGCTGCAACCTTTACCGTAGAGAACGGCGAAATTGTAGGAACAACAGCTTCTAACACAGGCAATACTTTTTTGGCAACAGAAAAAGAATATGGAGATTTTGTTTTGGAAGTGGATGTAAAATTAGAAAGCCCGAAAGGCAATTCCGGTGTGCAAACAAGAAGTCATTATGATGCAGCAGCAAAAAAAGGTAATGGCCTGGTGTATGGCAGGCAGGTAGAAGTTGACCCCAGTAACAGGAAGTGGAGTGGTGGAATTTATGATGAGGGAAGAAGGCTTTGGCTGTACCCGCTTACATTAAACCCGGCGGCACAAAATGCTTACAAAGCGGATGACTATAACCACATAAAAATAGAATGCATTGGCAGGGAAATGAAGACATGGTTCAATGGTGTGCCTGCCGCTTATCTTGTTGATACGATAGACCAGAAAGGTTTTATTGCTTTGCAGGTGCATGCTGTCGGCAGCTCTGACCAGGTTGGTAAAAGAGTTTGGTTTAAGAACATACGCATAAAAACTTCAGGTATAAAACCCACACCATTTCAGCCGGGAACATTTGTAGTGAATTATGTTCCCAATACTTTAACTGCTTATGAAAAACAAAATAGCTGGCGATTATTGTTTGATGGCAAAACTTCCAACGGCTGGATGAGCTTCAAGAAAACGCCTTTCCCCACAAAAGGATGGGAAATAAAAAACGGGACGATAAATGTTATTGAATCCGAAGGCAAGGAAGCTGCGAATGGCGGAGACATTGTAACCAAAGAACAGTTTTCAGCATTCGATCTTTCTTTTGAATTTAAATTAACCCCCGGCGCCAACAGCGGTGTAAAATATTTTGTAACCCTCTCTGAAAATAATAGCGGCTCTGCCATTGGCCTGGAGTACCAGGTGCTGGATGATTCATTACATCCTGATGCAAAGCTGGGAAGAAATGGCAACAGGACACTGTCTTCGTTGTACGATCTTATTCCATCCAATAAACCTGCTGCTACAATCCGCCCCATTGGTGCATGGAATACAGGAAGAATAATTGTTTATCCAAACAACCATGTTGAACATTTTTTGAATGGTATAAAAGTTTTGGAATATGAAAGAGGCTCAAAAGAATACCGTGATTTGGTGGCGATAAGTAAATATAATGTGTGGAAAATTTTTGGTGAGGCGCCTGCAGGATACATTTTATTACAGGATCATGGCAATGCAGTTAGTTACCGGAGTATTAAGATAAAGGCCTTGTAACAATAACTTTCCGGGTTCCATTAATTAACGTTGATTAACAATAAACCAATACTGGTTAACTGTTGTTATCCATACGTAAGAATATTTTCGTAGCTCAAATTTTTTGCTATGAGATTAATCATTACACTTTCTTTTATTTTATTTTCTCTGCAGGTATTTTCACAAAAGGCAACCATAAAAGGTGTGGCTTTTGATACATCCATCAACCAGCCTGTGCCCAATGCCACTATAACCATATTGAAGAAAAAAGATTCTTCGTTGGTTACATTCGGCATGGCAGATAATTATGGCAAATTTGAATTGACTGAAATTCCCGCAGGAGAATACCGCCTTCTTATTTCGCAGGTAAACTATCATAACACAAATAAAGTTTTTACTGTTGATGCAGATCATAAGAATCTTGATCTTGGAAATGTTACCATGTATGATAAGAACAAAGTGCTTGATGAAATAATAATAGAAGCCCCACCGGTTACATTAATTGGCGATACTATACAATATAATGCAGGCTCATTTAAAACCCAGCCCAATGCAAGTGTAGAAGATCTTTTAAAAAAACTGCCGGGGGTAAAAGTTGAAAAAGATGGAACGGTAAAAGCGCAGGGAGAAAAAGTGCAAAAGGTTTTGGTAGATGGAAAAGAATTCTTTGGCAATGATCCGAAGATGGCTACAAAAAATTTGCCTGCTGATGCAATTGATAAAGTACAGGTATATGATAAACTCAGCGACCAGGCGCAGATGACAGGATTTGATGATGGCAACAGTGAAAAAACGATCAACCTTAAATTGAAGAAGGATAAGAAAAAAGGAATGTTCGGTAAAGTGAATGCCGGTGCTGGAACAGATGACCGCTACCAGGGAAAATTTAATGTAAACTCATTTAAAGGCGCCAGGCAAATGTCTGTGATAGGAATGGCAAATAATACAAATACAGAAGGGTTTTCTTTTATGGATATTTTAAATTTTACCGGTGCATTAAGCCAGCTAAAAAATGGCGGCGGCAATATTAATCTTTCTATTGGCGCTGACGACCCGCTGGCAGGCTTACTTGGCGGCAACAACAGCGGTATAAATACTACTTGGGGCGGGGGTGTTAACTATAACAATATCATTGGCACTAAAACTGATTTCCAGAGCAATTATTTTTATAGCCGTTTTAATCCAAAGCGTATAAGTAATATCCAGCGGCAATATTTTACGCCTGCTAATCTTTACAAACAAAATTCTGTTACTGATAATATCAACAATACACACCGCCTTAATTTTAGCGCAGATTATAAGATAGATTCTTTCCGGTCAATAAAGATCGCTCCCAATTTCAGCTATCAAAAAACAAGCAGCATGGGTGTTTCTGATTACAGTACTGTATCTGATAAAGGGATAAATATAAATGATGGTAACAGTTCTAACCTATCCAATAATGAAGGCACAAGCCTTTCTGCCAATATTTTATTCAGAAATAAATTCCGTAAAAGAGGACGGACTTTTTCAATAAATCTTCTTACCAATTTTAATAACAGCCAGGGTGATGGCAGGCTTCAATCGATAACTGATTTTTATGATGCCAATGGATCGCCTTTGCGTAAAGATTCCATCAATCAAAAAAATAACAGTTCTGCTAACGTAAATGGCTATAATGTAAAAGCTGTTTATACCGAGCCTTTATTTAAAAAATCTTTGCTTGAATTTAGTGTGGGTAAAAGTCATTCAGAAAATACTACTACTAAAACCACGTACGATTATAACCGCAGCAACGGTAAGTTTGACCTGATCAATAATACACTTACCAACGATTTTGAAAATACATATGGTTATACAACAGCAGGATTGCGCATTCGCAAGCAAACCAAAACGTATAATTATACAATCGGCGCTAACTGGCAGCAGGCAGCGCTGGAGGGAGTGATAAAAAATTTAAAAGATTCTGTAACCGGAAAAAGCTTTACCAATATTTTACCCAATGCAAGGTTTCAATATTATTTTTCACGGTATAAATATCTTACGCTTAATTATAGTACCAATACTAATCAGCCTTCTATAACGCAACTGCAGCCTGTACCTGATAATACTAACCCATTGTATATAAAGCTGGGCAATTCTGATCTGAAGCAGGAGTTCACACAAAGTGTACGGTTTAATGCATCGTTTGTAAATCCATTTAAGAACAGGAACGTGTTTGCATTTTTTACACTGCAGCAAACACAAAATAAAATTGTGAACTATGATAAGATAAACAGCCTTGGTATTGACTCAGTAATGCCCGTAAATGTAAATGGCGTTTATAATATGAATGGCAATGTAAGCTTCAGCTTCCCCGTCCACTTTCTTAAAGGAACAATGGATATAAGCTCAATGGTAAATACCTATCATGGTAAACAATTTACCAATACGCAGGAAAATATCATTAATACATTTACGGTAGGTCCGCGTTTGCGGTTGGATATGAGCCCAACTGATAAACTGAATCTTTCTGTAAGCGCAGATTTTAATTATTCAAAAACAAAATATTCAATTGCAAATGCACGCAATGCAAAATATTTTACACAGGAATATGGTATTGATGCTGACTGGCAATTGCCTAAAGGATTTTTATTAGCCACAGAATTTAATTACACCAACAATAACCAGTATACTACGGGCTTCAATACAAAAGTTCCGTTATGGCATGCAAGCATCAGCAAGCAGATGTTGCACTTTAATCGCGGAGAGTTAAAGCTTTCTGCAAGAGATATATTAAACCGGAATATTGGTATTAACCGCAGCGCTAATCAAAACTATATTGAGGACAGTCGGGTGAATACGCTGCGCCGTTTCTTTTTACTAAGCTTCACTTACAACCTTTCCAAAACAGGATTGACGAATTCAAACAATGGCGGAATGAGAATGATGCGGTAAGTCAGTTGCCAAAAATAGCAGGGAGAGGAAAACCAGTTATAGAAAAACTTCTATATCCAATTCACGTTCTTTTTACAATAATACTTTAAGAAATTTATCATCTTTGTATTGCCAATCTATGAAACACTTGTCCCGCGAATCCTATGAAAGCGCATCTTGAAACCCCCAAATTATAAAAAAGTGCAGATAATTTATCTGCACTTTTTTTTATGTATGCAATTAAGGTTAGAGTATATTTTATGATCCAGGTTCAATAAGCATTGCACCGGCTTCGTATAAGAAATTTTCTATAAACAATTCCTTTCTTTACTATAAGATGGTTATTCCCGTATCCATACTTTTGCATCAGAATTTACACACAATATCCTAACTAAAAAATCTATTTTATGAAATCCCTTACTACTAGTCTTTCCGATCAGCAACTTATTCAATTGTACATGGCAGGAGATGTTGAAGCTCTTTCAACCGTTGTCCTCCGTCACAAAAACAGGATTTACAGTTCAATTTATTTATTGGTGAAAGATAAATACCTGGCAGAAGATATTTTCCAGGATACTTTTATCAAAATCATCGACACGCTTAAAACCGGCAGGTATACTGATGAAGGTAAATTTTTGCCATGGGCAATGAGGATTGCACACAATCTTTGTGTTGATCATTTTAGAAGATTAAAACGTGTACCTGTTATAAAAACCAGTGATGACAGGGACATTTTTGACACCATTAATTTTTCCGAACCCGGCGCCGATGAGCGGATTATGCAAAGTGAAACCGGTAGCAGCGTAAGAAAGATGTTGGATATGCTTCCTGAAGATCAAAGAGAAGTTATTATCATGAGGCACTATGCTGATCTTAGCTTTAAAGAGATTGCTTCATTAACCAACTGCAGCATTAATACCGCTTTAGGACGCATGCGTTACGGACTTATTAATTTAAGAAAAATGATGACCGAAAAACAAATTGCTTTTTAAATAGTTCTGCCTGAGTCCCTACTTGCTTAACCTCCTCTGAAATTTAAAAGTGACAGCTTTTTGCTGTCACTTTTTTTATGCAGGATTGTTAAAAATGATCTTTGTGGTTCGCCTTCTTCATATGGAATATTATATCTTGCAGTTATAAACAGTAAAACCCCAGGTATGCTTACGGAAAAAGATGAAGTGTTTAAGGAAACGTTTACAAAGCCCTCAGATTTTCAGTTTACCAGTAAAGTAGCTGGTGTTTTTGACGACATGGTAAATCGCTCAGTTCCTTATTACGAAGAAATGCAACGTATGATTGCCGAGCTGGCAGCTAATCATTTCCAGGAGAATGCGAATATCTATGACCTCGGCTGCTCTACAGGAACAACTATGATCCTTATGAATCCTTCCATCCCTGAACATATCCAGTTTGTAGGGGTTGACGATTCTCCCAGCATGCTGGAAAAATGCAATACTAAATTGCAGGCAGCAGGTTTTAAAAGGCCGGTAAAGCTTGAAGTTGCAGACCTGAATGTAGACGTTGATATCACGGATGCCGCTGTGGTAGTGCTTTGCCTTACACTGCAGTTTGTCCGTCCTATCAACCGCGAAAGGCTTATTAAAAAAATTCATGCAGGTATGAACCCCGGCGGCGCTATTATTATTATTGAAAAAATACTTGCTGAAGAGAATTCTTTTAACCGGGATTTTATCAAGTATTATTATGATATGAAAAGAAGGCATAACTACAGCGAAATGGAAATTTCACAGAAAAGAGAAGCCCTTGAAAATGTTTTAATCCCTTATAAACTTAGTGAGAATATAACCCTGTTAAGAGAAGCAGGATTCAGTCATGTGGAAGTGTTTTTCAAATGGTATAATTTCGCAGGATTCATAGCAATAAAATAACCCATGGTCCAAATCGGTAATTTCTTTTTTAAATACAGGAATTTTTTATTCATTTTTCTTTATCTCTTATTATTCGTTCCATCGCCTCCATTGTTTGGTGAAAATTATTTTGGTGAAAATTATTACCTGTTTCCTATCATACTTGGCTTAGTGGTTACCATTTCAGGCCAGGCGCTTCGTGGCGCAACCATTGGGTTGGCTTATATTATGAGAGGAGGAAAAGACGGAAAGGTATATGCAGATGACCTTGTTACAGGTGGTATGTTTCAGCATGCACGCAACCCGCTTTACGTAGGAAACATATTGATGCTGCTTGGTGTAGGCATACTCTCCAATTCGCTTATATATGTTTTGATAGTAATGCCGCTCTTCATGGTGATTTACCATGCTATAGTACTGGCAGAAGAAAATTTTTTAAGAAATAAATTCGGGACTGCTTTTGAGGCCTATACTAAAAAGGTTAATCGCTGGATACCTGATTTTCGTAATGTTACTTCTACTTTTAAAGGCATTAAATTTAATGCCAAACGCTGGATGATAAAAGAATATGGAACCCAATATGTTTGGCTAAGCGGTATTACCCTTATCCTGCTGTTTAAATATCCGCAACTCACCCATCACGATGAACAGTTCCGCAATATTCTTTTGGCAATATTTCTTCCATTAATACTCCTGGGGTATTTATTGGTAAGGTATATGAAGAAGTCAGGAAAATGGAGGGAATAAGTAAAAACAAAAACCTTCTCAAAATGTTAAGAAGGTAATCCCGGGATAATACATTGTCTAATTCATTCTGATCACACGGTTGCCATTACCCTGGTTATTTTTCTGCATTTCCTGCATCATCTTTTCCCTTTCGTTTGTAAACTCATCAGGTGTAATTTTTTTCCCCTTGGTAGGTTCTTTAATAGTTGTTACATCAACTTTGGGAGATATTTCAAGAGCCTTATATACCACACGTCCGTCATACATATCAAGGGCAAGTATAAGTCCGGGTAACTGTCCCTGTACTTCCGGCCCTGCCGGTACGGGAATATCACTGGTGAACCATGCAACAATATTGGTGGTATCATTCACTTCTTTTCGCTCTATTTTACCGTTATCCATTGTTGTTTGTGTACGCTTACCGGTACGCTGGGTAGTGGCTTGCTGGCAAACATGCCCTAAGATGGTTTTTGTTTGGCCCGTAAGTTTCCAGGGTAGTTTACGAATACTGTCTGTTATAATAAATTTTTTATCCATCATATCTCTTTGCTCTGTTTTTTTTGCAGCACTGAAATCATGGAATACAATATCGTTCTGTCCCGGGGCCACCATTCTTATCTGCATGCCATTGCCGCTTATTTCATCATTATTGTCATCTTCATCTATATGTTTCCACAAAGACTGGTTGTTACCAAATGTCAATTCAAATTTATCAGTCCGGCTTTTTGGAAGCATTTGTGACAGCTGATCATTGTTGTTAACACGCATTTGCATTTGTGAGGTTCGTGAGTATATCACTTTACCTTCTTTTTGCTGTGCCAGTGTTACCAGCGCAAAGCAAATACTTATGAGTGCAAGAGAAATCTTTTTCATAATTTTTTTGGTTTATTATTCTTCAACCCAAAACTAACATCTCCACAAAGGTTTATGGGTTAACGCTCCTTGCATTAAGGTTAATAAAGGTTAACAGTGCAGTGGAAGCCTGTGGTAAAAAGTTATTTTTGTTTTCATGAAAAGGCGTATTCCCGATCCTATTCTTATTATCATCACTTTGCTGGCTCTAACAGGCTTCCAGGCATATTGGCTAAAAGAAAATTATGATAGGGAGAAAAGAGCTATGCAGATCAAAACGGGCGTTGCTTTCCAGGAAACTATCCGGCAACTGCAAATGAAAAAATTAAAATTACCCGGCCATTTTAAAAACGATACGGCTAAAAGCAAACGCAGAATTTTAATTAATGAAGATTACGCTGACAATACGAATAGTAGTTCACTGCCGCGTTCGCAAATAATTACGATGGTAAATACATTGCGTAATTCTGTAAAGAGAGATAGTCTGCCGGGTTCAACTGTTCTGATAACTTCCGGCAAGCGTATGCCCATGGATTTTAAAACTACCTCCATAATAAAATTCAGAAAAGACGGAGACAGCAACGATCATGTATTTAATCTTTTATACAGGGTAGATTCATTACAGGATTCCTTAAAACTTCCTGAAATAATAAAAGCGTATTCGGAAGCATTAAAAAAAGATAACCTGGACATTCCATTTAAAATTATAAAATTGGATAGTGCTGAGATTGAGGAAGAAGAAATGGATCTTTCAGAAGTAACTGTGGGATTTGCTCACCCGGTTACTTATCGGCTTTCATTGGGAAATACAACACCATATCTTATGAAAAAAATTACGCTGCCAATTCTGTTTTCTCTTTTCTTAGCCGGTGTTACTATTTTTTCATTTGTATTGTTGTATCGTAATTTATTAAGACAGCAAAAGCTTGCAGAAATAAAAAATGAATTCATAAGCAACATAACGCATGAATTAAAAACGCCAATTGCCACAGTGGGCGTGGCTATTGAGGCGCTTAAAAGTTTTAATGCAATGCATGACCCGGAGAAAACGAAAGAATATCTTGATATTTCGGCAAACGAATTACAACGCTTGAATTTGCTGGTTGATAAAGTGCTGAAGCTTTCAATGTTTGAGAAAAAAGAGATCGAATTAAGCAAAGAGCATTTCGACATGAAAGAATTAACGCAGGAAGTTTTGGATACAATGAAGCTGCAGTTTGAAAAAAATAATACTGTGATGAACTTTGTTACTGCAGGAAATGATTTTATTATTAATGCCGATAAGCTTCATATCACAAGTGTGATATATAACCTGCTTGATAATGCTTTAAAGTACCGAAAAGAAAATGCTGTAATTAATGTGCATCTTTCTGCTGGCAAAAATATTATTGAATTAAAGGTTAGCGATAATGGAATTGGCATTGCACCTGAGTACCGTTCAAAAATATTTGATAAATTTTTTCGTGTGCCTACCGGCAACAAACATGTGGTTAAAGGTTATGGCCTGGGACTGAGTTATGTTTCGCATATTATTGCGCAACACAACGGAACAATACATGTGGAAAGTGAAATAAACCAAGGAAGCACATTCATTATTAAAATTCCGAAGACGAATGGCGAAGGTTAAAATATTATATGTGGAGGATGAGAGCTTTCTTGGAAAGATTGTAAAAGAAAGTTTAGAAACCCGCGGGTACGAAATATTTATGGAAGAGGACGGTGGTAAGGCCGTAATGTTATTCAACTTATGTAAGCCTGATATATGTGTGCTTGATATTATGCTACCTAACAAAGATGGATTTCAAATAGCTGAAGAGATAAGAACCATAAATGAGAAAGTTCCTATTTTATTCTTAACGGCTAAATCCCAAACCGAGGATCTTGTAAAAGGATTTAAGCTGGGGGGCAATGATTATATCCGTAAGCCATTTAGCATGGAAGAACTAATTGTTCGCCTGGAAAATATTCTTAAGTACACAGGCAATGAGAGTAAAAGTGCCGATAAAAAAGATGTAATAAATATTGGAAAATACACCTTTCATATACCAAGGCAGGTACTTTCTGCAAAAAATAATGAGCAGAAACTTTCTTTTCGTGAGGCGGAGTTACTTAAAGTATTGTACCAGAACAGGGAGAAGATCATTGACCGGCGTGATATCTTAAATTTATTATGGGGCAATGATAATTTTTTTAACAGCCGCAATCTTGACGTTTACATTACCAAATTGCGTGGATACTTAAAGGCTGATCCCTCTGTTGAGATACTTACCATTAAAGGAATAGGCTATAGGTTTTTGATAGGGTAGCTATATCTAAGTATTGGGATAACAATATTATCCACTTATTATCAGCATAAGGGGTTTAAAAGCCAATTGGCATGCTTTTTTCTATGGCATAATTGTAATAAAACTTTACAATATGCATATCTTAAGCGACATGTTAAAACCTTTTGCCGGCTTATTGTCAAAAGACCCGGTCTCGAAAAAAGACTTCGTTAAAATTGCACATGAAAAAGCTCCTCCGCATCAAAAGAAATTATTAGACCTGTTACAGATGCTGCAATTTTCGCAGGCCCATAGAGAAGGCGAAGAATTGGTACTTGAATAAGTACTTATCACACCGCATTGTAATACACCTAACAGGTGTAGCATTTATTACTATCATATTTATCAATCTGTTTATCTCTTCATTTCCTTCTGTATAAAATAACGGGATTCCATCTTTTGTTTTACATTGCAAACAATCAATCACAGAAATAAATAACTATGTATAGAATATTAGTTGTTGATGATGACCAAAGCATTCTTGATGCAATGGAGATTGCTTTG
This sequence comes from Chitinophagaceae bacterium, assembly GCA_028288585.1. GTDB lineage: Bacteria > Bacteroidota > Bacteroidia > Chitinophagales > Chitinophagaceae > Ginsengibacter. Next base: position 10,896 of record JAQBNL010000059.1, on the reverse strand, counting down.
AGCCTGCAAGACTATGAGGTAGATACTACCACAAAGGGAGAAGAGACATTTTCAAAAATTAAATCTTTTAAGCCCGATCTTATTTTCATGGATGTTTATCTCTCCGGTATGGATGGCAGGGAAATCTGCAAACAAATTAAAGAGAATGAGAACACCCGGCATATTCCCGTAATTATATTCTCTGCCAATAAATCTATGAAAGAGGTTTTTGAAGAATCAGGCGCCAATGATTTTATAGGCAAACCATTTAATATGGATGAGTTATATGAGAAAGTAAAAAATCAAACTTCCCATATCCTATATTAGTCACTTCGTAATTTTCTTAAAGGTCAACAGTATTTTCCTTTTCTATAGAATTTGCAATCTTCTGAACTTTTGCAGCATTTTCTTTTTGGTCATTATTATCGTTATAAGACAATTCCAAATAGCTAAGTAAAGGGATTGCCACAGCAATAACAATTACCATTAAGGCATACATAGTGCGTTTAAAGTTTACCCACAAACTACTTTCAGTTTTAATTAATTGAACTTTCATTGTTTTAATTTTATTGGTTATGATTTGATAGAGCAAATATACATGCTTTGCTATGTACTATACAATACATAGTACATTGAATGGCATAATAGCGTTGTAAATGGTATTATAATTTGATGAACGAGAAAATCAATGAAAAACAGGCAGGATAAGGGTTTTGAAGGATTTAATGTTAAAAGATGTTAAAATCACCTCTTCTTTTATAGGAATCATACCCTCTAAAAATGAAGTAAAAAGGAGGTACCCACCCCCTCGACAGAATGGATTTGAATATTGCCCCGGTGAAGCATCATTATTTGTTTACTTAGGCTTAGGCCGATGCCGCTTCCGTTCTTTTTAGTACTAAAAAATGGGATGAATATTTTATCAATTACTTCAGCCGGCATGCCTGTACCATTATCTGCAACACTAATAACCATTTTATTATTGGAATCCCTGTAAGATGAAAGAACAATTTTAGCATCGGCTTTATCTTTAACTGCCTCAATACTATTTACCACCAGGTTAATTAATACCTGCTCAATAAGATTGGTATCAGCTTCCAGCATAATGGCGGTATCTTTTAATACAATCTGAAAGTCAATATTTTTTTGGTCAAGGGTTGGCTGCATTAACTGGTTGATACTTTCAAACAGGTCTCTTACATATATTTTTTTAAGATTGGGCTTTGTGATCTTATTTAAATTCCTGTACGTTTCAGCAAATTTTAAAAGGCCTTCACTTCTTCTTTTGATTGTATCAATACCAAGCTCCAGGTCATCTACACTGCCACTCTCATTATTTAATGCGGGCAGTGATTGCAACAACCTGCTTTTTAATGTATCAGCCAAAGATGAAATAGGGGCAATGGAATTCATTATCTCATGCGTCATTACACTTAATAATTTTTGCCATGCTTTGGATTCTGTTTCATCCAATGCTTCATCTATATTTTGAAAAGCAATGAGTTTATATTTTTCGCCATCCGTTTGAAAAGCGGTTGCTGATAATAATATTTTAAAAGAAGATTTTTCTAAATGTGCAGTAGCAATTTTCGTTTCTCCCGGTTTTAATTCAAGAATGTTTTTATGCAATTCCTCATCACGCCTGGCCAATGAAGAAATTGTTTTTAGATAAGGCAGTTGCATCATTCTTTTTAATGATTCATTCATCCATACTACTTCCCCAGTTGAGATTTTATAAGACAGGATTCCTGTATCTACGAGCTCAAGAATTTTTTGCAGGTATTGGTACTGTGTTTCTTTTTCTTTACTTATTATTTTAAAGGTTGAATTTATCTCGTTAAAGCCTTTGCGCAATGGCTGCAACTCAACAGGTGCATGCTTTACATCAAAATTTCTTGAAAAATCCCGGTAATGAACTGACTCAACAAACTGGTTAATCTCTTCGTATGCTTTTTTATGAAACCTGTAAAATTCAACAGCCTGGTAAATGACTATTGGCGCTACAAAAACCAGGTAAATAAACCATCCTTTAACTAATAGAAATGAAGCTCCGCTTAATGTTATAAATATCAGCAGTACCCTTAATAATATTCTCCATTCAAAGTTTTTAAAACTCATTGTCTTATTTCTTAGAGATCTTAAATATCATATTTGTTTAACCTCCGGTATAAAGCAGTTCGTGTAAGCCCCAGTTCTTTTGCAGCTTTTGAAATATTCCCGTTATGTTTTTCTATCACCTTAAGAATAGTGTTTTTTTCAATTGAGCTTAGTTTTAATTCAGACGGCTGCTCTTCAAAATTTCTTAATGTTTCAATGGGCGAGAAAATAATATCTTTTGCCTGCAATATATCATCATCACACATTATTACAGCTCTTTCAATAGAGTATTGTAATTCTCTCACATTCCCAGGGTATTGATAATGCATAAGTTTTTCTTTTGCACTTTTATCAAACCGCAAACCTGGCTTTAAATATTTGTTGCTGTATAAATTGCTGAAATGATCAGCCAGCATTATAATATCATCGCTTCTTGTGCGTAAGGGGGGTACAACAATTTCAACAGTATTAATTCTGTAAATCAAATCTTTTCTAAACCTGTTCTCATTGGCCAGTTCACTCAAAGGTAGGTTAGTGGCGCATATCAGCCTTATATCAATAGGGATAGGTTGATTATCTCCTAAACGCATTACCTGCCTGTTTTGTAAAACACTTAAAAGCCTGGCCTGCTGGTGAAGAGAAATATTCCCTATCTCATCTAAAAAAAGAGTGCCGCCATTTGCTGATTCAAATCTTCCTATACGGTCTTCTCTTGCATCAGTGAAAGCTCCTTTTTTATATCCGAAAAGTTCGCTTTCAAACAGGGTTTCGGTTAATGCACCAGCATCCACTTTTATATACGCTTTGCCGGAACGCAGTGATTGCTGATGAATAGCTTTTGCGATAAGATCTTTGCCCGTTCCATTCTCCCCCAGTATCAAAATATTGGCATCAGTAGGAGCAATTTTTTCAATCTTGTAAAATATTTCCTGCATCACTTCCGAGCTGCCTAGCAATTCTTTATTAAGAATAGATTCTTCGCCCAGGGGATTTTTTAATTTTAATTTATCAGGCCCCTGGTTATTTAATGCATCTTTAAGTGATGATATTAATTTTTCATTATGCCAGGGCTTTACAATAAAATCAGCTGCCCCTTCTTTGAGTGAGCGTACTGCAAGGTCAATATCACCATAGGCTGTTATCATTACTACTGCTGCATTTGATTTGAGTTCCTTTATTTTATTCAGCCAGAACAAGCCTTCATTTCCTGTATTTATTGAACTGTTGAAATTCATATCCAGCAATATCAGGTCAAATGATTGTTTTGATAAAAGAGAACGGATATTTTCAGGATTTTTTTCCGTAAGCACCTCTTTCACTTCTGTTTTCAATAATAAGCGAACAGCAGTTAACACATCAGTGTCGTCGTCAATAACCAATATAGAAGCATTTTTTAGCTGCATATTTTTACCCGTGATTAATTTCTTTAGATAAATATTTTGTGAGCACTATATCCTACAAGTATACCATAAATATAAAAGCATGGCAATTAATTTTTTATGGAAGATGGGTTTAAACAAGTGTATCAAAAGCGTACACTTGCTGTAATGGTAACGAACACCTTCGTAGTATAAATTTTTACTAATGATTTGTAAATCAGTATATAAACATTCTGGCATATTGTTATAAGATAAGTATGCAGATTTGTTCTCTCATGATGTGGTTACAGTCATCCGGATAATGCCGGATGACTTTTTCTAAAATAAAAATTATACTAAGTGGATAGAGTTATTAAAAAAAAGAAGTGGAGTAAAAAAAGGATTTTAACCATTACTGCAGTGGTAGCCGTACTTGCCTTAATAGGATTAAGTTATTATTTCACATCGGGCAAAAGCCGTTTAAATGTAGATGTTGAAAGAATATCTGTCAGCGAAGTTAAGAAGGGGCCTTTCCAGGAATTTATTCCTGTTAACGGCATTGTGCTTCCTGTTACCACTATTTATCTTGATGCAATAGAAGGAGGCCGCATTGAAGAAAAATATGTTGATGATGGCGCAGTTGTAAAAAAAAATCAGCCATTATTACGGTTATCCAATACTGACCTGGAGTTAAGCCTTATTAACCAGGAAACATCTGTATTTAATTTGTTAACCCAAATGCGTATTTCCAGCAATGCTGCACAGCAAAATACGATCGGTAAATTAAACCAGTACACTGATGTTGACAATTCTTTAAAAGAAGCAGAACGTATTTACAAACTGGATAAAAAACTGTATGATCAAAATGCCATCGGTTCACAGGAATTCAGGCAGGCAGAAAATAATTATAACTACCAGCTTCAAAAGAAAAGATTATCCCAGCAAATTTTAAATAAAGATTCTTTTTCAACCAAACAGGAAGCCAGCCAGGCACAGCAAACTATAGCAAGAACACAAAATGCATTAGAGGTAATGAGAAGAAAAGTAGGAGACCTTATTGTGAGAGCGCCGGTTGATGGCCAGCTTACTTCTCTTGATGCTGAAATAGGACAATCAAAAAATAAAGGAGAAAGACTTGGACAAATTGATGTGCTCAGCGGTTTTAAAGTTAGAGTTGATATTGATGAACATTATATCACAAGAATTTTCCAGGACCTGGCAGGCGATTTTACACTAGGCGATAAAACGTATAAACTAAAAATAAAAAAAATATTCACCCAGGTTACCAATGGGCGCTTCCAGGTAGATATGGAATTTGTAGATGAAGTACCACAGGGCATCCGTAGAGGACAAACTTTGCAAATACGTTTATCTCTCAGCGATGAAACCCAGGCTGTGCTTGTGCCTAAGGGAGGGTTCTTTCAGCAGACAGGCGGCAACTGGATTTTTAAAGTAAGTGAAGATGGATCTAAAGCTTACAAAGTTGATATACAGTTAGGCCGGCAAAATCCTGATTACTACGAAGTTTTAAGTGGTATAAAACCCGGCGATAAAGTGGTAACCTCAAGCTATGAAAACTATGGAACCATGCAGGAGCTTATTTTGAAAAAATAATAAACAAAACGATATGAAAAAATTAATTGCTTTTACACTGCTGTGCTTTTTTTCTTTATTACTTAAGAATGAGAAAGCAATTTGCAAATCAAATTGTCAGGTTTCCTTTAAAACAATTATACAGCATCCGCTTAATAACAATATGGATAGTGATGGTATCGATGATGAGCTAAAACAATACGATGGATTCTTTTTTAAAATATAAACACAAATAAATCTCACTAATAAAAACAAAACCAATGATCAAAATTTCTGAACTGGAAAAAATTTACCGTACTGAAGATGTGGAAACTGTTGCTTTGAATAAATTATCATTTGAAGTTAATGATGGAGAATTTGTTGCCGTAATGGGGCCATCAGGTTGCGGCAAATCTACGTTGCTGAACATTGTAGGACTATTGGATGATCCTGATAGCGGGAGCTTTAAATTTAATGGTACTGAAGTAGCCCATTTTAATGAGCGCAAGCGTGCAGAACTTCGTAAGCGAAACATTGGTTTTGTATTTCAAAGCTTTAATCTTATTGATGAGCTTACTGTGTTTGAAAATGTAGAGCTTCCGTTAATTTACCTGGGCCTAAAATCTCCGGAAAGAAAAAACAAAGTAGAAGAAGTACTGGATAAGATGCAGATCATGCATCGCCGGAATCACTATCCGCAGCAGCTTTCAGGGGGCCAGCAGCAACGTGTAGCAGTGGCAAGGGCAGTGGTAAACAATCCAAAGTTAATTCTTGCGGATGAGCCTACAGGTAACCTGGATTCATCAAACGGTAACGAGGTTATGCAATTGCTCACTGATCTTAATGAGCAGGGAACTACTATTATTATGGTAACACACTCCGAGCATGATGCAAGATACAGCCATCGCATAATTCGTATGCTGGATGGACAGACAGTAACAGAAAATATTCTTGTATAGAAGGCACCTGCTTCAGATTTTATATTCTGATTAGTATTCTAAATTTCCGCACATGATCAAAAACTATTTAAAGATCGCCTTTCGCAATTTGATGAAATATAAATTCATCTCATTCATTAATCTCTTTGGATTAACAATAGGGTTAACATGTTGCCTTCTCATTCTTGCTTACATCCTTCATGAGGTAAGTTATGACAGGTTCCAACCGTATGCCGACAGAACTTATCGCATCTCAAGAAGTTTTCATAATGACCGGGGTGTTGTATCACTTAACCTCGGGGCAATTGCACCTCCTTTTGGCCCCTTACTAAAAAATGAATTTCCGGAGATAGAAAAAATGACACGCCTTCTTCCTAATGGCAATACTGCATTTGTATATGAAGACAAAAAATTCTATGAGAAGAGTGTATTTTTTGCTGATGAAAATTTTACTGATGTTTTTAAAGTTGATGTTATACGGGGAAACCCAAAGAAGGCTTTGGAAAACCCTTTTTCCATTATGATCTCCGATGAGTTGGCCAAAAAATATTTTGGAAGCAATGACCCTATGGAAAAGATGGTGAAGCTTGATAATAATCTTTCTTGTAAAGTATCCGGTGTATTCAAACCTTTTCCATCCAATACACATTTGCATCCTGATGTCCTGATTTCTTTTAATACCCTTAAAGATTCGGTATTGTATGGGCAAAAAAATTTAGAAACCAATTGGGGAAATAATTCTTTTTTAACTTATGTAGTTCTTCCTAAAAATACCGACCCCAAAAATTTAGAATCAAAATTCCCTGCATTCCTTGATAAGTATTATCATTTTCCGCAGGAACCATCTGGCTTTAAAGGATCTAAGTTTACCCATCTTGCTCTGGGAAAGCTCACTGATATACACCTCCGTTCTCACCTTGATTATGAAGTAGAAGAAAATGGTGATATAAAGCGTGTTTATATTTTTTCTGTTATTGCCTTATTTATTTTGTTGATAGCATGTATTAATTATATGAATCTTTCCACAGCACGCTCTGTTTTAAGAGCGAAGGAGATTGGCATTCGTAAAACAGTTGGTGCAGAAAAAAAAGAGATCATAGCACAATTCCTCAGCGAATCTGTTTTGGTGGCATGGTTTGCTACCATACTTGCATTTACATTCACTACATTGCTTTTACCATGGATGAATGAAATTTCCGGCCAACAGATAGGATTAAATATTTTATTGAAATGGCAGGTATTGCTCCCATTATTTTTAGCGCCATTTGTTGTTGGTATTATTTCAGGACTTTATCCTGCTTTGTTCATGTCATCCTTTCAACCCGTGCAGGTGTTAAAGGGGCTTTTTAAAGTTAGTGGTAATGTGTCTTTAAGAAAAGCATTAGTGGTTATTCAATTTGCTATTTCCATTGTATTGATCATTTGTACCGTGGTTGTCTTTAAGCAATTGAGATATATGCAGGATAAGTCGCTTGGGTTTGACAAAGACCAGGTAATTACCATGAATAATCCTGCATTCGCAAATCAATTTGAAAGTTTCAGGAACGAACTTTTACAAAATCCGGATATAAAAAACGTTACACGCTCCTCCCGCATTCCATCAGGCAGGCTACTCGATGCAATGGATGTTGCAGTGCCTGTTGGCGATACAGTAAAACCTTTACAGATCGATTTAAAATTTCTTGCAGTTGATTATAATTTCATACCTGCCTATAATATGAAGATAATTGCAGGAAGAAATTATTCAAACAGCTATGCAACTGACAGCAGCGGGTTTATAATTAATGAAACAGCTTCGGGCACGCTTGGGTTTAAAACCCCTTCTGAAGCAGTAGAAAAACCTTTGGTGTACGCGGGTAATAAAGGAAAGATAATAGGAGTTGCAAAAGATTTTAATTTTGAATCACTTCATGAAAAAATCCCATCACTTTTATTATTAGTAAACCGGAATTTATATAATGCCATCTCGATAAAATTATCCGGAGGCAATATTTCTGCTTCCATAGCATCGATTGAGAAGACCTGGAAAAAATTTTTACCCGAAACTCCTTTTGCCTATACTTTTTTAGATGATCGTTTTGCCAAAGTGTATGAATCAGAGCAAAAACAAAAAACGATCTTCACATCATTTGCTTTCATAGCAATCTTTATCGCATGCCTGGGGTTGTTTGGGCTATCAGCCTTTACTATTTCTCAAAGAGTAAAAGAAATTGGTATCCGTAAAGTATTGGGTGCAGAAGTGAACAGTATTGTGGCGCTTTTATCTAAGGACTTTTTAAAGCTTGTTTTAATTGCAATAATTATTGCATCACCTATCGCATGGTTTGTGATGAATCAATGGCTGCAGGATTTTGCCTACCGCATTTCTATACCCTGGTGGATCTTTCTGTTTGCAGGTATTGTTGCGGTGATAATAGCTTTTGTTACCATTAGCTTTCAGGCCATAAAAGCGGCAATGGCAAATCCTGTAAAAAATTTACGAACAGAATAAAATAGTGTATGATAAAAAATTATTTAAAGATTGCGTGGCGGAATATTATACGTCATAAAGCTTACTCCGGCATCAATGTATTTGGGTTGGCAATCGGTATTGCTGCATGTTTGCTCATTTTGCAGTATGTGTCTTTTGAATTAAGCTATGAAAATTTCCAGGGTAATAAGGACAGGATTTACCGTGTGCAACAAGACAGGTACGACAATGGTAAGCTAAGCACACAATGGGCCGCAGGCGCTTTTGCCGTTGGTAATTCCTTTAAAAATGCTATACCTGAAATAGAAGATTATGTGAAGGTTGTTCAGCAGGGGCAGGTAATTACTGAGGTCAACCATCAGCCTTTAAAGATCGACAAGGTATTTTATGCAAGCAGTTCTTTCTTCAACATCTTTACTTATCCTTTGGTTGCAGGAAATAAAAAAACTGCGTTAACAGAGCCTTTTACTGTAGCCCTGTCAGAAACAATTGCCCGTAAAATATTTGGCAATACAAATGTTATAGGCAAAACAATTGAGCTGAATCATAAACGTACTTATACCATAACAGCGGTGTATAAAGATGCACCGGTTAATACACAGCTTAAGCCTGATATACTCCTGTCGTATGTTACATTTATAAATTTACAGGCGCAGAATAATAACACCCCTGAAACAGCATGGCAGTGGGATGGCTGCCTCACTTATGTATTGTTGCAAAAAGGCGCTAACCCCGCAGCAGTTGAAAAAAAATTCCCGCCTGTTGTTGGGAAAGCAGTTGGCGCTGATATGAAGAAATTCAATGCTTCAGTTACTTACCTGCTCCAGCCTTTAAAAGATATTCATTTGTATTCTCATTATATGATGGAGCCCGGCACCAATGGTGATGGAAAAACCGTGTACCTGTTATTAGGCATCGCATTTTTTATAGTAATAATTGCGTGGGTAAATTATATCAATCTCGCTACTGCACGTGCTATAACAAGAGCACGGGAAGTGGGTGTTCGTAAAGCGATAGGCTCGCAACGCAAACAATTGATTGTCCAGTTTCTTTCTGAATCTGCAGTATTGAATGGTCTTGCTTTGGTACTTGCGCTGTCGATTGTTTTGATTGCAATACCCGGGTTTAATAATCTTTCGGGACAGCAGCTTTCTTTTTCATTATTTATTAAAAGTAATTTCTGGCTGGGCCTTATTGCATTATTTATAACAGGTGTTTTCTTTTCAGGTTTATATCCCGCTTTTGTGCTATCAGGCTTTAAACCTATTGAAGTGCTAAAAGGCAAAATGAGTGGTACAAGACAAAGTACATGGTTAAGAAAATCATTAGTGGTATTTCAATTTGCAGCGTCATTGTTTTTACTCATTGGGACGCTTATTGTTTATCGCCAGATACAATATATGCGTAAGCAACCATTAGGGATTAATATAGAGCAGACGTTGGTTGTAACCTCGCCAATAGTTAGGGTTGATTCTACTTTTCTGCAGAAAATAACAACCTTAAAAAAAGAATTAAGTCAAGAATCCTCTGTGCGTAATATTGCTGTATCAACCAGTATTCCGGGTGAGGCGGTAGGCTGGAACGCCGGTGGGATCAAGCTTGTAGGCACCGATGAATCTACACAAAAACAATATCGTGTTATTGGGGTTGATTATGATTTTATAAAAACGTATGGCTTAAAGATCATTGCCGGAAGAGAATTTTCAAAAGAATTCGGTACAGATGATCATGCTGTAATATTTAACAGGAAAGGTATAGAGCAATTAGGATTTAATAAACCGGAAGAAGCGCTTGGTAAAAAAATTGACTTCTGGGGAGAGCAATATACAATAGCAGGCGTAAGCGAAAATTTTCACCAGCAATCTTTACGTGAATCATATGAGCCATTGATCCTCCGTTGCATACCTGATGTACATGGCTACATGTCTGTTAAGGTTAACCCTTCCCAGGCAAGCCAGACGGTTGACCGCGTAAAATCAGCATGGAGTAAATTCTTTCCGGGAAATACATTTGAATATTTTTTTCTTGATGACCATTTTGATGAGCAATATAAAGCAGATCAGCGTTTCGGGCAGGTGTTTAGTTTGTTTACAGGCCTTGCCATATTAGTGGCCTGTCTTGGATTATTTGGGCTTGCTTCTTTTATAACATTGCAACGTACAAAAGAAATAGGCATACGAAAAGTATTAGGTGCATCAGTTGCCAGTATCTTAAATTTACTTTATCGTGAGTTTGCACTTTTACTTTTTATAGCATTTATAATAGCTACACCTGTTGCATGGTTTTCTGCATCTAACTGGCTACAGGGTTATGCTTTCCGTATCAACATACATTGGATATATTTTGTATTCCCTTTTATTTTCATAATTGCCATTGCATTAGTCACTGTTAGTTTTCAGGCAATAAAAGCTGCGTTGGCAAATCCTGTAAAGAGTTTACGAACAGAATAAAATAGTATATGATAAAAAATTATTTTAAAACA
>JAQBNL010000053.1 GCA_028288585.1 Chitinophagaceae bacterium | reverse complement strand
AGTGGTTTCAGACCTTGCGGTAACAAATAATATTGAGAAAATTTCTGCTACACAATTCAAATATGCCATGATGATGGACGTGGACGTGGAAGCTTTAACAAACCCTGCATTGTATAATTTTATCGATGACTGGTATGGCACTCATTACAGAATGGGAGGAACTACTAAAAAAGGGATTGATTGCAGCGCTTTCAGCGAAACATTGTTATCATCAATTTATTCTTTTAATGTACCCCGTACAGCAAGGGAGCAATATAAAGTTTGTGAACAAATAAACAGGGAAGACCTGATGGCAGGGGACCTCGTATTTTTTAATACCCGTGGCGGTGTATCTCATGTAGGCGTTTATCTAACCGGTAACCATTTTGTGCATTCTTCCTCAAGCGGAGGGGTGAAAATAAGCAGCCTTGATGAAGATTATTATTCCAGAAAATTTATAGGCGCTGGCAGAATAAATCAATAGGATTGTGTGAACCATAATTGCTGAGATTTATAGGATTATTGGGAATGATTTCTATGCTATAAAAATCTCCCTGATTTCCCCTACATCCAGTTCAGACCTTCCTTTTCATTCCTGTTTTTGTCTGGATCGTTTTCCATACAGGCAATACATCCGGGGAAAGATCCAAATAAATTACACTGCCTCCGTACACCGCTAAAAATGTAAGGCTTTTAATCACTATTCCTGCAAAGGTGTGTAATGATAAAAAGGCATAATAACAACCTGTATAAACAATAAAGGCCAATACGATTGCATAAGCAGTTTTGGTACTGAAAGGCTGCATATTAAATTTTCTCTTAAGGAAAATGATCCTGATAGCATTATATACACTGAATGAAATCAGGTGAGCATAAGCTGCACCTATGATCCCGAATTCTCTTACAAAAAAATAATTTAATGGTATGGCAAGTGTAAGTAATACCACTCCTGAAAGAAATTCAAACCGCCAGTGAATTGATGTGCCGATTATTTGAGAATTTACACCCGTGCCAAGATCAACGATTTTAGCCAGGCCAATAAAAAAGAATATCCATTTTGACTGCAGGTAATCAGGCTTTAAATGAAATACTCTTACAGCATCCTCATAGCTTAACCAAATTATTAAGAAGACGCCGAGCGAAACAATTAAAAGATTGATGCCAGAGCGCTGGTATATCAAATTTATTTTTGCATGATCCTTATCTTTCCAGGCCCTGGATAATACGGGCAGCGATGCAGCAATAGCGCCTCTTTGCGGAGCCTGCACCAATCCGCTGATTACACTGGCCAAAACAAATATTCCAACACCATCGGTTCCTATTACTGACATGATAACTAATGTTTCAATGAACTGCGCTATCATATAAACCAGCCCGCCAAAATATATCAGTGTTGCAAACGAAATTATTTTTTTATAAAATTTTTTGGTAACACGGCTTATAGCAAAGCTTACATTTAACTCTCCCCTGGATAACAAATAGAGGAATAAAACCAATGCTACTATGCCATAGGTAAATGAATATAATTTTATAAAGGCATCAAAGGAATGGATTAGTTTAAATGATAATAAAAAAATTAAGAGCGTTGTAAGCACACGAAACAATACTTCTCTTAAGAAAGTAGTGAGGATAGATTTTTTAAGATTCCATGCATATACTTCAAATAAAGAAAATAAGAGAATTGAAAAGCCAAATGGAAATATCCAGAAATAATAATGAACAAATTCAGGAGAGTTTGCGCTGAATTTTCTTACTACGACATCTTTAAAAACAAAACCGGAGATCAACACTAAAATAAACCCCAGGGTACTTATAAATAATCCCCATGTAAGTAAGTCATTTTTCTTTTTAGGTATGTTATCATTATAATAGGGATAAAATTTATACATCACAGATGTCATACCCATATTGGCGAAAGCAAACATCAGGTTACCTACTGCAATAAAAATTCCTGTCAAACCATATTGTGATGGTGTAAATGGCGAGCCATTTCTTGTAAAAAGATATGTATTGATAAAGCCGATAGCAAAACCTGCGTAAACAAAAATGGTAGATATGATACTTTGTCTTCGTATCTGCGACATACAGTAGTTAATGCTGTAAATTAATTAACCTTATTTGCATTGATGTAAAAATTATCGTCTACGGTTAATTTATAAGCCGGTTTCAGTTCTTTAAAATTTTCTGTTGGATAAATAAACATCGTTTTTTTTGTTTCATATTGCAATTGAGTAACCGTAACTTTTACCGGCATCTTAAATCCTTTTACAACATTTGCCCAGCGATAAGAAAGTATTCCATTAGCAATTTTATATTCTAATGTTGGGATCATGGTTGTTCTTAAATACTGGTCAAATATTTTGGAAAGATCTTTCCCGGAATTCTTAGTGATGTAATCTTCAACCTGCTTGCTGGTAACGGTTTGATGATAAAATGTTTTATTTAATCCTCTTAGTATCATCCTGAATTTTTCATCATCATTTACTACCTGGCGAATGGTATGCAGCATATTGCCTCCTTTGTAATACATATCGCCGCTGCCTTCTTTATTTACTTCATAAGGGCCAATTATGGGTATATCATTTTCAATTTTTTTTCTCAGCCCGATCACATATTCGCTTCCTGCTTTTTTGCCATAATAGTATTCTGTAAATAAAGTTTCAGAATAATTGGCAAAGCTTTCATGTATCCACATATCAGCAATATCTTTTGACGTGATATTATTGCCCCACCATTCGTGCGCACTTTCATGCACAATAATAAAATCCCATTTTAACCCCCAGCCGGTTTTGGAAAGATCACCCCTGTTTTTATAACCGTTCTGATAACCATTGCCATAAGCAATAGCGCTTTGGTGTTCCATGCCCAAATGAGGTGCATCAACCAATTTATACCCGTCTTCATAAAAAGGATAGGGGCCAAACCAGTATTCAAATGCCTTCATCATTTTTGGTGCATCCTTGAATTGCTTTTTTGCTTTATCAAGATTGTAATCAAGCACCCAATAATTCATATCCAGGTTTCCTTTTTCTCCTTTATACACTTCATTAAAATTTACATACCTGCCAATGTAGGGGATGATGTTATAATTGTTTATCGGATTAACTACTGCCCATGAGTAAGTGGTTGTGCCGTCTTTATTTTTTTTAGTAGATTTTAATCTTCCATTTGCAACTGCAACTAATGAATCAGGAATTGTTATGGCTAAACCGGCACCATTATCGGGCTCGTCGCCCTGATAATCTTTGCAAGGATACCAAACGCTTGCTCCCAAACCTTGACAGGCTATAGATATCCACGGATTATTGTTTTTATCTCTTGCCCATATTATACCTCCATCCCAGGGAGGATTTTTTGCAATGCGGGGCTTGCCATGATAATAAATACTGATTGATTGTTGTTTTGTAGTCAAGCCTTTTCCGCCATCTATCCGATCCATGTACTCTTTAGGTTCAATATCTTTTAGATACAATGACCATGTATTTGTACCTGTTTGTTTGAAATTAACTTTTACGTTTTCAAAATTTATTTTGTCAATAACTAATGGCTCTTGTAAATCAATTTGCATTGTTTTATCACCATTACTATTTGTTTTGAAAAGAATATTAACTATGCCTTGAATTGTGTTGTTTTCAATATCTGGTTTTATTGATATATCATAATATAACACATCCCACCAACTTCTTTCTTGTCCATTATTCCCTCTTAAAGTATCAGCATGAGTAAATTGTGCAAGGGTAATTTGAGAATGTAAAATGAAGAAATAACAAATTGAAAACCGGATTATGTATTTCATTCGCTAAATTTATTTTTTGTTATACAAAGATGAAGTTAAAAAAGCATTCGATTTTCCAACTTACTCATTTCTTATTTCTTATTTCTTATTTCTTATTCTTTGTATCATGCAGCAAGCATGGTCATAACAAAAATATTTTTCATTACAACGAGTCATCAGGAATTGCCACGCTTGACCCTGCATTTGCAAAAAGCCAATCAGTTATGTGGATTGATCACCAGCTCTTTAATACGTTGGTGGAGACTGATGATAATTTAAATATAGTTCCATCAATTGCGAAGTCCTGGGATATCTCTGATGATAATTTAACCTTCACTTTTCATCTTCGCAATGACGTTTTTTTTCATGATAATCCTGCATTTGCCAATGGAAAAGGAAGATTGATGACCGCTAAAGATGTGGAATACAGCTTTAAAAGAATTACTGATAAAAGTGTTGCCAGCAGCGGTGCCTGGATATTTAATGACAGGGTGGATTCTGCTGAAGGATTTAAAGCGATAGATGATACCACCTTTCAATTAAAATTATTAAAACCATTTAATCCCATACTTGGAATTTTAAGTATGCAATATTGTTCAGTTGTTCCGCAGGAAGTGGTTGAAAAATATGGTAAGGACTTTCGGAGTCATCCGTGCGGCACCGGGCCATTTCAATTTATAGCCTGGGAGGAAGGGCAGGCACTAATTCTTACAAAGAATAAAAATTATTTTGAAAAGGACAGCACCGGGAATTCACTTCCCTATCTGGACGGAATAAAGGTTACATTTTATGACAGTAAGGCAACAGAGTTTTTAGAGTTCCAGCAAAAGCGGCTGGATTTTATAAATGATATTGACGCATCTTTTAAAGATGAAGTGCTTACTAAAAAAGGTGAGTTAAGAAAAGAGTGGGAGGGCAAAATAGTCTTACAAAAACATCCTTATCTCAATATAGAATATTTAGGAATTTTATTTGACAGCACAAATGATCTTTTAAAAAATTCTCCTTTAAAAAATAAAAAAATACGCCAGGCAATTAATTATGGTATCGACAGGAAAAGAATGATGCTATACGTACGTAATTCCATTGGCATTGCGGCAGAGAGTGGTTTTGTTCCTGCAGGGCTGCCTTCATTTGATTCAGTAAAAGTTACAGGCTATCATTATAACCAGGCAAAGGCATTGCAAATATTAAAAGAAGCTGGCTATCCCAATGGCGAAGGTTTACCACAAATAAAATTATTGACCATTCCGCAATATGCTGACCTTGGAAGCTATATTGCCAATGAATTACAGCAGATAGGAATTAAAGTTCAGGTAGAAGCCATACAGAAAAGTTTATTGCTTGAGCAAACTTCAAAATCACAGGCACTGTTCTTTCGCGGCAGCTGGATTGCGGATTATCCTGATGCAGAAAATTATCTCAGCGTGTTCTATAGTAAAAATCCTGCACCTCCAAATTATACACGATATAAAAATGCTGCATTCGATGCATTGTATGAAAAAGCATTGGGAGAAAAAAATGATTCACTAAGAAATCAATTTTACCAGGATGCAGACAGATATGTAATAAATGATGCACCCGTAGTGCCTTTATGGTATGATATGGTCATTCATCTTGTACATCCCTATGTTAGAGGGTTTACAGCAAATGGTTTGAATTTATTAGAGCTGCGAAGAGTAAAATTAGATAAGTGAATAATTCGTAATAAGTTAAACATAGTGTAAGCTAAATCTGCATTCAATAATTAAGCGTAGGTTACAGCCTTAATAACTACAATTCAATATACTATGTCTGCCATTATTATTTTCTTTCTATGTCATTGGTTTTTTTCTTTGTTCTTCCATTCATTTTTTTTACATAGGTATGCATCTCATCAAATGTATACAACCAGCAAGCGTTGGGAAAAGGCATTTTATTTAATGACATGGTTTGTGCAGGGCTCATCGTTTTTAGTTCCCAGTGCATATGCAGTACTACACCGCATGCATCATACTTATAGTGATACAGAGAAGGATCCTCATTCGCCTCATTTTTTTAAAGATATATGGCACATGATGCTTCATACAGCTAAAATTTTCAGGTCATTTGTAACAGGTGAAAATTTGCCTGATCCGCAATTCACAAAAGAATATATTCCTGTTTGGCGTAAGCTTGATAAAATTGGTCATAGCTCAATCACCAGATTGTTATTCGGAGCTTTTTATATTTCTTTCTACATAATTTTTGCGCCAAATTTCTGGTGGTACTTATTACTTCCTATTCATTTTTTAATGGGACCAATCCAGGGGGCAGTTGTAAATTGGTTTGGCCACAAGCTTGGCTATAGCAATTTTAATAATGGAGATCACTCTAAAAACACAACGCCATGGGGATTTATAATGATGGGTGAACTATTTCAAAACAATCATCATTTTGCTAAATACGATCCCAACTTTGCAAAAAAATGGTTTGAATTTGACCTTACCTTTCTTGTTATGAAAGGATTACATTATACACGCATTATTCGTCTTAAGCCTATAGCCGTAAAAGCTTAACCAAGGTCACTTCTTTAATTTATCCTTAAATACTTTCTTAAATTTTTCCACCTTAGGTTTTATCACATAAGAGCAATAAGGCTGTGCGCCATTATTATTATAATAATCCTGGTGATAATTTTCTGCAGGATAAAAAATGGTGAAGGGTTCAATTTCGGTAACAATGGGCTTGTCAAAAACCCCACTTTCATTTAATTCCGCTTTATACTTTTCAGCCCTTTCTTTCTGTTCATCAGTATGATAAAATATTACGCTGCGGTATTGCGGGCCAACATCGTTGCCTTGCCTGTTTAGTGTTGTGGGGTCATGTGATTTCCAAAACACTTCGAGCAATTCATCAAAAGTAATTTTGCTTTTATCATATTCAATATTCAGGCATTCTGCATGGCCCGTTGTTTTATTGCAAACTTCTTCGTAGGTAGGGTTGGCAACATGCCCGCCACTGTAACCACTGGTAACTTTTATTACCCCATCCAGTTGCTGAAAAATAGCTTCAGTACACCAGAAGCACCCTGTGCCAAATGTGGCAGTTTCTATATTTGTATCAGTCATAGTTTAAATTTATTGCCAGGTTAAATTAATATTCGTTCTATTTAGGCAAAGATAAAAGCAATAGTTTTAGCGGGATACTTTGTAATTTATTTATACTTTTCCACTTATGATGCGATATATTTATTTAATTATTTTTTCAGGATTGTTATCATGCAGCCCGGTAAAAACAACAACAATGCAAAGCGATACTATTCATGCAATAAGATTAAAGCCCGGCGAAGATCTAAGGGCTTCCATCCGGCAATATGTAAATGCCAATAACATAAAAGCAGGCTGGATAACTTCCTGTGCAGGCAGCCTTACAGATTATAATATCCGTTTTGCAAATCAACCTGGAGACAGTAAAGGCTCGGGTCATTTTGAAATTGTAAGTCTTACCGGAACCTTGTCAGTGAATGGCTCACACATTCATATCAGCATAAGTGATAGTACCGGTAAAACAATTGGGGGGCATTTACTGGAAGGCAATATAATTTATACAACTGCAGAAATTATAATTGGTGAATCAAAAACGATGATCTTCAAAAGAGAAAAAGATGGAACAACGCCATGGGATGAATTACAGATTGAAAAAAAAGATTGATATTACCTTTGCATTAATCTGTAATCAACGCTTTTAAAATTTGTAATGAAGTTTTTCCCGGAGTCAGCTCCTTCCCAACTGGAATTTGATAAAATAAGATCTTTACTGGCAGATCACTGTCAATCTGAATATGCAAAACATAAAGCGCAAAATCTGCGTGTTCATACCCGCAAAGAATTTATAGAACCACAGCTTCAGCAAACAAATGAATATAAAATATTACTGCAAAGTAATTTGCCCTTCCCTGCCGCTGATGTATTCAACCTTTCAAAAGAATTAAAGCTTTTGGGTATTGCAGGTGCAGTTTTAAAGGGAGAAGATTTTTTACAAATAAAGAAACTGGCAGAAAATATAAAACAGGTATCCAGGTGGTTTGACAATGACCGGAAGCTGGCCTATCCTGCTTTGCATACCATAATCAATGAGACCTATTTTGAAAAAATAATAATAGAATTAATTGATGAAGTGCTGGATGAAGTGGGAAATGTAAAAGATAATGCCAGTGAAGAGCTGGCAAATATCCGTTCCTCTTTATATAAAAAAAGAAATGAGCTGCGAAGAATTTTTGACAGGATCGTAAACCGGTTAAATAAAGAAGGTTACCTGGCAGATATTGAAGAAAGCTTTATGAACGGGCGAAGAGTGCTTGCCGTTTTTGCAGAACAAAAGAGAATGGTTAAAGGAATATTACATGGTGAAAGCGATAGCCGCAGAACATCTTTTATTGAGCCTGAAGAAACCACGGATTTAAATAATCAAATTTTTTCTTTAGAGAATAATGAAAGAAAAGAAGTTTATAGGATACTACAATCACTAACAGCCAGGTTAAATATATATGCATCGCTCCTGCAAACCTATCATGATATTTTAGGTGAGTATGACCTGGTAAGAGCAAAAGCAAAACTGGCTATTGATATTGGCGGCAGCTACCCAACCCTTATTGATAAAGCTCATTTAAAATTAATTGATGGCTATCATCCCCTGCTTTTATTGTATAACAAAAAGTTGCATAAGCCGGTGATTCCTGTTAGCATGTCGCTGGATGATAAGAACAGGATCCTTGTTATCAGCGGCCCCAATGCCGGCGGTAAAACAATTACTTTAAAAACTGTAGGACTGCTGCAGATGATGATACAAAGTGGTTTGCTCGTCTCCTGCAGTCCTGATAGCGAATTCGGAATCTTTAAACAACTCTTAATTCACATAGGTGATACACAAAGTCTTGAATTTGAATTAAGCACTTACTCATCGCATTTGCTTAACATGAAATATTTTATGGAGAATGCAAATGGTAAAACATTATTCTTTATTGATGAATTAGGGAGTGGGAGCGACCCTAACCTCGGCGGCGCTTTTGCAGAAGTGATAATGGAAGAGCTTGCTAAAAAGCATTCATTCGGAATTGTAACAACCCATTATCTTAATTTAAAAGTGATGGCCAATAAAGTACAGGGAATAATAAATGGGGCTATGGCATTTGATGAAAAGAATTTAAAACCATTGTACAGGTTGATACCCGGAAAGCCCGGCAGCTCTTACACCTTCTCAATTGCCGAAAGAATTGGTTTGCATCCCTCGTTAATCAATAAAGCAAAACAACTGGTAGATGAAGACCATTTTAGTTTAGATAAATTATTAAATAGAACTGAGCAGGACCTTCATGCCATTGATAAAGAAAAAAAGCAACTTAATAATCTTATAAAGGAGAATGAAAGATTAAAAAAAGAAATGGAGACATTGATGAATAAAGAGCGTCATCACCAGCAGCTGGAATTATTAAAACATCAGAATAAAATATCCGAGGAAAAACTTACTTATTTAAAAGATTTGGAACGCCGGATGAAAGCCCTGGTTATTGAGTGGCGGAAAACTGAGAACAAAGAGCAGGTAATGAAAAATATCAATTCTCTTTTATTTAAACAGAAAGAAAAGCACGTTACAGAGAAGCAACAGAAAAAGCTGGATCAAAAGTTTGAAGAAATTGGCGGTGAAATAAAAATTGGAAATAAAGTAAAGATGAAGAGCAACAGGCAGGTAGGGATTGTAAAAGATATTCGCAGTAAAAAAGCCATTGTGCAAGTGGGTGTTATCCCCATTACGATTGACCTTAGCGACCTGGTATTGATAAAAGAAAAATAAACGGCAATCAGGAATTCATTATTTTTTTTACAGCTTCAACATATGTATCGCCGATAGGAATTTCTATACCGGGAAGAGAAACTTTTCTTGCCCTGGTACTTTCAATCTTATCAATTGAAACAATAAAACTTCTATGCACTCTTATAAACTTTTGCTGCGGAAGTTTCTCATAGATGGCTTTCATACTCATTAATGTAAGCACCGGTTTTTTATCAACCGTATAAATTTTAATATAATCATCAAGGCTTTCAATATAATTTATTTGT
Source organism: Chitinophagaceae bacterium (assembly GCA_028288585.1). Taxonomy (GTDB): domain Bacteria; phylum Bacteroidota; class Bacteroidia; order Chitinophagales; family Chitinophagaceae; genus Ginsengibacter. Next base: position 18,578 of record JAQBNL010000053.1, on the reverse strand, counting down.
GATAAGGGTATTTTAATAATCTTATACTCTGACCTTACAAAAATATTTTCTTCAGCTTTTGCAGCAGCATTCTGTTTGTATTCAAAATATTCTTTGGCTTTTAAAATTGCCTTTTCAAATCTTTCAAAAACAAATGGTTTAATTATGTAATCGATCGCATCCAGTTCAAAACCTTCTGCAGCATACTGGGTATAGGCAGTAGTGAAAATTGCCATGGGTTTTACCGGCAACGATTTTAGTAATTGCATTCCTGTAATATCCGGCATTTGTATATCTAATAATAAAAGATCTACGTCATGCCCCTTAATATATTCGGCAGCCTTTATTGCATCAGTAAAAGTGGCTAACAGGTTTAAAAACGGGATTCTATCAGCATATAACTTTATAAGTTGTAGCGCAAGTGGCTCGTCATCTATGGCTATACACTTTATCATGTAAGTGTAAGGTTTAGGTCTACTATAAATTTGTTGTTTGCATCATCAAGGTGCAGGCTATATTTACCGGGATATAAAAGATCTAATCTTCTAACCGTATTAGTGATACCAATTCCTGAAACATCTTTATCATCAGTGCGAAAAATTGTATTTACACTTTTAAAATGCAAACTGTTTTTATTTATCATTACACTAATGATCACTTTTGAATCTTCATGTGTGCTTATTCCATATTTAAAAATGTTCTCAACAAAAGCCATTAGTATTAACGGAGCAATTGATAAAGAATCGTAAGCGCCTACAACAGAAAAATCAATTACCACTTTATCACTCAGCCGTATCCTTTGTAATTCAACAAAGTGCTTTAAGTATTCAATTTCCTTTGCCAGCGGCACATAATCGCTGTTGGCATCATCAACCACATATCGCATGAGGCTTGATAATTTCATAACTGCCTCGGCAGTAAAATCACTTTTGGTTAATGCGAGGGTGTAAATATTATTAAGGGTATTAAACAGGAAATGCGGGTTTATCTGTGATTTTAAAAAGGACAGTTCTGTATGTAATTTTTCAGTCTGGATATTTTTATTTCGTTTTTCGCTTATTATCCATTGCTGTGCCATCCGTATAAAACTGCTGGTAAATAAAGTAAGAAAGAGTAAAACAAACGGAACGATATTACCCCTGCTTCCAAAGCCTGGGTTTGTACCAATAACTCCATGTAAAAAATTAATGAGCAAAAGAAAGAATGCAAAAAAACCTATTACCGATATTACATACATCCCGATCCTTTTTTTAAGAAAAAACGCTTCCATAAGCCAATAACCATTTATATAAAAAAAAGTAACCAGGCAGCAATTGGTGATAATTATGTCCACTAAAAATGGCGGCGTTGGCGAATGCCTAAAACCAGGCTGCGATAACCTGTGGTTAACCAAAAAAGGTATGGTGAAGAAAGCCGCCCAGGCAAAAACATGTATCAGTATTATGTATGGCTTTGCACGCATTCATCAAAAGTATAACTGTTACGGTAAGCTGTAATGTAAACTTCGGTTAATAATAAAAATGTATAGGTAAACAGGTTCCCCTATAAAATAAATTGATTTACCGATATTAACAGTTTCGCACCAACTATCTATGAGAAATTTGCATCATAGCTGAAAAAAATAGCCCTTATGAGTAATGTAACTTTACCAAACCCCGATTTTGTTTTTGTAAAATCTGAATATAAAATAGTAAAAATAAAATTAGACGACATCCTTTTTTGCAAAGGCATGAAGGACTATATCCAGATATATGTTAACGGTAAAAGCCAGCCGGTGATGACTCTAAAAAGCCTGAATGAGTTTTCCACCAAATTGCCTTCGCAAAAATTTATAAGGGTTCACAGATCGTACATTGTTTCACTGCTGCACATTGATACCATTTCAAAAAATGAAATTTTTCTTGGTAAACAAATTGTGCCAATAGGAAATATTTTTAAATCTGATTTCTTTACAATTGTTGAAATGAATTCCTAACAGCATTTTTTACAAAAAAACATTTAATGCAGCAAGATCAGATTTTGTTATGATGGGCTGCTTTCCTTTCTTTAATTTTTCAATAGCTAATGCTGCCGTTTTCATTGCATCTTCTTTGCTTAGAAATGCTCTTTTGCCGGCGATTGCCGGTATATATTCCTGGTGAATAAAAACTTTATTATCCACCAGGATATTATATCCCCACCCAAAACAATTATATATCGGCACAGATTCAATTTTAAGGAGCTTATCATCATCTTTTTTAGGGATTGTAACAAACCCGATTAATAAAATAATGAAAGCACTGAATATTAAAATAAGTATTTTATATTTTTTAATCATCATTATCATTTTCGGCCTGGGTTGGTAAAAATTGCCTTAGATCATCAAAGTTGAGTGTACTGCTCCGGCCTGTGGTTACATAACCCCCTGTAGTTAAACCAAATGCTACAGCCCCTGTTCTTACAGATCCCTGAAAGATTGTTTTGTTGGTCCATACATCGCTTGCAAAATCATATTCCCATGTTGTATTAAGTAGCGAGCCGTTTTCACCGGTTGTTACATATGCTTTATTGTCAATAATAAATGCAACTGCGTTTGAACGGACAATAGTATACGCATCATCATAGGTATCATCGCTTACATTGGATATTTTTCTTTTTTCCGTCCATGCAGATGTCAAAGGATCATACTCCCAAAAATCATTCACCGGGCTTCCGTTATTTGTTCCTGTGCATATATAACCTTTATTGTTAAAGGTAAACGCAACAGCAGCCATTCTTTTAGACCCTCCAAAGCCAACCTGCTGTGTCCACGTATCTGATGTGGGATTATATTGCCAGAAGTCTTTTAAATAATTTCCGTCAAAGCCGGTGGCAACATATCCTGCATCAAGTATTGAAAATGCTACTGCATCATACCTCGCAGTGCCGCCAAAATCATTTTTTCTTAACCATGAATTTGTGGTGGGATTATATTGCCAAAAGTCTTTTAATTTATTTACACCATCATAACCTGTTCCCACATAACCTTTACCTGCGGCTGTAAATGCAATAGCGGAATTACGTGCTGTGCCGGGGAAATCTGCTTTTTGTACCCAAAAATTATTGGCTGCATCATATTGCCATAAATCATTTAATCTTGATGTACCATCATATCCCGTAGCGATGTATGCTTTATCATTAATTACAAAAGACACTGCCTCACTTCTTACAACACCATCAAAATCAGATTTGCGAATCCAGTTTCCCGTTACATCAGTTGTTGTTGTGGTTTTTGAACAGGATAGCATTGCTGTAGAAATAAAGATTGAAAAAAGTAATGTTTTTATCAGTTTCATGTTTTAAAATTATTTTGACGAAAATAGTTCTGCCCTGCTATCACAAATCGTTAAAATGGCTTTGCAGGATGTTTTCATCGACTAACCGTTTGTTTTCTTCTGCCAACACATTTTTCTTTTATTACAGAATTATTTTTCCAAAAAAAACGCTGGTAAATAGTTGACAGATAAATTGAAGGTATTGGCCGATAACAAAGGATTGTTTAGCCATACTAACAAAATGATAACACTGCCTGCTTATAATTTGCACCGATGAATATTTTAATGAGAAAAATAATTGCCCATGTATTTTAAATACACCCCGTTGCTTTTAGGATTAATTATATTTCTTACAAGTTGCGAAAAAACAAAAGTTCAATTTGGCCAGCAATACGTAGATGATTCTTATACCAATATAATTTTGGTTGATACACTTACCCCGGAGCTATCAACAGTATATTATGATTCAATCGCTACTTCCGGAACAGGAACTATTCTATCAGGTTTTTATAATGATAATACTTTCGGTAAAATCACTGCAAAATCTTTTTTTGAAGTAGCTCCCCCAACACTTAATGATCTTGCCAGCAATGCCACTTACGATTCTTTAGTATTGATGCTTGTTCCTGATAAGTCTTATTATGGCGATACAAATTCTGTAAGCCGGCTATCTGTGTACCAGTTACAAAACCAGATGGGGTTCCCGGCAGGGCAAACCCAGTTTTATAATACTACAGATTTTGCAACAGAGCCCGTTGCTTTAGGAAGTGTGAGCAGAATTATTTCTCCAAATCAAACTGACACAGTGCATATCCGGTTGTCTGATATAAAGGGTAAGGAGTTGTTTGACCTTTATAAAAATAAAGATTATGTAATGCAATCGGCTGATAATTTTTTAAATTATTTTAAAGGTCTGCAAGTATCACCTTCCTCTGCAAACATGAATGTTGTTTATGGTTTTCATGACAGCTTAATTATGCGCCTGCATTACCACGAAACAAATTTGTACACAGAAAATAAGCATATTGATTTTAATTATTATAATAATCTTAGCACCCAGTTTAACCAGGTGCACGCAGACAGAAGCGGTACTCCTTTATCAATATTTAACAGCGCCAACAAAGAAGTTGTTTCTACTTCAGCCAACAACAGCGCTTATATACAAACCCTTACAGGCCTTATGGCCAAAGTAAGTTTTCCTACAATCAGGAGTTTATTGCTTAAGCCAGACTACCTGAAAATTTTGAGAGCTGAGCTTATTATTAAGCCTGTAAAAAATTCCTATAATTCAATTACACCTTTGCCGCCCAACCTGTATGCTATGAGTACCAGCCGGGCAAATGAAATTTCAGGTTCTGTAATTTCTGCCGGCAGCCTTACCGTTGACCCATTGTTTAATGAGAATACAAATTATTTTTATGATATAACATCTTATTTGCAGCAACAAATTTTAGTAACCGAAACTAATAAAAACGGTCTTTTATTTTTACCTCCCAACCCCGCTTATTCTTCCCGCCTCAACAGGGCTATCATTGGAGATAAAAAAAATACCCAGGGGTCAATACAATTAAAAATTTATTATGTATCTATCAACCAGTAATTTTTTTAAAAAAATTATTTTTAGCGGCGCTGTATTTCTATTTTTTTCAGATGTAAAAGTTGATGCACAAAATGTTAGTTCTCCATATTCTATAATTGGTATCGGGGATATTGAAAGTTCTTATTTCAACCGCACTTCCGGATTGGCTAATACAGGAATTGCATACCGCAACAGCCAATATTTAATATTGAATAATCCTGCTGCATTAAGCGTTCTGCAGCCGCAATTATTTATGATTGAAGCGGCGTCGAGGGCAAAATTTGTAACTTTTTCCGGCAAAAATTTATCTACAAACCTCACGGGAAAAGATTTTAGTATTGAACGTTTATCGGTGGGCACAAAAATAAATAAATGGTGGGGGAGTGCAGTGGGTGTTATGCCCTATAGTACCAGCAATTATTCATTTTCAGGCACAAAAGATTTATTGGGTACAGATTTTACATTGCCGGTTGAGTATGATGGCAGCGGGGGGATAAATCGTTATTATTTTACTAATGGCTTTAAGATTACTAAGAATCTTTCCATTGGTGTTAATACTTCTTTTTTGGGAGGCTCTTTAAAACAACAGGATTCACTGGTGTCTCCTGATCTTACTACTACATTAAATACAAGCAAAAACATTTATATCAGGAATTGGTATTTAGAATATGGTCTCCAATATCATATTCCTGTTTCAAAAAAATGGGATATTAATATCGGGGCAACTTATGCGGCTAAAAAAGCACTTAAAGCAGAGTATAGCGCACTCGTTACCGACGGATTGGGTGATACATTATCTAATAAAGTAACTAAGAATACGTATTCTACATTACCTACCTCCACAGGTATTGGTATTGCCATTACCAAAAATAAAAAGATTACGTTTTTAGCAGACTATAAGTTCCAGAACTGGGCATCACTTAACATAAGAGGTTTAAACTATTCGCTTGAAAACAGCAGCCGGCTTTCTGCAGGGATAGAATATTCGAAACAAATGCAATACAAAAATCTTTCATTTGAAGCTTTTAATGTACAGGCAGGTATTTTTTATAATAAATCTTATCTGAAAATATATAACGAACAACTTACCGATGCAGGCTTTACACTTGGCGGCGGCATTAATAGTAAAAGGAGCTCAATGAGCTACCACTTTGCCTTTGAATATGGTATAAGAGGCTCACAATATTCAATAATAAAAGAAAATTATTCAAGCTTTACTATTGGCTTATCCTATAAAGATTTTTGGTACACAAAAGGAAAAAAATACGATTAAAAAAGGAGGTACAAATATGGCAAACAATAACCTTTTAAAAGGTTAATCGGGGTAAACGGAGAGCATGAGCTCTCCGATTTTTTTTAGATGTGAGTAGTAAAAAATAAAGCCCGCAAATCTTTTATTTGCGGGCTTTAAAATTTTTGAATATTGCTTTCAGCGGAGAGAGAGGGATTCGAACCCCCGGACCTGTAACAGTCAACGGTTTTCAAGACCGCCGCATTAGACCGCTCTGCCATCTCTCCGGCGCAAAAATACATTTTGAAATAGTAAGTCTCAAATAAATAAATAAAAGGTGTTTTTAAATTGATGATTTTAAAAAAATGCGCTGGAATGATATATTGCAGATGTTGGCTATATGCAAAAATTTAGCTTACTTTGCGCTTCATTTTTAAAAGTACAACGCATTTACTTTTGCGTTTTGCCCTTAATCTAAACTTGATGAAAAAAAACTCCCTAACATTAAGTACCTTTTATATATTTTTTATAATTTGTAGCATTGCGTTATTGAATTCATGTACCCCAGTAAAAAAGGTAGTTTATTTTGAAAATTTACAGAAAGATTCTGTTATTCACACATTTGTAAATAATAATTATGAGCTAAAAATCAGAAAAAATGATTTACTATATATTGGAATTATAAGCTCAGATCCTGCAAGTACTTCATTATTTAACGCTGTACAAGGCACGGCTGCTACAACATCAAATAATAACGGACCAATAACCTCAGGTTACCTGGTAGATGATAAAGGGGATATTATTTTATATAAACTTGGGGCACTTCATGTTGAAGGATTAACCAGGAATGAATTAAAGAATCTTCTGCAAAAAGAATTACTTCCCTATTTGAAAGATGTAGTAGTTACTGTAAGATTTTTAAGTAACCGGGTAACAATTCTTGGTGAAGTAGGAAAGCCGCAGGTATTAAATATGCCAAATGAGCAAATCTCATTATTAGAAGCTATTGGCCAAAGTGGCGATCTAAATTTTACCGGAAGAAGAGATAATATTCTAGTAATTAGAGAAACACCACAGGGAAAGCAATTTAAGCGGTTAAATCTTACAGATAATTCTATTTTTTATTCGCCGTTTTATTATTTAAAACCGGATGATATTGTTTATGTTGAGCCAACAAAATATAAAATTAATAATGCAGGTCAAACACAGCAAATCATTTCATATGTTTTATCAGGCATTTCAATTTTAATAACCGTTTTGGTTTATTTAATTCCCCGTAATTAGTTGCAAGTATGGATGAACAGCAATATTTTAAAGATAGGACAGGCGGAAATTTTTTTGTACAAACGTTTCAAAGATATTTTCCTTTTTGGCCATTATTTGCTATAACAGTTAGTATAGCATTAGCATGCTCCTACTTATATTTCAGAGCGCAAATCCCAATATATGTTGCGGGAGCTAAAGTTTTACTGAAAGATCCCAATAAAGGAGGGGGGGATTCTAAAGTTTTGGACGCATTAAATATTTTTAGTGAGAAAAAAATTGTTGAAAATGAAATAGTGGTATTACGTTCTTCAAATCTTATGCAGGAAGTTGCAAAGGAATTAAAACTTTATGAAAATATTTATAATGAGGGCCGGGTTAGGACAGAAGAGTTATATAAAGAAACTTCACCTATATTTTTTGAAGCACTGCAATCAGAAGCTATAATGCCTTCTCCCAAGTATTATTTTAAAATTGATTGGAATAAACAACAGGTTGAAATTGACCATAAATTTGTTCGTTTTGATTCAAATATTCTTTTAGGGAATACTTATTATCGTGTAAAAGTTAATCCAACTTATAATCATACAGTAACAGCTTCTAAAAATTTTTACGTAAAGTTTAATTCTATAGAAAATGTGGCCGGCGAATTACTTACTAATCTTAGAGTTTCGGCAATTTCCATTGCTTCAACAGTACTTGATTTAAAATTCGAAACTCCAGTTCCACAAAAAGGTGAAGATGTACTTGAGAAGTTATTTGATATATATAATAGGAATGCAATAATAGATAAAAATCAAATTGCTGCTAAAACACTCAATTTCATTGATGAGCGATTAAGTATGGTTATTTCGCAATTAGATAGTGTAGAGCGAAATGTTGCCCTCTACCGCTCCCGCGAATCTGTTTATGATTTAAGTGAACAGGCTAGATTATATCTTCAGAATGTTCAGGGGCTTGATAAACAAAATAGTCAAATTGATATTCAATTGAATGTGTTGGGGGATATTAATAGTTATGTTCGCAGTAAAGGGAAAAAGCAGGGAACCGTACCATCGTTATTATTATTAAACGATCCTACGATGAGCTCATTATTAGAGAAATTATACATAGCAGAATCTCAATTAGAAAAGGCAAAAAGTATCGCCGGTGAAAAAAGTGATATGGTACTTCTTGGCGAAGAAGAAGTATCACGACTTAAGAGTAATATTTTAGAAAATATTTCAACATTAAGGCAAAATTTATTCTCTGTAAAAAACCAACTTAATTCGAGTTTGGGGGCTAATAGTGGATTATTAAAATCTATTCCTCAGAAAGAACGGGTTTTTCTGGATATAAGCAGGCAACAGGCTATTAAAAATAATATTTATACATTTCTTCTTCAAAAGCGTGAAGAAACTGCGATTTCTTCAGCATCTACTATTGCCGACTTAAAAATTATTGAAACTGCCAAAGCGTATGGACCTATAAAACCTGTTGCTAGCAATTTTTATTTAATGGGTTTTATTATTGGCCTATTAATTCCTGTTCTTTACATAATTGTTCATGAACAATTTAATCGTAAAATTTTGTTCAGAGCTGAAATTGAGCAAAAAACCAAAGCTCCTATGATTGGAGAAATAGTACAAGTAGGTACTAACAATCCGATTGTAATTTTAGAGGGAAAGCGAACAGTAATTGCCGAGCAATTTCGTTCTCTGCGTACTAATTTAACTTTTATGGGTATAAATGATATCAATAAAACCATTTTAGTTACTTCTAGCATGCCTAGTGAAGGAAAAAGTTTTATTGCAATTAATCTTGCCATAAGTTTTGCTTTAACAGATAAAAAGGTTGCCTTACTTGAACTAGACTTACGCAAACCTAAACTTAGTAATATTATGAATGTTTCCCGGGATCCGGGTATATCAAATTACCTGGTAGGTAAAGCCAGTATAGATGATATTATAAAGCCAACAATGATAAAAAATCTATTCATTGTTTCGGCTGGCCCAATTCCTCCAAACCCAACAGAATTAATACTTGGTAATAATTTTAAAGTGTTGATGAATGTTATTAAAGAAAAATTTGATTATGTGATCATTGATACAGCTCCTACAGGTCCGGTTTCAGATGCACAATTGCTTAATGAATTTGCAGATACAACCCTATATGTTTTGCGGCACGGAAAAACCCCCAAAGTATTGTTAGCAATGATTGATGATTTGTATGAGAAGAAAAAATTTAAAAATATGGGATTGGTCTTTAATGGCTTAAAAAGTCGCGGAATCTCATTTGGTAAATATGGGTACGGGGGAGGCTATGGGCAAGGTTATGGCTATGGTTATGGTTATGGTTATGGTTATGGAGGTGGCTATGGAGGTGGGTACTATGCAGAAGAAAAGAGAAAGGGTTTTCTGCCTAGATTTAAAAATTTTTTCCGTAAATCAAAATAATACGGAAACATAAGAGTAGTTAAATTTTATTATCCTTTCAGTCTCTTTGATAATGTGACTGAGGGATAGCGAAGCTTTGTCTATGAATGAAAATTCATCATATTGGTACGCTGTAAATACTAAACCCCGGTGGGAAAAAAAAGTAGCAAAATCATTCGAACAAAAGGGTATTGAACACTACTGCCCCCTAAATAAAGTAATAAGGCAGTGGAGTGATAGAAAGAAAGTTATTTTTGAACCTATTTTTAGAGGTTATGTTTTTGTAAAAGTTGAGGAACAGAAAAAATGGGAGCTAAGAAAAATTGATGGTGTACTAAATTTTGTATATTGGTTGGGGCGACCCGCTAAAATAAAGGAAGAAGAAATTACCATAATAAAGAAGTTTTTAAATGAATTTAATGAAATACAGGTTGAACATATTGGTTTACATGTAAATCAAAAAGTAAGGATTAGACAAGGGATATTAATGGATTATGAAGGTATTTTAATAGAAATTTCAGGCAACACTGCGATTGTAAAAATAGAAAGCATGGGTTTGCAGCTAAGTGCTCGTTTTGATAAGAAGAACATTGAAAGAGTAATTTGAGAATTAATAAGTAAAACTTCTTAATTATATCTTTTTGAAAAATGCAATTATAATCGGAATCTCAGGTCAGGATGGAGCTTACCTTGCCGAACTTTTACTTGAAAAAGGATACAAAGTTTACGGTATAACAAGAGATATCTTAGATTTTGATGATAAAAAGCTTAGATATCTTGGAATAAACAACAATGTAGAAATTATAGAATTATCTTCTTTAGATAAGGATAGAATAATAAAAGTATTAAAAAAAATAGCTCCTGATGAAATTTATAATCTGTCTTCACAAAGCTCGGTAGGATATTCTTTTCTCGATCCGTTTTCAACGTTAAATTATAATATTTTAAGTGTTTTAAATTGGTTGTATGCAATTAAAGCGACTAATAGCAAAATAAAATTTTATCAGGCTTCAAGTAGTGAAATGTTTGGCAATGTACCTGTAGAAGATTTGCCATTAAAGGAGAGTCTTATTTTTCGGCCAGCCAGTCCTTACGGAATTTCTAAGGCTGCCGCTCACTGGCTAGCAGTAAATTATAGAGAAAGCAATAATATATTTTCTTCGTGTGGAATTCTTTTCAATCATGAATCTCCTCTGAGGGGTGAGAAGTATGTTGTAAAGAAAATTATTAATACTGCATTAAAAATTAAAAAAGGGTTACAGAGTGCCCCATTAGCCTTGGGCAATCTTGAAATAAAAAGAGACTGGGGGTATGCACCTGAATATGTAAAAGCGATGTGGCTGATACTTCAGCAAAAAAATCCTGGAGATTTTTTAATATGCTCAGGCAATGTGATGGCTTTAAAAGATTTAGTGAATGAAGTTTTTAAAATTCTTGGCCTGGAGACTTCATTACATCTTACACAAGATTCTTCTTTATTAAGGCCTGTAGATCTCGAAATTATTTATGGAGATAATACGAAAGCTAAAAAACAATTGGGATGGAATTATGATATTTCTAATTCAGAATTAATAAGAAAGCTAATTAAAGATGAAGAAAATTTTATTGACTGGGAGATAAATATTTATGATGGAAAAAATTAAAGTAACTTATTATCAAAGAAAGCCTAGGAAATATAACAATTTTAGTCTTGAGAATTATTTCGATTCTATGCGGTCCGTATTGCCTGATAATATTATTTCGGCAATAAGTATCTCAAAATTTGAAAGCATCGGTGTTTTTAAGCGTATTTATAATATAATAGAAGCAATTTTTAAGCAGGGGGACGTTAATCATATCACTGGTGATGTACACTTTTTAAATTATTTTTTAAACTCTAAAAAAAATGTATTAACCGTACTTGATTGCGGACAATTAAAAATATTAAAGGGCCTCAAACTAAAATTATTTTATATTCTGTGGTTTAAAATCCCGGTTTCAAAAAGCAGTTATATAACAACAATATCTACGGCAACAAAAAATGATCTTTTAGGTTATGTAAAATTTAATCCAGATAGAATTAAAGTGGTTCCCGTTTGTATTTCTCCAAAATTTACAAAATCGGATAAAGCATTTAATTCAAATATACCTCGCATTTTACAGATCGGGGTTGCTCCTAATAAAAATATTGAACGTCTTATTGATGCATTAGAAAATATTTCCTGTGTATTAGTATTAGTAGGGAATGTGCCAGGATCAATTAAAAAAATCGCCAGAGAGAAAAGGGTGGAAATTGAAGTCTTTCATAAACCACTTTCCGAAACCGAAATGATTCAGCAATACAAAGAGGCAGATATAATAACTTTAGTTTCAACGTTGGAAGGATTTGGTATGCCTATAGTTGAAGGAAATGCAACTGGCCGTGTTGTTATTACGGGAAATGTAACTTCTATGCCGGAAGTTGCCGGTAGTGCCGCTCATTTAGCCGATCCGTTTTCAATTGAAAGTATACGGGAAGGATTTATTAAAATCATTACCGATGAAGAATATCGTAATAGCTTAATACAAAATGGGTTTGAAAACTGTAAACGATTTTCTAATATAAAAATAGCAGAGCAATTTTCTGAAATATATAGTGCAGTTGTTCATAATAAATAATAGCGATGAGTAAAGCAGAACCATTAGAAGATAAGAGTTGGGATTTAATCATAGAATCCGGAAGAACTGAGAGAAACTATTGGAGAGATTTATGGCGTTTCAGAGAGTTATTTTATATACTTAGCTGGAGAGATATTAAAGTGCGTTATAAACAAACATTCATTGGGGGTGCATGGAGTATAATTCGTCCTTTATTAACTACTATTATTTTCACCATTGTATTTAGCCGTATTGCTAAACTTCAAAACCCGGGAGCAGCACCCTATGCTTTAATGGTATTTGCAGGAATGCTTCCCTGGCAATTTTTCAGCAATGCCTTAAGTGAATCAAGTAATAGCCTCATTGGAAATGCAAATCTTATTACAAAAGTATATTTCCCCAGAATGATTATTCCTGCCAGTTCTGTAATTACAAGTTTAGTTGATCTTGGAATATCTTTTATTATAATGATTGGCATGTATATATGGTATCACTATCCGCCCTCATGGAATATTATTTTTCTTCCTGTATTTATTCTTTTAGCTTTTTTATGTTCTTTCGGAATAGGGCTATATCTTACCGCAGTGAATGTAAAGTATCGTGATTTCAAATATATTATCCCATTTATCGTACAATTTGGTCTATATATAACACCGGTAGGCTTTAGCAGTTCTATAATAGGTGAAAAGTGGAGATGGTTGTATTCATTAAATCCGATGGTGGGAATAATAGATGGATTTAGGTGGTGTTTATTAGGTGATCAAATGCATTGGAATTCGTTTTATATTTCAATTATTATAATTTCATTATTTCTCTGGCTCGGCATTTATTATTTCCGCAAAATGGAAAGAACATTCGCTGATAATATTTAACACATGTCTTCAATTATAGAGGTTCGCAATCTATCCAAAAGTTATATTATTTCTCACGAAGGTAAAGCGCATTATAAAACTTTGCGAGATGTGATGACCCGCCATGCGAAAAATTTTTTTTCCGTGCATAGAACTTTAAATAATCAAGATCCGGGAAAGGAAGAGTTTTGGGCGTTGAAGGATGTAAACTTTGAAATTAAACAGGGTGAAAGAGTAGGCATAATTGGCAGAAATGGAGCGGGCAAAAGCACTCTGTTAAAAATTCTCTCGCGAATTACAGAACCTACTTCAGGTAATATTAAGATTAAAGGACGTGTGGCTTCATTACTCGAAGTGGGAACGGGATTTCATCCTGAACTATCAGGTAGAGAAAATATTTTTTTAAATGGCGCAATTTTAGGAATGACACGTTTAGAAATAAAAAAACATTTTGATGAGATTGTAGATTTTGCAGAGATAGAAAAATTTTTAGACACTCCTGTCAAAAGATATAGTAGCGGTATGTACGTACGTTTAGCTTTTGCAGTTGCCGCCCACCTGGAGCCTGAAATTTTAGTAGTAGATGAAGTACTGGCGGTAGGCGATGCTGAATTTCAAAAGAAGTGCTTAGGAAAGATGGAAGATGTAAGCAAGAATCAAGGCAGAACTGTTTTATTTGTGAGTCATAACTTAGGAGTTATAAATACACTTTGCAATAGAGCTGTGTTACTTAAAAACGGGTCACTGATAAGTAATGATACTCCTGATAAAGTTATTAGTGAATACATGTATTATACCACTAATGAAGGACATAATCATATTATATTAGAAGATGACCTATCAAAAAGCATTCAGATAAAGGAAGCAAAACTTGTACTAGAAGATGATAGTATTGTAGATAGCGCTATTGATATTCCCGAAAAATATTTTTTAAAAATTTTATTTAAGGTGCATAAGTTTATACGAAATGCTCATTTTACATTTGAAATAAAGGACGCTGAACATAGAGTCATTCTGTTTGCGGATAAGACAGATGAAAAGGGCTCATATGAATCAGTATTACCAGGATTATACGGTTGTAAAATTGAAATTCCTAATCCCTTATTTAATAAAGGCAGATATTATTTAACGATTGGTTGTATGGACAATGATGAAGAAGAAAATAATCATGTATTACCAGATGTTTTTACATTTGAAGTGGCCGATTCTAAACGTTTTAGAACATATCCCAGACCCGGCAATGTATTTAAAATTTTTAACTGGAATTTTAATCGAATAAATTAATATACATGCAGCCATTACCTTGTACTTACTGTAACACTGAAAATACTACCACAGTAAATTCTTATAAACATTATTGGATTACTTGCAAAGATTGTGGTAATATGTATAGAAAGCGCAAGGAAAGGTATGCCTTCGATAATGGATTCTTTAGGTTTATCTTTAATAAATTCCCTTCTTTGAAATTTTATTTGTTCCCTGTAAAAGAGATAATTAGTAATGAATCAGTTTTTTATGATAGTTATAGTAAGGACGTAACAAGCAGAACTGCTAAAGGAACTAAATGGGAGGGGATGTATGAAATGGTAAATAGTAATTTAAAAGAATATGAATTTGATTTAGCTGGCAAATCTGTATTGGATATTAGTGGAGGCCCCGGTTTTTTTGCAAAAGATGTATTATTGAATGGAGCCAAGAGAGTTGTAGTAACAGAGTATTCTAAAATTTCTGCCGATGCTATGGCAGATTATTTAGGGATCGAATCGGTAAAATATGATTATAATACCGATGAATTAGATTCCTGTATAGATGGAAAGTTTGATGTGATTTTTTTAATTTATTCCATTGGGTTTTGCAATAATTTAGATAAGCTTGTAAAATCAATAAATTCCATTTCAAATCCTGGAGCGATTGTCTATATTACCTACTCTCCACCAACTTTAGGGCTTAGTATGCGTTGGCAATTTGATGAGTATACTTACAACAAGAGTTGGCTACCAGAAACTATAACAAAGCATTTTTCTAAACTTGCATTTATAGAAATAATTCAGGAAATAGAAGGTTCATTTTCATACAAACATAATAATGATTATCCTGAGAAGGACTTTTTTTGGCGGCCCGGATTTAAGAACGCTTTAGCTTCATTTATATTAAAAAATACGCGGGATTATTATATAAGGAAAGCTCTGAAAAATAAATACATTAATAAAGAACTGGTTCAAAAAAATATCAGGCATATATTCAAGTTATCAAATTAGCCTTCCGTCTGATTAACCTATAATAAAAATTAGTAAATAGAAAAAGATGCTAAATGGAAAATCGATATTAGTAACAGGAGGTACTGGCTCATTTGGGAAAGCTTTTACAGCCACTGTATTAAAAGAATGGCCCGGTATTAAGCGGCTGGTAATTTTTTCCAGGGATGAGCAGAAACAGTATCAAATGGCTCAAGAATTTTCTGAACGCAAATATCCCATGATAAGATATTTTATTGGAGATGTAAGAGATTACAACCGGTTAAAAACAGCGTTAAAGGGAATTGACACAGTTGTTCATGCAGCTGCTATGAAACATGTACCTATTGCGGAATACAATCCGATGGAGTGTATAAAAACAAATATAATTGGTGCAGAAAATCTTATTACTGCCTGTCTTGAATCGGATGTTGAGAATGTAGTTGCTTTATCTACCGATAAGGCGGCAGCCCCTATTAATTTATATGGCGCAACCAAATTAGTCTCTGATAAATTATTTATAGCTGCAAATAATATAAAAGGTAAAAAAGATATTAAGTTTTCAGTTGTCCGGTATGGAAATGTAATGGGGTCTAATGGTTCAGTAATACCCTTTTTTTTAAAGAAAAAAAGTGATGGCATCTTACCTATTACAGATGCTAATATGACCAGGTTTAATATTTCACTTACCGAAGGTGTTGAAATGGTATTGTTTGCTTTAGGTAATGCATGGGGCGGCGAATTATTTGTTCCAAAAATTCCTTCATACAGGATTATAGATGTTGCACTGGCTATTGGACCAGATTGTAAGCAGCAAGTTGTAGGTATAAGACCAGGAGAAAAAATTCATGAGGAAATGATAACTTCTTCTGATTCTTTTTCCACTTATGATTTGGGTAAATATTATGCCCTCCTTCCGCAGTTACCAACCTGGGACTTACAGAAATATCTTGATCATTTTAAAGCTAAGAAAGTTCCTGAAGGATTTAATTATAGTTCAGGAACAAATAACGAATGGCTTACCGTTGAAAATATTCGAACTTTAATAAAACAACATGTTGATACAGAATTTGCCGAATAATGAATGATAAATCTATTCCATATGGCAGGCAGTGCATAAGCAAAAGAGATATAAAAGCTGTTGTTGAAACTCTTCAATCAGATTTTTTAACCCAAGGTCCTAAAATTCCAGAATTTGAAGAAGTTTTTGCAAAATATATAGGCGCTGAATATGCTGTTGCAGTATCTAACGGAACTGCTGCACTGCATCTCTCTGCTTTAGCTTTAAAGGTACAACCCGGACAAAAAATAATTACTACCCCAATAACCTTTTCTGCATCCGCAAATTGTATCAGATATTGTGGAGCAGAAATTGTATTTGCAGATATTGATCCTATAACTTATTTATTAGATATTAACTCGGTACAACAAATTCTATCTGCGTCTCCTAAAGGAACTTATGCAGGAATTATCTCAGTAGAATTTGCGGGTAGTGCAATTAATTTGGAGTTATTAAAAGCAATTGCGAATGAATATGAGATGTGGATTATTGAAGATGCCTGCCATGCTCCAGGCGGATACTTTATTGATTGCAAGAATAATAAACAATTGTGCGGAAATGGAAATTTTGCCGATCTCTCAATCTTCTCCTTTCATCCGGTCAAACACCTAACAACTGGTGAAGGCGGAATGATTACCACCAATAATAAAGAACTATATGAAAATTTAATTAAACTTCGTTCGCATGGTATTACCCGCAATCAAAAAATATTTATCAACGATATTAAATGGGCATCCGGAAATGTTGCTGAGGTACCAGCCACATATCCGGGCTGGTATATGGAAATGCAAGAATTGGGATATAATTACAGACTTACAGATTTTCAATCAGCTTTAGGAATTTCACAGTTAAAAAATGCAGAAAAAGGATTGCTGCGCCGAAGAAAAATTGCAAAGAAGTATGCCAAAGCTTTTAAAAATAAACAGTGGCTGCAGGGCCAATCAGGTTTTGTAGATGGACATGCATATCATTTATATATTATTGAAGTTAAAGATAGATTAGGCTTATATAATTATTTAAAAAGTAAAAATATTTTTACTCAGGTGCATTATATACCGATTCATCTTATGCCTTATTATAAAAAAGAAGGGTATAAACACGGAGATTATCCTAATGCAGAAAAATATTACAGCCGCTGTTTAAGTTTACCAATGTATTCTACGCTAAAAGACTCAGAACAAGATTTTGTGATTGAACAGATTAAAAAATATTATGGGGACTAGCTTAGCTATTATACCTGCAAGGGGAGGCAGTAAAAGAATTCCTCGGAAAAATATTAAAATTTTCATTGATAAACCCATTATTGCTTATTCTATTGAAGCCGCAATCAAAAGTAAATTGTTTGATGAAGTGATGGTGTCTACAGAAGATGAGGAAATTGCCAGGATTTCTAAATCCTATGGTGCAAAAATACCATTTCTCAGAACAGGAAAAAATGCAGATGATATGGCTGGCACAGAAGATGTACTTTTAGAAGTACTAAATGAATATAAAATGCTAAGCAGGGAATTTGAAACGGTATGTTGTATTTATCCGACAGCACCTTTACTTGCTATTGATAAGCTTACTAAAGGCAGGGATATATTATTAAGAGAAAATTACGATACTGTATTCCCTGTGGTAAAGTATGCACACCCGGTTCAAAGGGCATTAAAAGTTGATGGAAAAAAAATGAAGGCTGTTTGGCCTGAATATGCTGATTTTAGAACACAAGATCTTGAAACCTATTATTATGATGCAGGTCAATATTATTGGTTGAACGCAAAAAAATTTGAAATAAGTAAACAATTATTCTCATCCAATTCAGGATTTATCGAGCTTTCTTCCATGGAAATACAGGACATTGATACATTTAATGATTGGAATCTGGCTGAATTAAAATTTAAAAAAATGCATAGCCTTGAGTCGTAAGCCTAAATCTCATATTTTATTTAGGGCAGATGGGAATAGTAAAATTGGTTTGGGACATGTTTACAGATGTTTAGCCATAGCAGAAAGGTTAAGCGAACATTTTAATTGTTATTTTGCAATCAGGCAACAATCCAGTGAACTAAAACA
>JAQBNL010000038.1 GCA_028288585.1 Chitinophagaceae bacterium | reverse complement strand
ACATCCCATGGTCGAAGATCATCCAGCTTTAATTTTTCTTTTTTCTTTTGATAAATTTTATTTACCAGGGGAAGTACATGGCGGCGAACTGCTTCATGAAATTTAAAGCAATCTTCTTTTGTATAATCAAATCTTCCCAGCTCCTTAAACCTGTAATCCCTGTAGTTTTCAAAGCCTGCATTTACCGCCACCTGGTGCCGCTTTTGAATTAACTGCGTATACATATCATTCAGTGCATCTTTATCCTCCAATCTTCTGTCATTAATTTTCCTGTACACTTCTTCACGTAAATCCCTGTCGTGGCTTTCCAAAAATTTTGCTGCCTGTTGCAAAGTATATTCAACACCATTCACTTCTATTAGCATGCTGCCGGTTATAACACCATATTGTTGCTGCATTACCGCCAACTCTGATTGCAGCTGGATATTCTCTTCCCTGAAGAGTTCAATGCTTTTTTTTACTGAACGCAGGTAGGTAAAATATTTTTCCGGCTCTAACTCTTTTGTAACCGGGGAATTAATTAGTTTTTTATTCAAAGCATCAGCGTAAGGCTGTATCATTGGCTGTATTTGCATACAGAAGAAATTAAATGCTTCCTCCAGGCTTTTATCTGTTGTATCGCAGGTCATCTTTATCTGCCGCCAGCAGGAGTCTTCGCTAATGACAGCTTCCAGCTCACTCATATCTGTGAGCCATTTCTCTAAGTTTTTCTTTGACTGAATTTTTCTTTCAAGAAGCTCTTTAAAATAGGGTTCAATGGTTTCCCATTTATCTACTACCAGGTCTTTCGGTAAAAAGTGGCGTTCTATTTTTTTTATATCTGCAGATGCGTTCATTGTTAACTTTTGCATGATAAATTCTTAGCATCATGAAACGGCAGACGTGAAACGTGAGATAATAGAAATTTCACGACTGGTGTTTTACGTCTCAAGAATTAATATTATTTGCTATTCTTAAGTGATTTTTTTTCGGGAACAGGTTTTTCATCTTTTATTTCTTCAATAACACTTTCTGAGTTAGTGTTTTCTTCTTCCACAGGCTGTTTAATATCGATATTATTCTTACTCAATATGCCATACCATGATATTATTTTTTTCATATCACTCGCATACACTCTTTCAAAATCAAGATCAGGAAAAACTTTTTCGAAATAATTTTTTAATGCTTTACCATCAGCTTTTGCATCAGGCAATGGCTCCTTACTGTTTTTTATTTCTTTAAAAACTTCGGCTAAAACAGTATTATCTTTTACCGTATAAATTTCAATACTTTCCAGGTGTGAGAAATTATGTACACGGCTGCTGACAAATTTTGTGCTTTTATCCTCCAGAGATCTCACCACAGCGCCATCTGCTTTTGAAGCTACTAATTCGTATAAACCACTTAATCCTGTTACTGAAATAATCTTACTATAATCCATATTTATCTTTTTAGAGGCTGCAATTTAAATCACAAAGCCGTAAACGGGGAACAAATATTTATTGAGGCAGACTTTTTGCACTAAACTTTTCCAATTTTAATAAGTCTCAACACTTATCTATTAATCATTAAATCTAAACATGAATATTTTAGCCAGGGGATTAGCGTTTTTTTTATTGCTCTTTTCTATCAATTCCATTAAAGCTCAGACAGTTAAAGGCGTTTTAACTGATGAAAATGACAAAAGCCCGCTAATCGGCGCCACTGTAAAACTTAACAACAGGCCAGATTCTGCAAATAACCAGGATTCATCAACAGCGTATACCACCGTTACTAATAAAGATGGTGTTTTTATTTTTGAAAACGTTACGCCAAAGCTTTATCAATTATCAGTTTCATCGGTTGGCCTCGGCGCATTTAAAATGACAATTAATGTAAAAGACAGCGTGGTAAATGATATGGGGAATATTGCCATATCTAAAACAGCTAAAATATTAAATGAAGTTTCTGTAGTTGCCACAGCCCCGCAGGTAAAACAAAAAGTTGATACGGTGGAATATTCCGCCAATCAATTTAAAGTGAACCCGGATGCTAATGTGGAAGATTTGATTAAAAAAATGCCCGGTATTACTGTTGATAAAGCAGGAACAGTTACTGCACAAGGCGAACAGGTAAAAAAAGTTACAGTAGATGGCAGGGATTTTTTTGGCGATGATGCTACTGCTGCTTTACGAAATTTGCCTGCAGAAATAATTGATAAGATACAGGTATTTGATAAGCTAAGCGACCAGGCAGCCTTTACCGGCTTTGATGATGGCAGCTCTCAAAAAGCTATTAACGTAGTTACCAAAGCAAATATGCGTAACGGGCAGTTTGGCCGCATGTATGCAGGCTATGGAACTGATGACCGCTATTCAGCGGGTGGTAATGTTAGTTTCTTTAAAGGCAATCGCAGGCTTTCTTTTGTGGGGCTGTTTAATAATATCAATCAGCAGAATTTTTCTTCCCAGGATCTTTTAGGCGTTACCAGCAGCGGAGGCGGAAATCGTGGAGGAGGGCAAGGCGGCCGTGGCGGAGGCGGACAAGGTGGACAAGCTCAGGCAGGCCGTGGTGGCGGTGGGCAAGGTGGTGGCGGCCAGCAAAATTTCTTGGTAGGCCAGCAAAATGGTATAAGTAAAACCAATGCAATAGGGTTAAATTACTCAAACCAATTTGGGAAAAAATTGACATTAACCGGTAGTTATTTTTTTAATAATACCAATAACTCCAACACCCAGCTAACCAACAGGCAAACATTTTTAAAGGGTGATTCATCTATATATTATAAAGAAAACAGTGCAACATCAAGCAGCAATTATAATAACCGGATAAACTTAAGGTTAGAATACAAATTTGATTCTTCCAATACGCTTACTATTAGCCCCAGTTTAAATTTTCAAAAAAATAATAGCAGCAGTACTATAAATGCACAGCAGGCATACAGCGGTGATTTTTCTTTGGCAAATATGCTAAACCAGTCGGCAAGTTCCTATAACGCCGCAACTTCAGGTTATAACTTTAATAATACTGTGTTTTTCAGGCATGCATTTCAAAAAAGAGGAAGAACAATTTCAATTGGTATTAATACAACTGTTAACCACAAGCTGGCAGATTCATACTCAATAACTGATTCTAAATTTTTTAAAAACAGCGTGGCAAGGGATTCATTATCTAACCAGTTTGTTGATAACCTTACCAATGGGCATACAATTTCTGCAAACCTTGCTTATACTGAACCGATGGGTAAAAAAGGACAGTTACAGTTAAATTATAATCCTTCCTTCACTAAAAATAAAGCGGATCAGCAAACTTTTCAATACGATCCTGTTGGTAAATCATACTCTTTATTTGATACAAGGCTTTCTAATAAATTTGATAATACTTACAATACGCAAAATGGCGGGATTACTTACCGGGTTGGCGACAGGGATAATCAATTTTCAGTAGGAACCAGTATTCAAAGTTCTAATCTTAAAAGTGACCAGCTTTTTCCAAATACCGTTTCTGTAAATAAAACTTTTACTAATATTTTGCCTAACCTGCAGTTAAGGCGAAAGCTTTCTGCCAGGAGCAGTGTTAACGTGTTTTTCAGAACCAGTGTAAATGCACCTTCTGTTACACAATTACAAAATGTAGAGAATACCACCAATACGTTACAGTACAGTACCGGTAATCCTGATCTTAAACAACAATATTCCAGTTCGCTGGTTACACGTTTCACTTATACCAATACACTAAAGGGACAAAGTTTTTTTGCAAACCTTTTTGTACAGCAGACAAAGGATTATATATCCAATGCAAGCTTTATCAATTTTAATAGTGATTCCATCCTGCCTTCAGGGCTTAAATTACCCGCGGGTGTTTATTTAACCAAGCCTATAAACCTAAGCGGATATTGGAATGCACGTTCATTCTTTACTTATGGTGCGCCTGTTAAATTTATCAAATCAAATATTAATCTTAATGCCGGTGTTAGCTATAGCAAATTACCGGGCTTTACAAATAATGAAAAAATTATCACTGATAATTATACATACAATGGAGGCGTTGTGCTGTCGAGCAATATAAGCCAGTATGTGGATTTTAATTTATCATACTCCACAAGTTATAATGCGATTGTACAACAAGCTAATAATAACTACAACACACAATCTTTTGGTGTACAATTTAATTTGTTATCAAAAGCCGGCTGGTTTTTCCAGAATGATCTTAATAACCAGAGCTATAATTATAAAAGCAGTACAACCCCCGATCAACATTTTTTATTGTGGAATATGTCAGCAGGTAAAAAATTCCTGAAAGATCAAAAAGGTGAATTAAAGCTTTCTGTATTTGATGTTCTGAAACAAAATAAAAGTATCAGCCGTACGGTTACCGAAAGTTATGTAGAAGATATTCAAAGCCAGGTGCTGCAAAGATATTTTATGCTTACGTTCACCTATAAATTAAAGAACTTTGGAACTGCTGCTGCAAGAAGCATGAATAACAAGCAACGGGATGAACGCGGCTTTTAATAACCGATTATTCATGTGCTGTTAGTATCTTTATTTTTTTCAACGGTAACATGAAGATTGTAGAAGTAAGCGATAAAAAGACCAATAAAGAATTTCTTGAGCTTCCCCGAAAGCTGTATAAAAATGATCCTAATTTTATTTCCCCGCTTGATAAGGATATAGAAGCTGTATTTAATCCGAAGCATAACAACTTTCATTCGCACGGCATTATTAAACGATGGATAGCAAAGAATGACAAAGACGAAACCGTTGGCCGCATTGCGGCATTTATTAATCATCAAAAAAATAAAAATCCCGATTTTATAACCGGGGGCATTGGTTTTTTTGAAAGTATTAATGATGAGAAAACTGCATTTCTTTTGTTTGATACGGCAAGGCAATGGCTTCAGCAGAATAATGCAAAGGCTATGGATGGGCCGATAAATTTTGGGGAGAATGATAAGTACTGGGGCTTACTCATCGATGGTTTTGTTCAACCAAGCATGGGAATGAATTATAACTTTCCCTATTACCAAAACCTGTTTGAGAAATATGGTTTTGAAAAAGTATACGACCAGTTCACAAATGTTATTCATACTGAAAAAGGATTTCCTGAAAGATTCAATAAGATCGCGGAATGGATAGCAAATAAGCCTGAATATAAATTTATTCATTTTGAAAAAAATAAATTTGAAAAGTTTGCCCATGATTTCCGGGAAATATACAATGATGCATGGAGCGAATTTGAAGATTTTACACCGATCGGGCTGGAGACAATAAAACAATCTTTCAGGGAAATGAAACCGATCGTGAATGAAAAGATCATCTGGTTTGCTTACCATAATGAAGAACCAATTGCTTTTGTTATTGCTGTTCCTGATATAAATGTTTTCTTAAAACCTTTTAACGGAAAATTGAACCTCTGGAATAAACTGAAATTTTTATTGAAACTGAAGACCACTAAAAACCCGAGAATCCGTTTCATCGTAATGGGTTGTAAAAGAAAATATCAGAACAAAGGAATTGAAAGTGGAATTATACGCCGGCTTCACCAGGAAACCATACCACAAAAGATCATTAAACAAGCCGAACTTTCATGGGTTGGCGATTGGAATACTAAAATGATTGCCTTGCACGAAGCAACAGGTGCAACAAGAGAAAAG
>JAQBNL010000005.1 GCA_028288585.1 Chitinophagaceae bacterium | reverse complement strand
ACGCGGCATGGCTGGTTCAGACTTGCGTCCATTGACCAATATTCCTTACTGCTGCCTCCCGTAGGAGTCGGGCCCGTGTCTCAGTGCCCGTGTGACTGGTCGTGCTCTCACACCAGTTACTGATCGCAGACTTGGTGGGCCGTTACCCCGCCAACTATCTAATCAGGCGCACGCCCATCTTTAACCGCCGGAGCTATAATATTAATAAGATGCCTTATCAATATGTTACGGAGTATTAATCCCTCTTTCGAGGGGCTATTCTCCAGTTAAAGGAAGGTTGCGTACGTGTTCCGCACCCGTTTGCCGGTCGCCAGCGGGTATTGCTACCCCTGCTGCCCCACGACTTGCATGTATTAAGCCTGCCGCTAGCGTTCATCCTGAGCCAGGATCAAACTCTCCATTGTAAATGAGATTTGATCTGACTTGTAAATTCTCTCTCGAAAATTAACGTCAAATTCTAAAAAATTACGCTTAACAATTACCTTGTGTTAGAATTAAAAATTCTATGCTGTTGCTTCCAAACTTTCAAAGATCTTTTGGCCTTTTTATGACCTCCCATTTTTATTTGGGAGTGCAAAAGTAAGAGCCTTTATCTACGCTACCAAATATTTCTAAAGTATTTTTAGAAAACTTTGATAAGAATATTATTTTTTATGGGAGAACTGTTTTGCTTTTTTTGAAAGCGGATGCAAAGATACGTTGAGATAGTATTACCACCCAATGTTTTTTAAAGAAATTTTGTTAAGAATTTATGAACAGCATTAGGCCAGCAAATTAAAATTATAATTCACACAATTTAAAAATAAGCCATGAGATGGCGGTGTGAAATCTGCTTTATTACAATTTTTACTTTCTATAATTTCTGAGAGTTCATTTATTGAAATTTTGTTTGTACCAACACGCAGCATTGTTCCAACCAATCCCTTTACCATACCTCTTAAAAAACGATTGGCAATAACATTATAAACCATAGTATTCTCTTTGACATACCACTCACTTTTTTCGATCTTACAAAGAAAATTTTTTACCTGTGTATTTCTTTTTGAGAAGGATGTAAAATCTTCATACCTGATTATTTGTTGTGCGGCGGCATTCAATTTTTCAACATCTAATTTGTAAGGATAATAAAATGCTGTATCCTGGAGGAATGGATCTTTGTTCTGGTAAATAAAATATTTATACTCCCTGCTTATTGCATCAAACCTGCAATGAGCATCATCCTTTACCAGGAATATTTTTTTAATAACAATATCCCTGGGAAGTAAAGCATTTAAATTGTATTGAAAATCTTTTTCAAAATTTAATTGTTCATCAACATCAAAATGAAAAAAATTTTGCAATGCATGCACGCCTGCATCAGTACGGGATGAGCCTGTTAGATCAAACTCTTTTTTAAAAAAAATCTTTAATGCTTTTTCAACTTCTGCCTGAATTGAGTTTGCGTTTATTTGTATTTGAAAACCCGAATAATTTGTGCCCTTGTATGACACTTCTATAAAATATCGAGGCATGAAAAACTATTTATGGATCATCGCCCTGAAACGTGTGATGTAATAATTATCTGTTAGCTGCTTTTCCAAAGTAGCGTATAGGTCTGAATCGGATGCGAATGGATATGCTGTATCGAAGAACATATACTTGCCTTCATCTTTTAAAAATAAAACACTCAGGTTTTTTATTTGCTCCGTAGTAAAACATTTTGTTTTAAAAAATTTTCTTGCAGCTTTTATCATATCCTCATCATTATTCTCGGCTACCATTTTTTTCCTGATCTTTAAAAAATCATCATCTGTTGCAAAATTTTTACAATCAGAATTTATCATTTCCGATATAAAAACCGGTTTTTTATTTGCCTCTTTAATTATCTCCTTTTCCCCCTCAGAAATTTTATAGTCTGCTTTATTCTCCTTTGGCTTATCGTTTGGCTCAGCAGGAACAGTAACTACAGGTTCAGTGATTGTTAATTCGTCTTTATTTTTCTTTTTATCAGAAGGTATTAAAATCCTGATAGTATCTCTTGAATCACCATTATCATCTATATAAACCATTTCTATCCCTTCTTTACTATTCTTTTTTAATTTTCTTTTAATTACTGATTTTAAAAGAGCCACATCATTATTTGAATTTATACTTTGAAGAGTATCTTTATTCTCACTCACTTTTTCAGGTACAACTATTGTTGTTATTTCCTTTTGCCCAAGTGTAGAATCCTGTAATGCGCCGTTAGACTTTTTCGATTTTTTCTTTTTAAACTTAGTAACTGCAACATCAGTATTTGAGATTACCGTCTGTGTTGTATCTTTTTGATTTAGCTCATTGATTTTTTCAGGAATGACTTCTTTAGCAATATCTTTTTTGCCGGAATCACTCATTAAAGTATCCGGCTTTAAGGTTGCAACATCACTGTTTGAAATTACTGTCTGCGCAGTATCTTTTTGATTTAGCTCAATAGGTTTTTCAGGAATGACTTCTTTAGCAATATCTTTTCTGCCAGAATCACTCATCAAGGTACTATCCGGTTTGGAAATTGCAACATCACTATTAGAGACAATAGCGATGGTTGTATCTTTTTTATTTTGCTCAGTAGCGTTTTCCGTGAATACTTTCTTCGATGCATCTTTCCATAAAATAGTTGAGTCGTGCACCGCATTTGCCAGCATGGTTGAGAAAGGATCCGTTTCTTTTTCATGCGTAATTACCGGCTTAGTAATAACATCTCCGGGAACGATAACACTTTCTGTTTGCACATTAAAAAGCTGCCATTGTTTTTCACCGGCATTTTTAATTATAAAACCTACATCTTTATTTTTTACAGAGCAGTTAAACTCCTGTTCGTAGCTCACTTCCGGAAATCCAATCACCAGGCTATACAATCCATCGTCCAGCTTTGGAATAATCAAATATCCTAAGGGGTAGGAATTTAAAACCTTATTATCAAACCGTACAAAAAAAGGCTGCTTGTTTTCTGTTTGTAAATAAATAAATCGATTTTGCTGTGCATTTGCAAGGAAACAACCGGCGGAAAAAATAAGGCTTGTTAAAAAATTCTTCATACGTCCTGAAACAGTAAGCAAATCTAATTTAATATACCTTACTATATACCTTCCATCTAAAAATTGAATTGTTTTAACATTAGCCCGGTTACTTTTGCTTAATAAAAAATTTATTATGAAATTATTTCTATTCCTCGTGGTGTTTATAACTGCTCCATTTTTAATGAAGGCACAAACAGATGATGAGTCCTGGAGAAATGTTTATCGTGCTTCAAGTACAAAGATCAACGACCTTGTACATACCAAACTGGATGTAAAATTTGATTATGATAAACAATGGCTTTATGGCAAGGAATGGATCACACTTCATCCCCATTTTTATCCGACTGATTCTTTATCGCTTGATGCCAAAGGCATGGATATAAAAGAAATTGCTGTAGTAAAAGGAAATTCTAAATCTGCCCTCCCATATCAATATGACGGAATGATTTTAAAAATATCACTCAACAAATTATATAAAGCCGAAGAGAATTATACTATTTATATTGATTACATATCCAAACCAAATGATCTTAAAGTAAAGGGTAGCTCAGCCATTACCAATGCAAAAGGATTATATTTTATTAATCCCAAAGGAGAAGATAAAAACAAACCCACTCAAATCTGGACGCAGGGAGAAACTGAGGCTAACAGTGTTTGGTTTCCCACCATTGATAAACCAAACCAAAAAACCACAGAAGAAATTTATATGACCGTGCCTGATAAATATGTAACGCTTAGCAATGGATTACTCATAAGCCAAAAGAAAAATACAGACGGAACAAGAACTGATTACTGGAAGATGGATCTTCCTCATTCGCCTTATTTATTTTTTATGGGAGTAGGCGATTATGCAATTATAAAAGACAGCTATAAAGGAAAGGAAGTGAGTTATTATGTAGAAAAAGAATACGCTCCTGTTGCCAGGAAAATATTTGGAGAAACCCCTGCAATGATTTCGTTTTACGAAAAGATAACCGGCATTCCTTATCAATGGCCCAAATACTCACAAATAACCGGAAGGGATTTTGTAAGCGGGGCAATGGAAAATACTTCTGCCACTTTACACACTGATGTGGTACAACAAAATGCCCGTCAATTAACGGATGGAAATAAATATGAGGAATATGTCAGTCATGAATTATTTCATCAATGGTTTGGAGATTTAGTAACTACAGAAAGCTGGAGCAATATTACACTCAATGAATCTTTTGCAGATTACAGCGAATCATTATGGATGGAATACCGCTACGGTAAAGACGCTGCAGATGAACATACAGAAGAGCACAGGCAGATATATTTAAACAATCCTGAAAACGCAAAGAAAGATTTGGTTCGTTTTTATTATAATGATAAAGAAGATTTGTTTGATAATATAAGCTATGAAAAAGGTGGTTCAATCTTGTGCATGCTGCGTAATTATGTTGGAGACAGTGCATTTTTTAAAGCACTCAATAAATACCTGACAGAAAATAAATTTAAAACAGCAGAAGCACATCAGCTGCGTCTTGCGTTTGAAGATGTAACGGGGCAGGATTTAAACTGGTTTTGGAACCAATGGTATTACGGTAGCGGACACCCCCAGCTAAAAATTAATTATAGCTATACAAATGGTATGGCGTATGTTATTACAGAGCAAACACAAAATACCGGCAAGATATTTCGTTTACCTGTAGCCATTGACGTGTATAATGGTGCTAATAAAAAACGCTACAACGTATGGATAGAAAATAAGACAGACACTTTTGCTTTTACCGCAACTGTTAAACCAACATTGATAAATGTAGATGCTGACAAAATATTATTGGTTGATAAAACAGATAAAAAATCCAGGGAAAACTGGATAGAGCAATGGAAATATGCCGGGAATTATTTAGACAGAAAAGAAGCCTTGAATGCTTTTTCAAAAAATAAAATAAAACAGCTTATAGAAGGATTAGATGATAAATTTAGCGGGCTCAGGTTATACACTTTAGAGTTATATGAAGAAAAAAAAGAGTTAATAACCGATGAATCAATTATAAAATTTGAAAAACTTGCAGATAGTGACCCTTCAAAAAAAGTAAAAGCGAAGGCTATTGAATTACTGACTTCTTTAAAAGATAAAAAATATATAACGCTGTTTACAAAATCGGCAGATGATTCATCGTATTCCGTGTCAGGCGCTGCATTGGCAGGCCTGGTAATGCTAGATCCTGCCAATGCCTATGCTTTAGCAAAAAAATACAGCAATGACGCAAGAGGTAAATTAGGCACTATGGTATCTCAAATTTTTATGATTAGGGGAACAGAGGAGGACTTTGAATTAATTGCAAACTATTATAAAAGGGAACCATCAAGCGATGATAAAATATTAATGAGCACCCTGTTTGCCAACTACCTTACAAGAGTATCTGATGCCAATAAAGTAAGAGCGGCCGTTGATATGATATTTACTTACCGCAATACTATTCCTGAGGGCGATAAAAGCTATCTTGACCCTGTTTTTAAAAATGCATTTAGTAAACTCAGCAAAGCAAAAAGAGAGGAAGGCAATAAAGAGCTGGCTGATTATATAAGCGGGCTGATGAAATAGTCTTTAACCCAAGGTTAGAAAAAAAGCAGATCGTTATGGTCTGCTTTTTTATTATAATAATTTTAATACTTACTTACCATCCCCCGCTTGCGCCTCCTCCTCCTCCAGAGCCGCCGCCAAATCCTCCGAATCCTCCACCACCGCCACCAAATCCGCCGCCGCCAAAACCCCCGCCACTTCTGCCTCCGCCGCCTAACATGCTGCCAAGCATAAACCAGGGTAAACCGCCAAGCCCTCTTGATCCTTTACGGCTCATATAATTACCACCGCCACCGCCGCCAATTTTAGAAAGGATTAATATGATAATGATTATTAAAAAAAATATTCCCTTAAATGGAATACGGCCACCCGGGCTTTTTTTCGTGTCCGACTTATATTCTCCCCTGGCAGCAAGGATAATTGCATCAATGGTTTGATCGAAGCCCCGGTAATAATCATTTGCTTTAAAATTCGGGACCATCACTTCATCGATAATGTGCTTTGCAGTAATATCAGGCAGTACCCCTTCCATCCCGTAGCCTGTTTCAATTCTTGCCTTTCTTTCTTCTTTTGAAACGAGTATCACAACACCATTGTTTTTTTCTTTGGTTCCAATACCCCATTCTCTCAGGTATTTTAATGCCACTTCAGCAATATCATAACCCTGCAGATCAGGAACTGTAATAATTACAATGGCAGAAGAAGTACTATCGTTATAATCCCTTATTTTTTTCTCTAATGCTTCTTTTTGAAATGGCTCAAGAAAATTTCCAAAATCATTTACCGCCTGCGGAGGATTTGGACGTGGCTGAATGGTTTGTGCACTGACAAACTGAATTGAAAAAAGAATAAATATTAAGAAGAATTTCTTCATGATCTATTTACCGAAAATTATTTCGTCCGGAAGTTCGTTTTTATCTGCTTCCTTATCATAAGGAAAATAATGCTGCAGTGCCTGTCCTATTTCAATTACACAATTGCTGATACCCTCAGCATAATTCTCTTTATTAAATTGGGATATCATTTTATTAACCGCATCCTTCCAGTACTGCTCCCCCGTTTTTGCATTGATGCCCGTATCGCCATAAATTGCCAGTTGCCTGTCCTTAAGTGCAACATACACCAGTACACCATTACGGTCCTGCGTGCTTTGCATTTTTAACTCAGTAAAAATTTCAACTGCCCTGTCCAGCGGATCAATGAATTTACATTTACTTTCTACAAAAACCCTTACCTCTCCGCTGGTGCATTTTTCAGCATTGCGTATGGCAGCAACGATCTTGTCATTTTCTTCTTTTGAAAAAAATTCTTTCTTTTTAAAAAGGGAAAACATTATTTCCTGATTTATTTGATATCAAAATTCACATCAGGAACCTTTTCACTTCCGGGATCTGATTTGTAAAAAGGCTTTTCGTGATAGCCAAAGAGTCCGGCAAAAATATTATTAGGAAACGTTTTTACTTTTAAATTATACGATTGAACGGCAGCGTTATAATCTTTGCGTGCAACATTTATCCGGTTTTCAGTACCTTCTATCTGTGCCTGGAAATCCTGGAAAGCTTTGGTAGTTTTTATATCAGGATAATTTTCCACCACTGCCAGTAGCTTGCTGAATGAGCTTTGTAATCCTGCCTGTGCCTGCTGGTATGCTTCCAAAGATTTTGGATCATTAATATCAACATTTATAGAAGTTGCCTTAGCCCTGGCAGCAACCACATCAGTTAAAACAGATTTTTCAAAATTAGCCGAAGCCGAAATCGTTTTAATAACACTGTTATATAGATCAGTTCTTCTTTGGTAGTTGGTTTCTACATCACCCCATTTTGCTTTTACCTGCTGGTCAACCCCTACTAAACCATTGTAGGCGCCACACCCCCAGAAAAATAATAAAACCACTAAGCCGAGTATAACATATAAACCTGTTCTTGATTTCATTTTAATTTGTTTTGATTAAAGATAATAGTTTTAAGCAAAAGGCATGCTTAAGATTTTTACTGTCATATTTGCACCTTCGTCTCCTGCAGAAGAGGGACTTTGAAGTTCTTTTACGATTGTATGGCCGCTATTCCCGGTAATACCTTTCCTTCGAAATATTCGAGCATGGCGCCGCCGCCGGTGCTTACAAAACTTACTTTATCTGCCAGTTGGAATTTATTTACTGCAGCAACACTATCTCCCCCACCCACAAGAGAGAATGCACCATTCTTTGTTGCATCTGCTATTGCCAGTGCTATAGCTTTAGTACCATGCTGAAATTTGTCCCATTCAAAAACGCCCATAGGACCATTCCATAAAATAGTTTTTGAATTACTGATTACCCTGCAAAAAGATTCGGTGGCCATTTGCCCAATGTCAAGTCCCATCCAGCTATCAGGGATATTATTACTTAATGAACCGGACACTTCTGCATCGGCATCAAATTTATCGGCGATAATGGAATCGGCAGGAAGATGAATGCAAACATTCTTTTCCTCTGCTTTTTTAATCAGGTCAAGCGCAGTATCCAGCCTGTCTTCTTCACAAAGAGAATTACCAATTTTGCCACCTTCAGCTTTAAAAAAAGTATATGCCATGCCGCCGCCTATTATAATATCAGTTGCTTTATCCAGAAGATTTTCTATGATGAGTATCTTATCAGAAACCTTTGCTCCGCCAATAATAGCAAGAAATGGTTTTTCGGCTTTATGTAAAATTCTTTCGGCGCTTTCAACTTCTTTTTCCATCAGCAGGCCAAACATTTTTTTATCAGCAGGAAAAAATTTTGCTACAATAGCTGTAGATGCATGGGCACGGTGAGCAGTACCAAAGGCATCATTCACATATACATCGCCAAGCTTGCCAAGCTTTTCTGCAAAGCCTTCATCTCCTTTTTCTTCTTCTTTATAGAAGCGAAGATTTTCTAACAATAAAACTTCGCCGGGTTTTAAATTTTTTGATTTGTTGATGGCATCATCTCCAATGCTGTCATTGGCAAATAAAACTTTTGTTCCTGCTCCTAATAATTCCTGCAGATGACCAACCAAATGTTTTAATGAATACTTATCTAATGGTCCGTCTTTTGGTCTTCCGAAGTGCGACATTAAAATAACACTGCCACCATCCTTCAATATTTTTTGAATGGACGGCATAGATGCTTTCATCCGGTTATCATCAGTTATTTTAAATTGATCATCCAAAGGAACATTGAAGTCTACACGGACCAATGCTTTTTGATCTTTAAAATTATAGTCTGAAAATTTGCTCATATTACTTATTAAAACAAAAGGCTTTCAAATTGAAAGCCTTTTAAAGATTAATTATTTATTAATCAACCCGGCAAAAAAATGAACAGTACGTACCAGTTGGGATACATAACTCATTTCATTATCGTACCAGCTAACGGTTTTCACCATTTGCTTATCGCCAACAGTAATCACTTTTGTTTGTGTAGCATCGAATAAAGAGCCAAAATTAATACCTATAATATCCGTGCTCACAATTTCATCTTCGGTATATCCGAAACTCTCATTGGCAGCAGCTTTCATAGCAGCATTTACTTCTTCAACGGTAACTGTTTTATTAAGTAATGTTGTAAGCTCGGTTAAAGAACCCGTAATGGTAGGCACTCTCTGTGCACTGCCATCAAGCTTTCCTTTAAGCTCAGGCAATACAAGCCCGATTGCTTTTGCCGCACCGGTACTATTGGGAACGATATTGGCTGCTGCGGCTCTTGCTCTTCTTAAATCACCTTTTGGATGTGGTGCATCCAAAGTATTCTGGTCGTTGGTGTACGCATGAATCGTGGTCATAAATCCTGCAACAATTCCATAAGTATCATTCAACACTTTAGCCATTGGTGCAAGACAGTTGGTAGTACATGATGCACATGATACAATAGTTTCACTTCCATCTAAAATATCGTGGTTAACATTAAATACAACCGTTTTTAAATCGCCGGTTGCCGGTGCAGAAATAACAACCCGTTTTGCCCCGGCAGTTATATGAGCCTGGGCTTTGTCTTTATCAGTAAAAAATCCTGTGCTTTCAATTACAACATCTACGTTATGCTGCCCCCATGGAATTTGAGCAGGATCTTTCTGTGCATAAATTTTTACTTCATGCCCATCCACCACAATTGCATTTTCGGTAGAAGTTACATTTTGTTCAAACCGGCCCTGCGCACTGTCGTACTTTAATAAATGTGCTAATACTTTGGGACTTGTAAGGTCGTTGATGGCAACAACCTCTATACCTTCCATATTATATATCTGGCGAAATACCAATCTTCCTATTCTTCCAAAACCATTAATGGCAACTTTAACTGTCATAGCTGAAATTATTTAATTAAATTTTTGAGTGGCAAAATTACTGCATGGAGAGAGAATTATTAAGAAATATTTTTATTCCGGTAGAACCTGCTACAGGAAGATAAAATATTGGTGCAGCTTATTTATCATCCGCAGGGCCGGGGTGAGATTCTCTTTTATCATTATCGCCCATTAAAAGATGCGCTTCAGGGTCTTTCATAACCTCGTCCATATTCCTGTCATTATCAATTATACCTTTTTCTTC
Source organism: Chitinophagaceae bacterium (assembly GCA_028288585.1). Classification (GTDB taxonomy): domain Bacteria; phylum Bacteroidota; class Bacteroidia; order Chitinophagales; family Chitinophagaceae; genus Ginsengibacter. The sequence continues at coordinate 22,576 of JAQBNL010000005.1, read as the reverse complement.
AAGCATTCGCATATCTTTTGCATCTCTCAAAAATTCAGATGCAAAAATGAATTCATTTAATTTTTGATTTTTGCTGAAAATAATTTCTTTGTTGTTGCCTACCCATTCTTTTTCTCCCTGGTACATGTACAAAATATTTTCTCCTATCTCCATCACACTGTTCATATCATGGGTATTAATAACAGTGGTCATATTATATTCCTGTGTAATTTCTTTAATAAGAAGATCAATTACCATTGAAGTCTGTGGATCGAGGCCTGAGTTAGGTTCATCGCAAAACAAATATTTTGGATTTAATACAATAGCCCGTGCAATGCCAACTCTTTTTTTCATACCACCGCTTACCTCTGCCGGAAATTTTTTATTGGTATCCTTGAGGTTCACTCTTTCCAATACTTCATTTACCCTGTCTATTTTTTTCTTATGATCCCACGTAGTAAACATATCCAATGGAAATTTTACATTCCGCTCAACTGTCATGCTATCAAATAATGCAGACCCCTGGAAGAGCATTCCTATTTGCTGGCGTAATTCCTTTCTCTCTTCTTCGTGCATGGCAGTAAAACTTTTTCCATCATATAAAATTTCTCCTTTGTCAACCTCAAATAAGCCAACCATACACTTTTGTAAAACAGTTTTACCGCTTCCGCTGGTACCGATAATTAAATTGGTTTTACCGGTTTCCATAACAGCGCTAACTCCCTTAAGAATTTGTTTATCTCCAAATGACTTGCTTACATTTTTTATCTCGATCATTTATAAAAGAATTGCTGCCAATATATAATCGGCAAATAAAATTAAAATACAACTTGCTACCACAGCTGTTGTGCTTGCTCTTCCAATCTCCAGTGCGCCGCCCTTTACATGGTATCCATAAAATGCCGGAACGCTGCTGATAATAAATGCAAATGTGTAGGCTTTGGCCAATGCGAACGATATATAAAAAGGAGTGAAGCCCATCAGCAAACCCTTGTCAAAAGTTTCCAGGGAAACAATGTTTGACATACCACTTGCAAACCTGCCGCCCCAAATGCCTAAAGCCATAGAAATAATAACCAGCAATGGAATTGTTATAAGCGCTGCCAGTATTTTAGGCATTACCAAATATGATTTTGTGTTGATGCCCATAATTTCCAATGCATCAATTTGTTCGCTGACCCTCATGTTACCTAACTCACCGGCAATTTTACTGCCCATTACTCCTGCCAAAACTATACATACCAACGTGGGAGCAAATTCAAGGATTACTGTATCTCTCACAACCTGTGAAATAGTAGTTTTAGGTACCAGCGGACTGGTTAACTGGTAAGCAGTTTGTACCGCACTCACTGCCCCCATAAATACAGAAATAATTGAAACAATTCCCAATGCGCCAATGCCAATTTCCACGCACTGATGCATCAGTTCCTTCCAATACATTTTAAAATTTTCAGGCTTGGTAAACATGCCTTTCATCAATAAAATATATTCGCCAAATAGTTTGAAAAATTTCATTCCCTGTTTTTAAATATTTGTTTTAAGCATCCCTGTTTACCTTTTTAAATTTTTTCCACCAGCGGGAACGCTGTACTATCTCCTCTGTTTTATAATTTCCTTTAATCTGCGCATCTATCACCGCTATCAATACCATATTAAATATACTGCGTACCTGGCTGCCAAGCTGCAAAATGTGAACAGGTTTACGAAGACCTAAAAGAATGGGGCCGATGGCATCGGCATTACCGATCTCCTGTAATAAATTATACGCCACATTACCTGCTGCCAGATTCGGGAATATCAAAGTATTTACATCCTGCCCTACCAACTCACTAAAAGGATAATTGTCTTTTAATATCTCCCTGTTAAATGCAACATTGGCCTGCATCTCACCATCAACAATTAATGCAGGATCTTTTTGTTTTACAATTTCCCGTGCAGTGGCAACTAAATTTGATTCAGGAGAATTGCTGCTGCCAAAGTTTGAATAACTCAACATTGCGATGACGGGAGTAATACCAAAGTGCCTTACTTCTTTGGCGACTAACAAAGTTATATCTGCTAATTCTTCTGCTGTAGGATTAAAGTTTACTGTTGTATCTGCAAGAAATAATGGGCCTCTTTTCGTCATGATTATATACATTCCTGCCACCCGCTTTGCACCATCTTCCATTCCTATTATCTGTAATGCAGGTCTTATAGTATCAGGATAATTTTTTAAAAGGCCTGATATCATTGCATCAGCATCACCTGTTTCAACCATCATACAACCATAATAGTTGCGGTCTCTCATTATTTTTTTCGCCTCATAAAAATTGAATCCTTTGCGTTGTCTCTTTTTGAAAAATATCTCTCCATATTCTGCACGCTTGCTATCCACCTCATCACTTTTAGGATCAATTATTGGAATTCCTTCCAGTTCAATTCCATTTTCCTGTGCAATTTTTTTGATCTTTATTTCATCACCCAACAAAATCGGGTATGCCACCCCTTCTTCCTGTACAAGCTGGGCTGTCTTTAATATTTTTTGATTTTCTGCTTCTGCAAATACAACTCTCTTTGGCTCTTTCCTTGCTTTATTACCAATGATGCGTAATAATTGATTATCTATACCAAGTCTCCGGTTAAGATCATCTTTATAAGTTTCCCAATCGGTTATGGGGTATTTTGCCACACCACTTTCAATGGCAGCTTTTGCAACTGCCGGTGCCACGGTAGAAAGAAGCCGGTTATCTATTGGTTTTGGAATAATATAATCCGGGCCGAATACAAGTGATTTTTCATTGTACGCCATGGTAACGCTATCAGGCACCGGTGATTTTGTTAGCTCTGCCAAAGCCTTTACTGCTGCCAGTTTCATAGCTTCGTTTATTTGAGTTGCCCTTACATCAAGCGCCCCGCGGAATATATATGGGAAGCCAAGAACATTATTTACCTGGTTGGGATAATCACTGCGGCCTGTAGCCATAATAACATCTTTGCGGGCGGCGATTGCCACACTGTAAGCAATTTCAGGATCAGGGTTAGCCATTGCAAAAACGATCGGGTTCTTTGCCATGCTTTTAACCATATCAGCGGTAACAACATTGCCAACACTAAGACCTATAAAAACATCAGCGTCTTTCATGGCTTCTTCCAATGTAAGATCCTTTTTACGGGTAGTGGCAAACTGAATTTTATTTTCATCAAGATCATTTCTATCAGCATGAAGAACTCCTGTTTTATCAAACATTACAAAATTATCCGGCTTTGCACCCAATGCCTGGTATAAACGTACACAGGCCATGGCAGCAGCTCCGGCGCCATTTACAACAAACTTTACCTTCTCAATTTTTTTCTTTTGAATTTCCAGTGCATTTAAAAGAGCGGCAGAGCTGATAATGGCAGTGCCATGCTGGTCATCATGCATAACAGGAATATGTAATTGCTCTCTTAACTTCTTCTCTATATAAAAACATTCAGGCGCTTTTATGTCTTCCAGGTTTATGCCACCAAAAGTTGGCTCTAATGATTTTACTATCTGGACAAATTTTTCAGGATCTTTTTCATTTATTTCTATATCAAAAACATCAATATCAGCAAATATTTTAAAGAGAACTCCTTTGCCTTCCATTACAGGCTTGCCCGCCTCCGGGCCAATATCTCCCAGGCCTAAAACCGCCGTGCCATTGCTTATAACGGCTACAAGGTTTCCTTTCGCGGTATACTTATAAACGGATTCAGGGTTTGCATAGATTTCCATGCAGGGTACTGCCACTCCGGGCGAATACGCTAATGAAAGATCTCTTTGTGTTTTAGTTGGCTTTGACGGAACTACCTCAATTTTTCCTGGACGTCCTTTGGAGTGATAATCCAATGCCTCCTGTTTTCGAACTTCTTTTTTCATACTTTTTAAGCCTCTTTAAACCTGCCTGTCGGCAGAAAAGTCTCCCCGCTTAAGGCGGGAGACTTTGGAGTTTATAAAATTAGCGATATATTATTAAAGGGTTGGAATACTATCAACAGATACTGCAAGCCAGGCCATTGCTCCCATACCAATTTCAATTGCACTTTCATCAATATTAAATTTTGGAGTGTGCACACCGGATGTAATTCCCTTTGAAACATTGCCAACACCAAGGCGATAAAAGCATGCAGGTATTTTATGAGAATAATAGGCAAAGTCTTCGGCGCCCATTCTTAATTCAGTCCCCTCAATATTTTGGCTGCCCATATACTCACCTGCTTTTAATTTGGCAGCATTGGTAAGCTGTTCATTATTTAAAACAAAAGGATACCCAACATCAATTGTAATATCAATTTCGCCACCCATAGCATGCACTAATTCTGTGCTTTGTTTTTTTATAAGATCATGCGCTTTAAAACGCCACTCTTCATTCATTGCCCTGAAAGTTCCCATCAGCTTAACTTCTGAAGGAATAACATTAGTTGTATTGCCACCCTGCACTGAAGTTATAGAAAGCACAGACGGATTGAACGGGTCATTATTCCTGCTAACAATTTGTTGCAGTGAAATGATAAGATGTGATGTAATTAAAATAGTATCAACTGTAAGATGTGGCGAAGCGGCATGACCACCTTTGCCTTTTATAGTGATATAGATTTCATCAGCGCTTGCCATTACCATTCCGCTTCTGAAACTTAATTTTCCAACGGGTAATCCGGGATGAACATGCAATGCAAAAATTGCGTGTGGCTTCGGATCTTCCAGCACACCTTCTTTTATCATAATACTTGCACCCCCGGGGTTTCTTTCTTCACCGGGCTGGAAAATTAATTTTACTATTCCTTCCCATTCATCTTTTAATTTATTAAGAATTTTTGCTGCGCCAAGCAAACAGGTGCTATGTACATCATGCCCGCAGGCATGCATTATACCTGCATTTTGAGATTTGTATTCAACATTATTTTCTTCAGTAATGGGGAGTGCGTCCATATCTGCACGGAGTGCAATAATTTTTTTACCCGGATTCTTCCCCTTAATCAATGCAACAATGCCGGTTGTGGCCAGCACTTTATATTCAATACCAAATTCATGTAATTTCTTTTGGATGAATTGGGAGGTTTCAAACTCTTTATAGCTTAGCTCAGGATGCGCATGCAAGTGATGTCGAATGGCTATGAACTCTTCAGCATTTTCAGCAGCAAGTTTTTTTATTTTGTCTTTGATCATGCAATTGTTTTAATCCAATTTTTCATTGGTTAGAAGCATCAAAAATAAAAAAGAGTTTCGCTAATGAAACTCTTTTCTTTTATATTAAAATTTATCCGCCTGTCAGTTGTTATTTTCCTTTGTTTCTTTTTCAGGTTTTATCTCTATTCTTTCTGATATAGTATAGATGGATGCGTCGCCTAACATCCGGCTGATTTGGTTTTTATATAGCTCCGCTTCCTGCTTAGTTAAAAAATTGCCGAACCTTAATTTTACATAGGGCGCCTGGTAAAGCATGTATACTTTTTGATCAGGATATCTCTGTAACAGTTGTGTCCGTGTTTTCATTGCCAGTTCCCTGTCGTTAGTACTAAGTACCTGCAGGCGATAACCCATTCCTGTTCTTGCCGCTAATTTTGTAGCTGCGGCATTTAATTCGGCTTCTTTTCTTGCTAAAATATCCAAACGGAAATCTTTATGAACAACAACAGCAAAGGGATTTATGCTGTCAGTTTGCGCAAATGTTTGTAACCCTGTTAAAAACAAAAATGAAAATAAAAATTTCTTCATATCTAATATAAGAGTTGGCAAAAATAATACCATTAGTTTTAATGAGATGAAAGATAATTTAGAAAGGTTGTATCATTGTTATTTTCTTTATAAAAAAATAAGCTCATTTCTTTTTTATGGTACAATTAAATTTTGATTCCTTTCCTGTTCTTGAAACAGAAAGGTTATTACTTCGGAAAATTACTATGGAGGATGCTGAGGATATTTTCCTGTTAAGAACCAATGAGGAGGCTATGAAGTATATTAAAAAGCCAAAGCTAAGATCAGTTAATGATGCAATTGAATTAATTAAAGTTATGAATAGCCCGGATCGTATCCAGTTGGGAATTACTTTAAAAAATATAACCAGGATCATTGGTATTATCGGCTACCACAGAATTGTAAATGAACATTACCGTGCAGAGATAGGATATATGTTAAATCCTCAATATTGGAATACAGGCTTAATGAGTGAGGCAATTACAAAAGTGATCGGTTTTGGTTTTAATGAAATGAAGCTGCATAGCATTGAAGCTATTATTGATCCAAAGAATATGGCTTCAAGAAAAATATTAGAGAAATTTAATTTTATTAAAGAAGCGTATTTTAAAGAAAATTTTTTCTTTGAAGGAGAGTTTTTTGATAGCGAAGTGTATTCGTTGGTGAAGAAATAAATCTCCCAGGCATTAATACGCCGCTTTAACCACTTCAATATTTTCAATAGATGTCCGCTTCCATTGTTGGTCGCCTGACCAATAACAATTATATTTATTCAATGCTTTTCAGGCACCACACACAATTTTTTACGGCAACAAATCTTAACTGGCTGCCTTGTCTTAAAAATGATTTTCACAAACAAATAATCATCGAAGCACTAAGGCATCGTGTAAAAAATAATTTATTAACTGTAAACGCATTTGTAATAATGCCTAATCATATTCATTGTATCTGGCAAATACATGATTCGCTTAGCAGGGAAGAATTTCAGAGAGATTTTTTGAAATTCACAGCAAGAAGTATTTTAAAATTTATGCTGATGAATAATGATGCATTACTTCCGCATTTAAAAGTAGCTGCAAAGGACAGGCAACAACAAGTATGGGAAAGAAATTCATTAAGCGTAGATTTATTAACAGAAGAAGTTTTTATGCAAAAGCTTAATTATATTCACAATAATCCATTACAGCCGAAATGGCAATTAGCTACGCTACCGGAAGAATATTATTATAGCAGTGCTGCATTTTATGAAACAGGAATAAATGATTTTGATTTATTAACTCATTATAAAGAGTAAGCTATTAATAGTAAGTTTTGTTGGTCAGGCGACCAACAAAGGCAAAAATTACTTAAATTTAATATGGCAAAAGCAGTAAAGAAATCAGCTAAGGATTCATCTAATATTTTATAACATTATGGCTGCATCTGTAAAGGATAATCCAAAGCCAGCACCTAAGAAGAAAAAAGCAGAGAAAAAATGAGATTTATCAAGCTGTTCTTTTCCCGAATTTTTAAGTTTATAAAAAACTTCATCTCAGCAGTTTTTAAATTTGTATCAAATTGGGAACAGTTGTATTGATTTTTTTTGCCCATGTGGTCTAACATGTATATAGTTACCTCAGGCGACCAACAAAGGCAAGTAAATATATTTCATAACATTATGGCTGCATCTGTAAAGAATAATACAAAGCCAGCACCTAAGAGGAAAAAGAAAAAATGAAATTAGATATTACAGTTTTTAAACTAAATCAATTTTTAGTACTATGGGATTTTCTTTTTGTAGGTAAAATAATCCTTTGTTTAATCGGTGTAATGTATGGCAGTATAATGGTAATATCCGGACTAAAAAAGCAAAAAAAACGTTTTCTTTTTTCAGTCAATATCAAAGACCCTACTTTCAATATTATTTATGGTATTATAATGATAATTTTTTTTATTTCAGTTTATATTAGCTGGTATTCTATTGAATAATTTTTTAGCTGTTTGGGTCTAACACGTATATAGTACCTCAGGCGACCAACAAAGGGAAGCGAAGTGTATTCGTAGTGAAGAAATAAATCTCAAAAAATACTAATACCCCGCTTTAGCCCCGCCGATATTTTCAATCGGATGCCATGTTGTTTTTATTTCCTGGGTATCCATAATAAAGTAAGGTGACTGACCATTTTCAGTAAGCCAGTTTATTTTATTGTAGAGAACAACACGCTTTAAATTCAATGATGCTTTTTCCTGTATCATTTTTTGTGTGTCTGCATCTTTCTCACAAAACACAAAGGCATTTACATCCATGTGGTCGGCAAAATAAGAAGCCAGATCAGAAACTTTACCGGTAAGAATATTTATTACGCCACCGGGAACATCAGAAGAATTAAGCACTTCAGCAAAAGTTACTGCACATAGCGGCCTGGTAAATGATGCAAGCACCACACATGTATTGCCGCCTGCAATTACAGGAGCAATCACCGAAACTAAGCCGAGCAGCGAAGTTGATTGCGGCGCAATAATAGACACTACGCCTGTAGGTTCCGGAACAGAAAAATTAAAATGCGATGAAGCAACAGGATTTACTGTGCTGTACAATTGTTGAAATTTATCGCACCATCCTGCATAATAAATTAAGCGATCAATAGAAAGCAGTACTTCATTTTCCGCTTCTTCTCTTGTTGCATCCTGTTTTATTAGTTCGTCAATGAATTGGGCTTTTCTTCCTTCCAGCATTTCAGCAATGCGATATAAAATTTGTCCACGGTTAAATGCAGCTCTTGAACCCCAGTCTCCCTGTGCATTTCTTGCAGCAACAACAGCTTCTCTAAAATCTTTACGTGAGCTAAGGCAAACATTGGCAAGTTTTTCTTGAGAAGAATTTTCAGGCGAATAATATCTTCCTGATTCTGTTCTCGGGAATTTTCCGCCGATGTAAATTTTGTATGTCTTTAAAATTTCCAGTCGCTTTTTTGGAGCACCATTACTTTGTGCTTTTTCAATTTTTGCGATTGGTTTTTTTATGGTTGCTTCTGCCATTGTTTTCTGTTTTAAGAAATTGATGTAAGATTTAAATAGGGCGTTAATCCGTGAAGACCACCTTCTCTTCCATAGCCACTTTCTTTATACCCGCCGAATGGTGATGTAGGATCAAACTGGTTAAATGTATTTGCCCAAACAACACCTGCTCTCAATTTAGTTGTCATGTTGAATATCTTGGAACCCTTATCTGTCCACACTCCTGCGGAAAGGCCATAAGGTGTATTATTTGCCTTTTCAATTACTTCATCATCTGTTCTAAATGTTTGGATGGTAAGAACAGGGCCGAAAATTTCTTCCTGTGATATCCTGTTTGATTGGGCTACGTTTGTAAAAATGGTAGGACGGCAGAAAAATCCTTTCTTCGGCAGATCAACAGAACTCTGGTACATTTCAGCGCCTTCCTTCACTCCTATTTTTAAATATTTATTTATCTGGTCAAGTTGCTGTTTTGAATTGATAGCACCAATATCAGTGTTCTTATCCATCGGATCACCAACGATCAAAGTCTCCAACCGATCCTTAAGTTTTCGGACAACTTCTTTGTAAACACTTTCCTGTACATACAGTCTTGAGCCTGCACAACAAACATGTCCCTGGTTAAAAAATATCCCGTTGATAACGCCTTCCACTGCCTGGTCAATCGGTGCATCATCAAAAATTATGTTAGCCGCTTTACCACCGAGTTCTAATGTTGCTTTTTTATTGGTTCCTGCAATTGCCCGCTGGATAATTTTTCCAACATCTGTAGAACCGGTGAAAGCGATTTTATTTATATCAGGATGATTAACGATAGCGGCGCCGGTAGCCCCGGCCCCTGTAATAATATTTACAACACCAGGAGGCAGATCGCATTCCTGTATTATTTCTGCTAAAAGCAAAGCCGTTAGTGGCGTGGTTTCCGCAGGTTTTAAAACAACGGTATTACCTGTTGCCAATGCCGGTGCAATCTTCCATGCAGCCATCAGCAAAGGAAAATTCCATGGAATGATTTGCCCGGCAACTCCCAACGGATGTGCGTTACGATTGGGAAATGCATACTCTAATTTATCTGCCCAGCCTGCATAATAAAAAAAGTGATTGCCCACAACAGGTATATCAAAATCGCGGCTCTCACGAATGGGTTTACCGCCATTTAATGTTTCCACAATTGCCAGCTCTCTTGCCCTTTCCTGTACCATGCGTGCTATGCGGAAAATATATTTCCCTCTTTCTTTCGGCGGCATTTTCTTCCATACATTCTCATACGCATTTCTTGCCGCTTTCACTGCCCTGTCTACATCTGCTTCATTGGCTTCTGCAACCCTTGATATTTTTTCTTCAGTCGCAGGATTAATGGTATCAAAATATTTTTTGCTTACTGGCTTTTCAAATTTTCCATTTATGAATAGGTCGTATTGGTCTTTTATTTTAGCTGCACTCCTGCTTTCCGGCGCCGGCGCATATTTGCGGGCAGAATCGAATTTTAATTTTAATGTATTATTTCTTGCCATAGTTAAGGTTTAAGAGGTTCAAGAAGTTCAAGAAGTTTTTGCAGACTCTTTTTCTCTTTCTTTATATTTATTTCCTTTGAAGGGTGAACTTTCCAAATAGTTGATTAGCTTTTGAATTAAGCTGCTAATTTTCATTGCATGTTCTGAAATAGAATTGAATTCTTCCCCTATAATATAATTTCTGTCTAATGCTCTATAAAGTTGAGACCTTAATTCTCCGCACGACCCTTTTGCAATATATAAGAATTGCATAAACTCTCTATTTCCACCTCTTTCAAAACCTTCAGATATATTGTCCATAATAGAACCTGCCGAACCCTCTATTTGGTTAATCAGGCGGAAATTATTTTCAAATCTTTTATCATCTATAAGCTTGCCAACAATTTTATTTAATTCTCTTGCTTCCTGCCAGGAAATTATTTGTTCAAATTTTTCAAAAGTTGCCATAATTAAGTTTAAGAAGTTCCCAAATGTTCAAAGCTCCAGAAGTTAAAAAAGAACATTTTGGACCTCTTAAACTTCTTGAACCCCTTGAACATGTTTTAATCCAACGAAAAATAATCCTTCCCCTGGTAAACACCTGTCTTCTCTTTCATCAATTGCATCAAAACATCATTAGCCAGACTGCTTGCTCCAAAACGGAACCAATGATTATTCATCCACGCCTCTCCCAAAATTTCATTCAGCATAACCAAATAATGCAAAGCCAGTTTTGCTTTTGAAATTCCGCCGGCTGGCTTCATGCCTATCATTTTGCCTGTCTTATAATAAAAATCTCTTATCGCTTCCAGCATCACTAATGTTACCGGCATAGTTGCAGCAGGTGTAACTTTTCCTGTGGATGTTTTAATAAAATCTGCGCCTGCATGCATGGCAATATCACTTGCCTTGCGAACCTTATCAAATGTTACCAGCTCCCCTGTCTCAAGAATTACTTTCAATCTTGCATCGCCACAGGCTTCCTTTATCGTTGCTATCTCATCGAACACATAATTGTATTCGCCTTCTAAAAATTTACCTCTTGAAATTACCATATCTACTTCATCAGCTCCCTGTGCCACAGCAAATTTTGTATCTCTGATTTTTACATCTCTTGGCACCTGTCCACTGGGGAAACCTGTTGCCACTGATGCTACTTTTATTCCTGAACCTTCCACTGCTTTCTTTGCCGTTTTAACCATAGAAGGATAAACGCAAACTGCTGCCACTGTTGGCAAGCCGGGATATGCATCCAGCAGGTGCATAGCTTTATAACACATCTGTTTCACCTTGCCTTCAGAATCTTTTCCTTCCAGCGTGGTGAGATCTATCATGTTTAATGCAAGCAATAAACCGTTTACTTTCGTCTCTTTCTTTATACTTCTCTTGGTAAACCTTGCTGCTCTTTCTTCAATACCAACCTGGTCAACTCTTGGGGGAAGAGTAAAATCAGGTATCGCTGTGGTCATTGTCTCTGCCATATGTTATTATAATAAACAAAATTACTCAATTGTAATTTATGAAAGATCACTTGTTAATTTCCTTCTATAAAAAAATAAACTATGCATTTAAACTAATTTATATCTTCAGCGATATTTAAAAAAATATTAATGAAAAAAAATAATCTCTTTTTTGTGAACAAATTACTGTTAATTATTACGGCTTTAATTTTAATTAACCCGGCTAATGCGCAAACCACTTTTCCTGTTAATGGAGTTGCAGACCCATCACAAAAATCGTATGCTTTTATTAATGCAACGATTGTGAAAGATGCAAATTCAGTGCTGTTAAATGCTACTTTGATAATCCGTGACAGGAAAATAATTTCTGCCGGTAATAACATTGCTGTTCCTAAGGATGCAGTAACTATTGATTGCAGGGGAAAATACATCTACCCTTCTTTCATCGATATTTATAGTGACTATGGCATTCCTGTCCAGCAACGCACTCAAACAGGTTTCAACTTTAATGCTCCCGGGCAAATTACTTCCGCCACTAAAGGAGCTTTTGGATGGAACCAGGCAATAAGGCCACAGGTAAATGCATCTGAACTTTTCACTGTTGATGATACAAAAGCTACACCGTTTCGTGAGGCAGGTTTTGGTACCGTTTTATCTCACCAGAAAGATGGTATAGCAAGAGGTACAGGAGTATTGGCTACACTTGCTAATCTCGCTGATAATTTAGTTGTGATAAAAGATAAGGCATCGGCAAATTATTCATTCAGCAGGGGTTCTTCAACGCAGACTTACCCGCAATCAATAATGGGTTCTATTGCGCTCTTGCGCCAAACTTATCTTGATGCTGAATGGTATAAAACCAGGCCAGCATCAGAAGGTACCAATCTTAGCCTGCAGGCATGGAACGAGAATAAAAATTTACCCCAGATATTTGAAGCTAATGATAAATGGAATGATCTGCGTGCAGACAGGATAGGTGATGAATTTGGAGTTCAATATATTATTAAAGGTGGTGGCAATGAATACCAGCGCATAAAAGAAATTGCAGGCACAAAAGCGAGCTATATTCTTTCTCTTAATTATCCGCAGGCAATGGATGTGGACGACCCTAATGATGCCCGCTATATCACGCTCACTGATATGAAGCATTGGGAGATGGCGCCCTCAAATGCTGCCTATTTAGAAAAAGCAAATATTCCTTTTTGCTTTACAGCAGCAGAATTACGTGACCCTAAAATGTTTATGGCAAATCTTCGTAAAGCAATTGATTATGGATTATCAGAAACAAAAGCGCTTGAAGCATTAACCAAAACTCCTGCTTCGCTGCTAAATGTATATGATAAAGTGGGAAGCCTGGATGCAGGTAAACTGGCTAACTTCCTTATTACCTCGGGGCCAATCTTTAATGAAAAAACTATCATCATTCAAAACTGGATACAGGGAGAAAAATATACTGTAAAGGATGATGCCGTGAATAACATTGCCGGCACTTATAAATTAGATATCACTTCCGCCGCAGGCAAAATGAATTACACCCTTGATGTAAAGAGCAGTAACGACGCCAAAATTTACAACAACGATACCTTAGCAACAAAATTCAGCTTTGATGGCAAGCTGGTTAAAATTAATTTTTCACCGGTCACACCGGGAAGGAGGAGAAGAGCTTCAGTAGATTCTGCCGTTCGTGCAGACTCCGGAAAAATAAAAATTCCTGTAGTACGTGATACAACAAGAAGAGTTTCTGACTCCTCTAACATAGCTGATGAAACAAAACCCGGTGATGATAAAAAGCCGGTTGATGAAACCCGGTCAAGACAAAGCGGTGGACGGCCATTGCCGCAGGTAAATATTGGTCCGTCAATTAAACTTAGCGGTATTAATAATGGAACTGTTTGGCAGGGCAATGGGGTTGATACTTCGGGCAACATGCTTTGGTGGACCGCAACTTTAATTAAAGCAACTGTTGCAAAAATTGATTCTGTAAAAAAGAAAGAGCCTCCTAAAATTGGCAAGGTAACCTATCCATTCAATGGTTATGGATGGGAAGAGTTACCAAAGCAGGAAACAATTCTTATAAAAAATGCCACTGTATGGACCAATGAAAAAGAAAGCAAATTAGAGAATACTGATGTATTGGTTGTGAATGGAAAAATTTCACAGGTCGGCAAAAATCTTTCCTCATCAAACGCAAGAATAATTGATGGCACAGGCAAACATCTTACTCCCGGGATAATTGATGAGCATTCACACATAGCAGCTTCATCAATTAATGAAGGCGGACAATCAGTTTCTTCAGAAGTTCGCATCGGCGATAATTTAAATCCTGAAGACATAAATATTTATCGCCAGTTAAGCGGCGGTGTTACAACTTCACACATCCTGCATGGCTCTGCCAATACTATCGGCGGGCAAACACAACTTATAAAATTAAGATGGGGCGCTAATGATGAGGATTTAAAATTTGTAGGCGCCGATCCTTTTATAAAATTTGCTTTGGGAGAAAATGTAAAACGGACAACATCCAGCAATAACAACAGGTTTCCTGATACAAGAATGGGCGTTGAAGAAGTTTTGGTGGATGCATTTACCCGTGCAAAAGATTATGAAGCGTCTAAAAAAGATGCATCATTCAGGAGAGACCTTGAACTGGATGCATTGGTAGAGATTATGAATAAAAAACGTTTCATCACCTGTCACTCTTATATTCAAAGTGAGATAACGGCTGCCATGAGGGTTGCAGAAAGGTTTGGATTCCGCTTTAATACATTCACACATATTTTAGAAGGTTATAAGGTGGCTGATAAAATGAAAGCGCATGGCGCCAATGCTTCTACGTTCAGTGACTGGTGGAATTATAAACAGGAAGTAGTTGATGCTATCCCCCAAAATGCTGCGATAATGCAAAGGGTGGGATTGAACGTTGCCATTAATTCTGATGATCCTGAAATGGCAAGACGCCTGAACCAGGAAGCTGCTAAAAGTATAAAATATGCAGGCATGAACGAGGAAGATGCATTAAAAATGGTTACGCTTAACCCTGCTAAAATGTTGCATATTGATAATAAAACAGGAAGCATAAAAGTTGGAAAAGATGCTGACCTCGTTCTGTGGACCGATAATCCATTAAGCATTTATGCAAGAGCACAAACTACAATCGTTGACGGCATTGTTGAATTTGACAGGGACAAGGATATGCAGTTAAGACAAAAAATAAAAGATGAACGCAATCGCCTGATACAAAAAATAAGCGGAGAAAAAAGAAGTGGTACTCCTGTGATACAAGCCGTTTCTGCTGCAGAAGTTTTACTGCATTGTGAAGATGAAGAAACTATTTCAGGAGTAATCGAAAATGATAAATAATAAAATTTAAATTTCTATAAATGAAACAATATATAAAAATCTTTATCGCACTTACAATTTTTACCCAGGTATGCAAAGCACAGGAAACAATTTATCCTGCACCTGAACAAAAAGGTACTTTCTTTATTACAAATGCAACCATACATGTTGGCAATGGCCAGGTAATAAGTGATGGCACAATAAAAGTAACCAATGGTAAAATTGAAAGTGTTGGAAGCAATGCCTTAACAGGCACTTCAAGAGTTATTGATGCAAGGGGAAAACATGTTTACCCTGGCCTTATCAGCAGCATAACCAATCTCGGGCTTAAAGAAGTTTCATCAGGTGTAAGAGGCGCTAATGATTATGATGAGTTAGGCGATATGAATCCTTCTATCCGTGCTATAACAGCCTATAATACTGATTCAAAAGTGATCAATACTTTACGATCAAATGGAATTTTACTGGCTAATGTTATTCCGCAGGATGAAGAATCCGCTTCTTCTACATTAATTACAGGCACTTCTTCTGTTGTGCAACTGGATGCGTGGAACTGGGAAGATGCAGCCTATCGCATGGATGGAAATATGCATTTCAACATGCCCTCAATGCTTGCCCGTACAAACCGCTTTGCATTCTTTTTAAACCCACAGCAGCCACAGGTTGATCCTGTAAAAGCAGCGCTTGATAAAGTGGATAAAGTAAAAATGTTTTTCAAAGAGGCGAAAGGATATTTGGCAGAAGCAACTCACAAACAAACCAATTTAAAATTTGAAGCAACAAAAGGTTTGTTCAACAGAACACAAAAATTATTTGTGCATTGCAATGCGGTAAAGGAGATGTTGCTGGCCATTGATTTTGTTACTGAATTTGGATTTGATGTAGTAATTGCAGGTGGCAGTGAAAGCTGGCAGATAGCCGATCTTCTTAAACAAAATAATGTTGCTGTTATACTTCAGCAAATGCATAGTTTACCGCAAACCATTGATGATGATGTTGACCAGCCTTTTAAAACGCCCTACATGTTACAAAAAGCAGGTGTTTTATTTGCTATCAGTGATAATGATGGCACTACCCGTGGCAGAAATTTAATGTTTAATGCAGGCACAGCAGTGGCTAATGGATTGACAAAAGAAGAAGCCCTGTCTGCAATTACATTAAATGCCGCAAAAATTTTGGGTATAGCTAACAGAACAGGATCTATTGAAACCGGTAAAGATGCAAACATTGTAATAAGTGAGGGTGATATTTTAGACATGAAAAGCAGTGTGATAACAAATGCATTTATCCAGGGCCGGGAAATAAATCTTGCCAATAAACATACACAGCTTTACGAGAGGTATAAATATAAATATGGATTGAAATAATTATATTCGTTCAGCCCCGATACAAGCCATAGGCCATGACTACAATGTTCCAGCTCTTCAAACTATTAAAATTGTAATTATGAATTCTACAGAACTTAAAAACCTGCAGGCACCTCTTAAAGAAAAATACCGGAGTGAACCCGGCTCTGCAATTATTACATTAAAGGCCGAAGGGAAAATTGGAGAAGGAATATCCTGCAGGGTAGAAACCGGCAAAGCAATAATTGAGGCAGGTCTTCACCCTGCTACAGGCGGAACAGGTTTGCTGGCTTGCTCAGGAGATATGCTTCTTGAAGCATTGGTTGCTTGCGCTGGTGTTACGTTACAGGCAGTGGCAACCGCTATTGAAGTTGAAATAAAGGGTGGTACTATTAAGGCAGAAGGAGACTTAGATTTCAAAGGCACTTTAGGTGTTTCAAAAGAAGTTCCTGTTGGCTTTAAAACAATCCGTTTACAATTCAATCTTGATTCAAACGCTACTGCTGAACAAATGGAAAGTCTTAAAAAACTTACTGAAAGATATTGCGTGGTATATCAAACATTAGTTAAAGGCGTTAGCGTGGAAACTCAATTTCAATAATCTTAGCAAACCTTCCCACTTGAACATTGTATTAAATGTTGAGTGTTGAATATTAACTTACGAAACAATCAATAAGCAATATTCAACACTCAACATTTAAATATAAAATCCATTCCCCTTTATTGTTCTAATGCAGATGTACCGATGGATTGGTCCAGTTAAAAACACCATCAGGATTGTAAGCCCATACCCATGCATGTACCAGCCATAATGGAAAACCTGAAGTGCCATTCCATACATCCGCTGAGCCGGTAAAACCTTCAGGCATTGGAGCTGAAAGAGGAACTGCGTATTCTACAGCAACCAGTTCCTGTGTTCCATCATCATGCCCGTTATACACCAGGATTTCAGGTTTCCTGATGTCAAATGTTCCATCCACCAGTGAGGGATTCATGTAATGATGGCCCATGTTTTCCACGTCAACCCCAATATTTGTATAACCGTCTTTTAGCGCATTTTCAATGTTGCGATACCGGGCAGTTGCAGCACGTGCCTGTTGTAATTCCAGGGTTGTCTGTTTGCTGAGACCACTATACATATTCATAAATTCCGCATCGGTTTTCATACTACTGCTGTTTACTGCCGAAGCCTTACTGCTCAACAGTTCAACCTGATTTTTAGTTTCATTTATAGCCTCTTTCTTACAGCCCATAAATAATAATGTACCCAGCAATAGAGCCAAATACCCAGTAACATTTTTGGTATTGATGCCTTTAAGTTTATTAAATAACTTTTTCATTTTTGACCTCCTTTTTTTAGTTTTATAATAAGTATTATTACCTACAGCATACACTGTAGCGGAGCTTCAATATGGTACATAGATTTAGCATACGCCTGTTTTGCAGGATCAGCAATACGGGGAATGAATAACCGTTAACAGGAAATTCCGGCGATAGCTTTTTTGATAACTACTTCTTTGCGGTAGCCGGGCTTATTACAGATGGAACTTCAACGATTACATTAGCAGGAAACCCGCCTTTTTTAGCATGCTCCCTGATGAGCTCTTCGTTTTCGGCTTTGTAAATACAATAAATTTTATTTCCCGTTACATAGCTCTGTATCCATTCGATACGTGGTCCCATTTCTTTGAGTACAGAGCAGGAAGTTTGTGAAATACTCTTTAATTGTTCCGGGGTTAATTTACCGGCACCGGGTATTTCTCTTTCAATCAAATAAGTTTTCATTTCTGTTGTTTGAGTAGTTTTTAAATTGTTTGTTGTTGTTTGGGCCATGGTTGCAGAACCAATGAAAAGCATGATTGCAACTGCTACATTGCGGCCGTTGATAATTTTTTTCATAACATTTATTTTTAAGGTTTTTAGATATTCAAATATAATATCACAAAATGCCGAAGTGCTATAACAAATCGTTCAATGAATGGTAAATGGTATGAGACAAATGATTCAATAAATGGTAAAATTGAATCTGGGTTACGAATAATTGGAAAAATAATTAAGTTTTAAGGGATATTTAAAAGCGTAGAAAAACCCATAACCCATAACAGATTAATGCAGCATGTCAAGATAAGCCATCGGGAGAAGGCCATATTTCTTTTTAAAACATTTAGTAAAATAGGAAGGACTGGAGAATCCTGAATCAAATGTTATCTGCGAAATATTATAGTGTTGTTTTTTCATTAGCTCCCTGGCCTTTTCAAGTCTGAAATCTTTCAACAATAAATTAGGCGCAAGGCCGGTAAGTGCAATTGTTTTCCTGTACAATTGTGATTTACTCATTGCCATTGCCTGGCAATAATCATCAACGTCAAAGTCAGCATCCTGCAGGCTCTCTTCAAGTTTGTTGAATAATGATTCCAGGCAAACTTCGTCCTGGGGAGATAAAGAGAAAAAATTATTTCTGTTGTCTTCAAAATGATCTTTTGAAACAAGTTCTTTAACTGATGATGCGATGGCGATCTGTAAATCTTTAGTGATGGCACACATGTGCCCCGCTAATTGTATGGTATCACCAAACAGTTTATTCGTGTTCCCTAAGGGTTCGCCGCCATTGATACCTATCCTGAAACCTAATGCGTCCGCATCGGCCGCCTGCATTTCTTTTTGAATAGCCAAAGCGCATGAAACTGCCTTGGATGCCGATGCAAAAGAAATAATAAATCCATTGCCGCCATGTTCCACTTCGCTGCCGCCATACTGTGTAAGATTTTTTCTTACAATGTTATTATGCAGGCCCAGCAGTTCATTCGCTTTTTCTGTACCTAAATTATATTTCAATAATACCGGGTCATTGATCTTTGTTACAAGCAAAATGCGAAAGGAAGGGTCGCTGAAAACTTTCAATCCGTCATCTGAAATTTCTGCATCTGCCGGATCATATATCCGGCCTAAAAAAGATTCCACCAGTGTACTCTTTACTTCTATTATTTTATTGGGGATCAACCCGTGGGCCTTGCCATGCATCTCTTCCACGGCTTCTTTGTCTGGAGCTTCTATAAGGCAAAATATAGTTTCCCGTTGTTCGTCTATCCAATAGGTCATGCATTTGCAGCCATATTCTTCCTGGTGAAGCATATCCTTTGTATGGGCTTCAGCCACATCCCTGGCTTTTACACCGGGAACGATATGTACATCCATGTAGATAGGCATAGTTTCTTTTAAACTTGGTAAGCATGAAGATATAATTTTTTTTAAATTTTTTGTTATCAGCTTTGGATTCTCTGCTCACCTTCATTGGCAAGTTTATCCTGAGTATATCGTAGGGTACCTTGTACATTATATCTTTATTCAGCAAGGCTTCGATGAACTCAGCCTGACAGGCATTGGTATAATTAAGAAACTGAAGTTGTCATCCTGAGCCTGGCGAAGGATCGTTCAGCAAGGTAGCGATGCTGAAATTAATAACTACCCAGACGAATCGAAAACAAGCCGCTCATAAATCGGTCGGTTGCCAGATAAAATTTTTTCCTAACTTAATAGTATAAAACAAAATCAATATGGACTTCCAACTTGTCACTGGTGGACCAGATACAATCGACCACCTGGTTTTTACAACCACTTTCACACAAAGCAATACTTTTTACAAAGCGGCTCTTGCCGAAACCATTTCGTGGGATGGAAAGCTTACAGGAACCTACGATGTGCTGCTCCAGTCCGGCAAAGGCACGCAACGCCTTACGCTGGTTAAAGAAGGAGAGCATTGGAGAGCCGGAGAAGAAGTTGAACAGATCGGTATTATTCAGCAGGACGTAGTTGATCTGCTGGGTGCAGTTATCAGCAGGGTTCGGAAATAATTGTTTTGGAATAGCTATCGTCTAATGTATCGTACTCCTGCACATTGGCTCATTGTTCATCAAGGCTTCGCCAGGCTCAGCCTGACAAGCATTAGTAACAATAAAGAACTGAAGTTGTCATCCTGAGCTTGGCGAAGGATTGCTCAGGAGAATTGAGAAAGTTGAAGTTTATTCAGCAGCGTAAATTATTAATTGAACTGGCAAGTTATAATTCCCTTACCGTAGCGCTCTTGTACCTATCTTTATTTATCATTGCAGTCGCTGTAATTATTACTAAAGCAATGACAAAAAAAATAGGTGGAACATAGACCTGAAGAATCATTGGATCCTGCGCTATCTCTCCTTTGAGTTTCCAGTTAATTTCTGGATTGTAGATTAAAGTAGGGATATAAATCAAGAATAAAATAAGATTGGCAATGAAAAAAAGTAGTAGTGAACGAATCAAAAAATTTAAGTTGCCTGTTTGTTTAATTGCCTTTGAAATTGTGGTGGCCGAATAAATGATTGCAATTAGGTAAATGATTATATAAACAAAAAAAAATAATCCTACGCCAAGAAATAATGTTCCTAATTGGAATACAACATATGATAACAAGAGCCAAATTATATTTTTATCTCTGAGCATTTTCATATCCTACGCTTCCCTCCCATGGCAGTTCTTAAACTTCTTACCACTACCGCAAGGGCAAGGATCGTTTCTTCCTGTTTTAGGGCCGACTTTTATCGGCTCCTGTTTTATAGGTTCTGAAGGATCGTTGTAATCATTTTCGTTGGAGAGATATTCAGGTCCACCTGCCGATGCTCCTGCAAATTCTTCTTTGCGCTGGCGCATTTTACTCATGTCTGTTCTTTGCTCACGGCCTTCTTTTATTCTTCCCGGCTGTTGCTGTTCGGCAGGAATACCGCAATGGCACAGGAAGCTTACGATATCTTTATTTACCTGGTCATCCATCTGCTTAAATGCATTGAATGCTTCTATCTTATAAATCACCAAAGGATCTTTTTGCTCATAGCCGGCAGTCTGTACACTATGGCGCAGATCATCCATTGCCCGTAAATGTTCTTTCCATGCATCATCTATCAAAGCCAGCGTGAGGCTGCGTTCCAAAGCATTGGTCAGTTCTTCGCCATTGGTTGCAATTGTTTTATCAAGATTAGCTAATGCCTGTATGGCTTTCTTTCCATCCGTGAATGGCACGGCTACATTTTCAATATGGCTGCCTTGTTCTTTACGAATATTTTTTATCACAGGCATTGTCTGCTGGCTCATCGCCTGGTTCTTTTGATTGTAATGCGCTTTCGCTTCTTCATACAATCTCTCCGCTAAAACATTGGTATCATCTTTCTCCAGTTCCTCTGCGGTTATGGAAGTATCGATTCCAAAATTCAGGATAGCAGCTAATTTAAAATCTTCGTGGTCTGCTGTTTCTTTAAAGGAAATTATCAATCCTTCAGCAACGGAATAAAATGCATTATCAAGATCGAGCGCCAGTCTTTCTCCGAACAAAGCATGATTACGCTTACCATAAATAACGGTGCGCTGCTTGTTCATCACATCATCATATTCCAACAATCTTTTTCTTATTCCAAAGTTATTTTCCTCCACTTTTTTCTGTGCCCTTTCAATGCTCTTGGATATCATGCTGTGCTGGATAACCTCGCCTTCCTTGTAACCCATCCTGTCCATCAACGAAGCGATACGGTCACTGCCAAACATACGCATCAGGTCATCTTCCAGCGAAACAAAGAATTGAGAAGTACCCGGATCACCCTGCCGGCCGGCACGTCCACGAAGCTGCCTGTCCACACGACGGCTCTCATGTCTTTCAGTTCCTAAAATAGCAAGGCCACCGGACTGCACAACACCAGGCCCTAATTTAATATCTGTACCACGACCAGCCATGTTTGTTGCGATAGTTACTGCACCTGCAAAGCCTGCTTCGGCAACTACCTGAGCTTCACGCTGGTGTTGTTTTGCATTTAATACATTATGCGGAATCTGTGCCTGCTTCAGCATCCTGCTTAATAATTCACTCACCTCTACCGAAGTTGTACCCACAAGAATTGGCCTTCCTGCTTCACGCATTTTTGCAACTTCTTCTATAACTGCTTTATATTTTTCTCTCTTGGTTTTGTAAACAAGATCCTGCGTATCTTTTCTTGTAACAGGAAGATTGGTTGGAATGGTTACCACATCCAGTTTGTAAATATCCCAAAGCTCAGCTGCTTCTGTTTCTGCTGTACCCGTCATACCGGCCAGCTTATGGTACATCCTGAAGTAGTTCTGTAATGTAATGGTGGCGTAGGTTTGCGTAGCCGCTTCTATCTTCACATTTTCTTTTGCTTCAATTGCCTGGTGCAGGCCATCACTGTATCTTCTGCCATCGAGTATACGGCCTGTTTGCTCATCCAC
>JAQBNL010000032.1 GCA_028288585.1 Chitinophagaceae bacterium | reverse complement strand
CTTTTCTGGGCATTTTTTTATAACATTATTGCCATTCCAATTGCTGCTGTTGGTTTACTTACTCCCGGCTTTGCAGCGCTGGCTATGGGTTTCAGTGATGTAGTTCTTGCTGCTAATTCTGTAAGGTTAAGGTGGAAGAAGGTTTTGTAACCAGAACGGTGTCAGTCTGAGCCCGGCGAAGACTTGATGATCCTTATTCAAAAGCTGAAAATATATTCAACATTCTAATGCTGCTGAACAATCCTTCGACAAGCTCAGGATGACAGCACATATGTTTATTCAACCAATTTCTCTAAATTTATTTTCTCCAGATTTTTTCTTGCCGGCGCTGTAAACACTTCACCGTCCATCGAAAATCTTGAGCCATGGCACGGACAATCCCATGTTTGCTCTGCACTATTCCATCCAACAATGCAATTTATATGTGTACACGATGGATTAACCGCATGCAATCCGCCGTTTTCATCTTTGTACAAAGCGATGCTGTCACCTTCATACTTTACAACTTTTGCTTCACCGGGTGCCAGCTCAGCCAACTCATGAATCTTTACTTTGGTAAATCTGTCTCCTATAAATTTTGCAACAACATCAGCTGATTCTTTTATAAAATTTTCAAATCCGGCAACAGGTTTTATACGGTTGGGATCAAATAATTTTTCATAACGGCTTTCACCTTTTACGATCATGTCAGTAAGTACTAATGCTGTTACGTGACTGTAGGTCATTCCATTTCCTCCAAAACCTGTAGCCACAAAAATATTATCCGGGTTTAATGGCAAGTGCCCGATGTAAGGCAAGCCATCTGTTGGCGCAAAAAATTGAGACGACCATTTAAAAGCCACTTTATCGATCTTAAAATATTTCATCAGGTACGCTTCCAATCTTCTAAAGCATTCTTCTGTATTTTCTTCATGTGCTGTTTTATGATCCTCCCCTCCGGCAACTAAATATTTTTCTCCATCCACCTCCTGTGTACGGTAATAATGATAAGGATCGTACATATCATACGCCAACCCATCAGGATAATTACCATCTTTTAATGTAACTGCCAACACATAACTACGATATGGGGCACATCTGAAATGTAAAAGATTTACACCAGGGGGAATATGTGTTGCATAAATTAATTGCCTTGCATGTATTTTGCCTTTGAAACTTTCTGCTTCCAGGTGGTCACCTTTTTCATGCACACCTGTTATGCGGCAATGCTGAAGTAAAACGCCGCCTGCATCTTCAAATGCTTTTGCCAGTGCATAAAAATATTTTGCAGGATGAAATTGTGCCTGCTTTTCATAAACTACTGCTTTGACAAATTCTATGGGAACAGGAATTTTGTCTTCATAACGAATTTCACAACCTGCCTTTTTCGAAGCATCATAAATATCATCAAGCTCTTTGGTTTGTTTTTCATCCTGCGAATAAAGATATCCCGGCTGTTCACCGTATTCGCAATCGATATTGTATTCCTTGATATTTTTTTTCACAAGTTCGAGTGCTTCTCTTGCAGCAGTTTGAAGTAATTGAGCATTATCTTCCCCAAAATCTTTTTCTATCTGTGCATAAGAATTATCCATGAAAGTATTTAAGTGTGCAGTTGTGCCGCCTGAGGTTCCAAACCCAATTGTATGAGCTTCTGCCAAAATGCATTTTTTACCTTCTTTTTGAAGCTGCAGTGCTGTAGTAATTCCTGTGATACCGCCACCAACAATTAATACATCAAAAACTTCGTCATTAAATGTATGTGCCTGAGAAATATATTCCGGCATTTTGTGCTGCCATAAACTGGTTAATGCGCCATCTCTTTGCATAAAATATTTTTTATAACTGCCATAAAAACTATGCCTCAAAATATTTTAGCTTTTAATATTGCATTGTAAATAAATCTTTGTTCATAATTCAGTATTATTAAAGAGTGAATACAACTGAAATACTAAATAAATATTGGGGCTTTGATACATTTCGTCCGCTCCAGGAAGATATTATTAATTCAGTTCTGGAGGGGAAGGATACGTTAGCCCTGTTGCCAACCGGTGGTGGAAAATCAATTTGCTTCCAGGTGCCGGCGCTTGCAAAAGATGGACTTTGTCTTGTCATCAGTCCTTTAATTGCATTGATGAAAGACCAGGTGGAAAGTCTTAAGAGGAAAGGTATTCCTGCACTCTCTATCTATTCAGGTATGAGTTTTTTTGAAGTAAAGAGAACTTTGGAAAATGCTGTACATGGTAACTTTAAATTCCTGTATGTTTCCCCTGAAAGACTGGAAACGAATTTATTTCTTGAATACCTGCCGGGAATGAATATTAATTTAATTGCCGTAGATGAGGCACATTGTGTATCGCAATGGGGATATGATTTTCGGCCTCCGTATTTACGGATAGCTACAATTAGAGAACATCTGCCAGGTATTCCAATTCTTGCACTCACTGCATCTGCAACCAAAGAAGTGCAGGATGATATTTGTGATAAACTTTCTTTTAAAAATGGCCATAAACGATTTCAAAAATCTTTTGAGAGGCCCAATCTTTCTTACAGCGTTTTCAATCCTTCTTCCAAACAAAATAAATTGATTGAGATTTTTAAAAATGTACAGGGCAGTGGAATTGTGTACTGCAAAAGCAGGAAGCGGACAAAAGAAATAGCGGACCTGCTAAAAATGAATAACATCAACTCAGATTTTTATCATGCTGGATTAACGAATAATGAACGAACTACAAAACAGGAAAGCTGGATAAAAAATGAAACAAGAATAATCGCCTGTACCAATGCATTCGGAATGGGCATTGACAAAGGCAATGTAAGAACTGTTGTGCATTACGACGTGCCTGATGCTTTGGAAAGTTATTACCAGGAAGCAGGCCGGGCAGGACGGGATGAAAAAAAAGCGTATGCTGTTTTACTTTACCATCAAAATGAATTAGATGATCTTGAAAAACAATCAGCAATCCGGTATCCTCCTTTTGAAGAAGTAAAAAATGTTTATAAAGCCTTAGTGAATTACCTGCAATTACCATCCGGCAGCGGTGAAGGAATTTATTTTGATTTTGATATAAGTGATTTTATAAAAAAGTTCAAATTGAATATTCACACCGTTAATTATTCATTGAAGGTATTGGAGCAGGAAGAATTTATTTCTTACAACGAACAAATATTTTTGCCATCAACAGTTGTGTTCTCTATCAATAAAGATGAATTGAATGAGTTTGAAAAAAGCTATCCTGAACTGGAACCAGTAGTTAAAGGTTTGCTTCGCAGTTATGAGGGAATTTTCGACTACTCTTCTTCCATTTATGAAACTCAATTATCAGGATTTCTAAAGAAAGATGTTGCCGCATTAAAATCTGATCTTAAAAAACTGGAACAGTTTGGCATTATTGAATATCATCCTCAAAAAGATAAACCGCAAATTCAATTTTTACGCAACAGGATAAACATCGAAGATTTTTCTATCAACCAAAATAATTTATCTAAAAGAAAAATTGCTTTTGAAAAAAGAGTAAAGGCTATGATAAGCTATATTCAAACAAAAGCATGCAGAAGCAAAACCATTGGAAATTATTTTAATGATCTCACCATAAAACCATGCGGCATATGTGATAATTGCATAAATGAAAAAGACATCGTGGTATCTAAAACTGAATTTGAAAATATAACTGCGAGTATTGAGAAGTTAACAGGAAAGGGTCCGGTTCACCCAAATATATTGTTGAAGAGCTTAAATACTTTTAAAAAAGAAAAGGTATGGAAAGTACTCAATTACCTGCAGGCAGAAAATAAGATCGGTATAACAGAGGATGGATTGGTGAGTAAACCAAAAGGTCTATAAAATAAAAAAGGGACCCAGATAGAAATCTAGTCCCGCTTTAAAATCCAATATCCTATGAAAAACCGAGACAAAGATAATGAGAAAATGCTCTTAAGCAAGAGAATTAGAAAGTTTTTTTAAATTTCTTTAGTTGAAAATCAACACAGTAAGAAGTTAATGCAATTAAAATTCATTCAAAACCAACTAGTTCCCCGGTTTTTTGAAGTTCTTCCGCCCATCCCTAAAGACCCTAATAAAGAACGAACAATTGTATTGCCTGCAGTACGCATTATGCTTTTTGTAACGCTGCTATTCACTACTTTTTCAAATGTACTTTTTTCCTGTTTCGCAGCTTTTTGAGTTTTGGTATTTTCGGGAGGGTTTTCAACTGCTGCCTGCAATTTTGCTGTAAGCATTTCGTATGCGCTGTCGCTATCAATAACTTTATTGTACTTAGCACTTAGTTTTGATTTACTTACAATATTATCAATCTCCCCATCAGTTAATACGTCCATCCGGCTCCTTGGGGCCAGCATCATGGTGGCAGCAAGAGGTGTTGGAATACCTTTCTCATTTAATAACGTTACCAATGCCTCACCAATACCTAATTGCGTAATAAGATTTTCAGTTTTATAAAAATCTGTTTCAGGATAATTCTCTGCGGTTTGTTTTATTGCCTTTCTGTCCATTGCAGTAAATGCCCGCAGGGAATGCTGGATTTTTAAACCAAGCTGTCCTAAAATACTTGCCGGTATGTCCATGGGGTTTTGTGTACAGAAGTAAATGCCTATTCCCTTTGAGCGGATCAATTTTATTATAGTTTCTATTTCTTCTAATAATGCAGGGCTTGCCTCCTGGAAAACAAGATGGGCCTCATCAATAAAAATAATAAGCTTCGGTTTATCAAGATCCCCGGCTTCAGGTGAGGATGCATATAATTCAGCGAGCATCTGCAACATAAACGTGGAAAATAATTTTGGCCTGTCCTGCAAATCGGTTACTCTTAATACGTTTATCATTCCTCTTCCATCATCGCTTATCCGCATAAGGTCATCTACTTCAAAACTCTTTTCACCAAAAAATACATCTGCTCCCTGCTGTTGCAGCTCTATCACCTTGCGTAAAATAGTTCCTGTAGAGGTTGTTGAAATATTTCCATACAATTTTTGCAATTCGGCTTTTCCCTCATTGCCCACATATTGAAGAACTTTTATAAAATCCTTTAAGTCAAGCAAAGGCATTTTACTATCATCACAATATTTAAAGATCATTGCTACTACGCCGCCCTGTGTATCATTTAAACCCAGAATTTTAATCATTAATACAGGACCAAATTCACTAACAGTTGCCCTTAACCTAATGCCTTTTTGCTCACTCATTG
Organism: Chitinophagaceae bacterium; assembly: GCA_028288585.1. Lineage (GTDB taxonomy): Bacteria > Bacteroidota > Bacteroidia > Chitinophagales > Chitinophagaceae > Ginsengibacter. The sequence continues at coordinate 1,238 of JAQBNL010000032.1, read as the reverse complement.
TAAGCAGGTCAACAGGAAACTGTGCCGGTTTATACTCCATTTTCAGTGCAGCATACCTTCCTGCAATTTTATCATTTGCAGCACCTAAGGCACCAATTCCACTTAAGTCTCCTTTTATATCCATTAATAAAACAGGCACGCTTGCATCACTTAAACCTTCTGTTATCATCTGGAATGTTTTTGTTTTACCCGTACCGGTTGCGCCTGCCACCAATCCATGCCGGTTAAGTGTTTTAAGGGGTAAAAATATCTCTGCTTCGGGTATTACTTCTCCATCCAGCATTGCTGCGCCAATCTTTATAGCCTCTCCTTTAAATGTATAACCCTCTTTTATCTTTTTAAGAAATGCTTCCCTATTTGCCATTATGATTTTTTTGAAAGTTACTAAGTTGATATTTATTTACGTAAAAATTTTAGGCATAGATATGGCTGTAATAGATTTTTTATTGTTTTGCAAAAAACAAAATATCTTTATTCATAATAAATACTTTTTATGGAAAATAAAAAACCCAAAATACTTCTTTGCGAAGATGATACGAACCTCGGGATGGTTTTAAAAAATTATCTTGAGCTGAATGATTATGATGTAGTACTGGAAAGAGATGGAAGGCTCGGGCTTGCCGCTTTTCAGCGTGAAAAATTTGATATTTGCCTGCTTGATGTAATGATGCCAAACATGGATGGTTTTACAGTTGCCGAAGAAATCCGGGATGTTGATCCTGATATGCCGCTGTTTTTTATCTCTGCAAAAACGATGAAGGAAGATATTATACAGGGATATAAGCTTGGTGCTGATGATTATATTACCAAGCCTTTTGACAGCGAAGTACTGCTGCATAAAATAAAAGCTATTTTAAAAAGAAATGAAGAGCTTCACAGGGAAGAAGCCAATGCGGAATATGACATGGGGAAATATCATTTCAACCCACGCTTACGCCAATTAACTGCGGATAAACAAACACAAACTTTATCTCCCAAGGAAAATGAATTATTAAAAATGCTTTGTGAGTATAAAAATGATTTGTTGTCGAGGGAAGCCGCTCTAAAGAAAATATGGGGCAGCGATACTTATTTCAATGGAAGAAGCATGGATGTTTATATTGCCAAGCTGCGCAAATATTTAAAGGAAGACAGCACGATTGAAATTGTAAATATACATGGCAACGGATTCAGGCTGGTAGCATCTTAATTGATTTTAAAAATAATAAAAAGGGGCCTTTAACTGGCCCTTTTTTTAT
>JAQBNL010000042.1 GCA_028288585.1 Chitinophagaceae bacterium | reverse complement strand
AAATAACCTTTGCTTAACCCCGCAACCGCTTCGGCAAATCCTTCCAGTACACCAATAAGAACAAATGAAAATCCAATACTTCTTAAAAATACAGGCATCACCGGGTAAAGCATTTCACTTGCCACATCAGTAAAAAGACTTACCAGGGAAAGTATCCAGATGGTTCTTGTAATTATTTTTGTTTTCATTATTATTTAAATGTACGAACAGGCACTAACACATCACCCGGAAATTTTCACCAAATATTTTATTCATCAACATATTTCTCTTCCCTTCTCCGCTGGTGGATAAGGGGCTTTAAAGACTTATCCCTAAATTTGTTGCAGACAATAAAATAGGATTGATAAATGAGTAAAAAAAAGGGTAAGGATTTTAAGAATAAACATAAACTGGTAAAAGGAAAGTTAGACATTACACGTTCAGGAATAGGTTATGTAATTGTAGAAGGTGTTGAAAAAGATATTTTTATCCGCCCCCATGATTTTGGGAAAGCGCTGCATGGTGATACGGTACGCATAAGTATAAAAGAGACCAATGGGAAAAGGCTTGAGGGAAAAGTGGAAGAAGTGATTGAAAGAAAGCAGGTAGATTTTATTGGCAATATTGAAGTGAAAGAGAACTTTGCTTTTTTTACGCCCGATAGTCAAAAACCAATGCCTGATTTTTATGTGAGTTTAAAAAATTTAAACGGTGCCAAGGATAAAGAAAGGGTTGTAGTTCGCTTACTCAATTGGGAAGATGCAGATAAAAAGCCGGAAGGCGAAGTGGTAAATATCCTGCAGGCAAAAGATGTGAACGACATGGCAATGAAGGAAATTCTTATCGAAAGAGGTTTCCCTTTGGAATTTAGTAAAGAAGCCCTTGATGAACTTTCGCATATCACAGGTACTGCAGACCAGGAAGAAATTTTTAAAAGAAAAGATTGCCGTGATATTCTCACTTTTACTATAGACCCTGTAGATGCAAAAGATTTTGATGATGCTATTTCAATCAGGAAACTGAAGAATGAAAATTATGAAATTGGTGTTCACATTGCAGATGTAAGCCATTTTGTAAAACCGGGTACGGCACTGGACGCAGATGCCTATGAAAGAGCCACCAGCGTGTATTTGCCTGACAGGGTGAACCCAATGCTGCCCGAAAAAATTTCCAACGAATTATGCTCATTAAGGCCCAATGAAGATAAATTCACCTTCTCTGTAATTTTTCAAATAAATGCAAAAGGAGAGGTAAAAAATTACTGGCTGGGAAAAACTATTATCCACTCCGACAGGCGGTTTACGTATGAAGAAGTGCAGGAAATAATTGAGAAAAAAGAAGGAGACCACCAGCAGGAAATTTTATTGCTGAACAATTTTGCACAACAATTCCGTAAGCAAAGATTTAAAAATGGCGCCATTAATTTTTCTTCCACCGAAGTGCGTTTTACTTTGGATGAACATGGAAAACCCATTGGCATCGTTGTAAAAGAAAGTAAAGAAGCTCACCAGCTTATTGAAGAGTTTATGCTGCTGGCCAACAGAACTGTTGCACAGCATGTTTCTAAAATTAAGGTGAATAAAAAACCGATACCATTTCCCTACCGCATTCATGATAAACCGGATGAAGAAAAGCTAAAACCTTTTGTAGCCTTTGCAAGAAAATTCGGTTATAAGTTCGACCTGGATGATGAAGCCGCAGTTGCCGCCTCATTCAACCAGATGCTGAAGGATGTGCAGGGCAGGCCCGAGCAGCATGTACTGGAACAGCTTGGTATACGCACCATGGCAAAAGCCATTTATACTTCTGAAAATATTGGCCACTATGGTTTGGGCTTTGAGCATTATTGTCATTTCACTTCGCCTATCCGCCGTTATCCTGATATTATGGTTCATCGTGTGATAGAAGAAATACTGGAAAAAAATGTGCACCCTGATAAAAAAATGGAAGAGAAATGCAAGCACAGCAGTGAAAAAGAACGCTCTGCAATGGAAGCCGAAAGAGCTGCCAATAAATACAAACAGGTTGAATACATGCAGGACTTTTTGGGTGAAGAATTTGAAGGTGTCATCAATGGCGTTTCATCATTTGGCTTTTGGGTGGAAACAGTAGAGCATAAATGTGAAGGACTTGTTTCAGTAAGAGATCTTTCAGAATATGATGATTTCAGGTTGAATGAAACTGATTATGCATTGGTTGGATTAAGAAGCGGCAGAAAATTCAGAATGGGTGATATTGTTACCATAAAAGTGGTAGCTGCAAATCTTACCAAACGCCAATTGGATTATGAATGGGTGCTGAAGCCGGATGCACAAACAGAAAAAATAAAACCTAAAAAAATCAAAATAAGAAATAAGAAATAAGAAATGAGTAATAAGGAATAAGAAAGTAAGAAAGCTTGCATAACCCGTAACTCATCACTCGTAACCCGTAACTCATAAAAAGTGTATTCATTCCAGCAACTATCATCTCTCTTTGAAGAAAAATTTAATGTAAGGCATTTTCCAAATGCGCCTGTTTCGCTGTACGACCCTGCCCAATATATTTTATCGCTGGGTGGTAAAAGAATAAGGCCTGTTATGTGTTTGATGGGCAATGAACTGGTGAACAAAATAAACCCCGACACGTGGCATGTGGCTACTGCTATTGAATTGTTTCACAACTTTACGTTGATACATGATGATATAATGGACAAAGCTCCGCTGCGGCGTGGAATGGAAACCGTTCACCATAAATATGGCGAGGCAACTGCTTTGCTTGCAGGTGATGTGATGCTGGTAGTGGCCTACGATTATGTAAATAAAATAAATAAAGATTGTCTTCAGAAGGTGATACGGCTGTTCAATAAAACGGCAAAAGAAGTTTGCGAGGGGCAGCAGCTTGACATGGATTTTGAAAGCAGGGATAAAGTAAGCTTTGATGAATACGTGAATATGATAGAGCTAAAAACTTCTGTAGCCCTTGCTGCAAGCCTGCAACTTGGCGCTGTTTTAGGAGGCGCCGGCGAAGGCAACCAGCAACACCTGTATGAGTTTGGAAAGAACCTTGGCATTGCTTTCCAGGTACAGGATGATTACTTAGATGCCTTTGGTGACCCCGAAAAATTTGGCAAGCAGGTAGGGGGAGACATCCTTTCCAATAAAAAAACATTCTTATCTATACACGCCATGGAAGCTGCCAGTGCAGCGCAATTAAAGGCGCTGGCAGACCTCAATAAAAGTAATGAGCCATCTAAAGTTGAAAAGGTTTTACAAATTTATAAGGATACGAATGCTGATGCATGGGCAAAAGAATTAAAAGATAAATATTATAAAATCGCCATGCAGCACATGGAAGAAATTGCAGTGCTGTCTGCAAGAAAAAAACCATTGATGGAATTAGCGGGGTATCTAATAAACCGGGAACATTAAAATAAGCTGTAAGCTATTAGCTACATGCTGCAAGCCAGCAGAACGTTGCCAGGCTGAGTATATCGAAGTCTTGATGAACAGAGAACAAAATGCTCAAATATCCTTTTACAAGCTCAGGATAACATGACCAGACAAATTATAGAAACACACCCCTTCCCTCCTTATATTCCTAACAACATAAAATATCTGATCATTGGAAGTTTTCCCGGTAAAGGGCAAACAGAAAAAACAATTTCAGAAACAGATTGGTTTTATGGTGCGAAGCGAAATACATTCTGGAAGATTTTAGAGGAAGTTTATAAGACAGAATTAAAAACTACTTCTGCCAAGCAAAAACTTTTTACAACTTTACAAATGGGAATAGCTGATATTATTTTAAAAGCTGAACGAAAAGAAAACACTAACTCTGACAGCCATCTTCACATCATTGAATACAATGATAAAGCGGTCACTGAAATTTTAAAGACAAATAATATTGAAACCATTTTCTTTACCAGCCAGTTTGTTCATAAAATATTTAAAAGACTTTTTCCCGGCGTTACTAATACAGTTGCATTGCCATCGCCTTCTCCGCGATATGCAAGAATGAATGTGAAAGAGAAGATTGAAGTTTATAGGAAGATGCTGCCTAATTTCTTTTGAGTTTCGCAATATGCAGGGACGATGATGCTATGGAATACAAATGCTTGCTCAATAAAATTTATTACATAATTTAACCGCATCAAATACATCTGCTATGGCAACTCAACTTTTCCGGAAAAAATTAGTAAGCACTATTTTAAACGATGCAGAGCGTGGTTTAACTGACGGGCACGGGCACCACGAGGAAATGAAAAGAGTGTTAACCGTTCGTGACCTCACATTCTTTGGCATAGCGGCCGTAATAGGCACAGGAGTATTCACTGCAATTGGCACTGCCAGCTTTCATGGAGGGCCCGCAGTTATTTTGTTATTTGCTTTTACTGCCGTTGCATGCGGCTTTGCAGCGTTTTGTTATGCGGAGTTTGCTTCAACCGTTCCTGTTTCAGGCAGCGCTTACACGTATTCTTATGTTGCCTTCGGAGAAATTTTTGCGTGGATAATCGGCTGGGATCTATTGATGGAATATGCGATAGGAAATATTGCAGTCGCCATTTCGTGGAGCCAGTATTTTGTTCGTGTGCTGGCAGGTTTTCATATTCATATCCCTGCATGGATGACGATGGATTATTCAACTGCTCATAAAGGTTTTGATAATGTAATGTCTGCACTGGCGGATGGCACCGGCAAAACATTGAATGCAATTGACGTGAATCTGCAGAATGCATACAATGCCTGGCAAAACGCACCTGCCATCGGAAATTTTAAATTGATAATAAATGTGCCTGCATTGCTGATAGTTGTGCTGATCACTTACATAGTTTATATCGGCATCCGTGAATCTAAAAAAGCGAATAATATTATGGTGATGATAAAGCTGGCAGTGATAGTGCTGGTAATTATTGCAGGTGCGTTTTATGTTGACCCCGGTAACTGGAGCAATTTTATGCCAAATGGTTTTGCCGGTGTAATGAGCGGTGTCTCTGCTGTATTCTTTGCTTATATTGGGTTTGATGCTATTTCAACAACGGCGGAGGAATGTAAAAATCCGCAGCGTGATCTGCCGAAAGCAATGTTCTATACCTTGATAATCTGCACCGTGCTGTATATAGTTCTTGTATTGGTATTAACCGGCATGACGAATTTTTCAAAGCTTGATGTTGCTGACCCGCTGGCATTTGTTTTCCAGGACCAGCATTCGGTGGTTACTAACTGGATAGCAGGCGTTATTTCTGTAAGTGCCATTTTTGTTATTGCATCTGTATTATTAATTTATCAATTAGGGCAGCCACGCATTTGGATGAGTATGAGCCGGGATGGCCTGCTGCCAAAGATTTTCAGCCGTATCCATCCAAAATATAAAACGCCTTCCTTCTCCACCATACTTACCGGGTTTGTGGTAGCTGTGCCTGCATTGTTTTTAAATCTTGATGTTGTGATTGCATTGACAAGCATAGGAACTTTATTTGCTTTTGTATTGGTTTGCGGCGGTGTACTTGCCTTACATAATAAAAAAGAAAAGCCGCAATCAAAGTTTAAAGTTCCTTACCTCAATGGAAAATATATTGTGCCCGCCATGTTTATTGCAGCTGTTGTAGCTATAGGCATGTATGCGCCGGAACATTTTAAAAATCTTTTTCAAAAGGAAGGAATCCCAATGCTGATATTTTGGATAGTTGCCGCAATTGTTACGGTGCTTACTTTCTTAAAAAACTTTTCGCTTATACCGGTTATGGGTTTGCTTAGCTGCTTTTATTTAATGTCGCAGGAAAGCCATACCAACTGGCTGCGCTTTGGTATATGGCTTATTATAGGACTGGTAATTTATTTTACTTACGGTTACAGGAACAGCAGGCTTGCCAACAGGAATGAAGGGGAAGCGGCGATGTAGAGAGGGAATAAGGGTGAGGCTTTTTTGCTTGTACCTTTGCCAAATGAAATACCAGCCCGGCGATAAAGTTTTAATGCTTCATTCCAATGAAGAAGGTGAAGTGGTTGAGATCATCAATGATAAAATGGTAATGGTAGAAGTAAGCGGGGTAAGGTTTCCTGTATACATGGACCAGATCGATTTTCCTTATTTTAAAAGATTCAGTGAAAAGAAATTGTTTGAGAAAAAGAAAGAGAAAAAATATATTGATGACATAAAAAAAGAAAAAGCAACTTCAAAATACAAAGTAAGCGATGGCGTATGGCTGGCTTTTTTACCTGTATTTGATAAAGATGTTTTTGATGATGATGTGGTAGAATCTTTCAAGCTTTATCTTATCAATCAAACGGAACAGCCTTACAATTTTTCTTACTGGATTTCATTTGCAGGCGCTCCCGATTTTGAATTAAAGAACCAGGTATTTTCTTTCACAGATTTTTATTTGCATGATGTTCCCTTTGAACAGATGAATGATGCACCGAAATTTGAATTTGAATTTTCATTGGTAACGCCTGATAAAAAGAAAGCAGAATATTTTGAAGCTTCTATTAAATTAAAGGCAAAGCAATTGTTCCAGAAGATAGAAGAAATAAAACTGAAGAATGAGCCTACGTTCTCTTATAAATTATTTGAAAGCTATCCCGATGTAGCGGTTCAGGAAAAATATGACTTTGCAAAACTCTCCGGCGCAGGGTATAGAATTTATGATGCATCAAAGGCTGCGCAAAATCTTGAGCCTGCACGCTCAGTAATTGACCTTCACATTGAAAAACTCAGCGATGACTGGAAACATCTTTCCAACTTCGAGATACTTACGATACAATTAAAAACCTTTGAGAAATATTATTACCTGGCAACAGCACACCACCAGCCAAATTTAATTGTGATACATGGTGTAGGCAGTGGCAAACTAAAAGATGAGATACACGAAATATTAAAAACAAAAAAAGAAGTGAAAACCTTTGTAAACCAATACCACCCCAACTTTGGTTATGGAGCAACGGAGATTTATTTTGGGTATTAGGGTAAGAAGCTTCTAACATTATTACTTCTATTTCAAATATCTCTCCACCTGCTCAAAAGCTTCTGCATTATTTTTTCTTTGTAAGGAAGAGATCACTTCCTGTTTTTCACGGGCAGTTAAATGAAAATTAATGGTAGCGCCCTGGTCTTCCTTTTCGGGTATGTACATAAACGCCACACGGTGAAAATTGCTGTCGAGAAAATGTTGCGCATACGTTATCTCATCATCCTGGAAATAATCCTGCAGCATGAACCAGTTTGTCTGCAGCATGGTAAACGGCTTGGTGACAATGCCGGTAATATCGCCATTCACATACGTGTTATCCCAGCTTCCTTTTTGCCTGGCACGTACCTGGATAATTAAAACGCCACGGGTATTTTGTTTTATCCAGTCTTTAAAAACATGCAAAAAGCGCAGCGATGTTTCCTGCCCGTAATTATCCCTGAGGCCTGCATCCATCACATCTATCACGGGATTGCAAGGAAGCCAGACATTAGGCAGGATGTATGGATAGGTTGCATTCATCCGTAACGCAGTAAGGAAGCGGAGATTCATAGGATCTTCATCTTTGAAGAGGGCGCCAAAATCAACAGCATCAGGACCACTCATGGCTGAAGCGCTGTCACTAAACGCCGGCTGCATCATAAAGCTTAACGGCTGGGTGCATATCATTAATTTTCTCAGGTCTCTTGTTATCACTGAATTTAAAATCATCAGCGGTATGTGTGCATTGCTTTCTTCGTCTTTATAAAACCCAATATTTTTATCGAGCAGCGTATGTGTGTTATCATTAAATTTTTGTTCAAATGCATATCCCCTGTCTTTAACGTATTTATATTTTCCCAGGGAAAATTTTTGAACGGGGGAAAGCAGATCTCTTGCTATCATTGAAGAGAAAACAGGATTTAGCAGATCCTGCGAAATATCATCAACATACATTTTATTTTGCAGGTTGATATTTTCGCCATTCGCCTTCAATCTTGCCAGCTCACGAAAGTATGCAGCAGCAAGCATGCCGCCGGAAGCGCCGCTGATGAGTACTGTTTTTTTCATTATTGTTCCACCGTTGATGCTATCAAGCTGCTGCAAAATATTCATGGCAAATGCTGCACTTCTTACACCACCGCCGCTGAAATTAAAAACCACCATCATTGGCTTATCTTCCCCCTGCCTTTGTTTCCAGCGGTTGAGAATACCGAGCATATTATTTTTGTCAGCCTCCATCTTTGCAGGCGTATTCATCGCCTCAAGACTTTGCAAAGAATAGTCAGGCCTTGTGGGCTTGGTATAATTAAGCCCGTATGCTTTATTGCGGGGATCGATAACATCGTATGTATACAACAGGTTGAGGACAATAAAAAGCAAAATAACAAACAGCATGCTCCAGCTTCGCAGAAAATAAGTGAGGGCTCCTATCACTGCATTCAGCAATGCAAAAAGTATGAGAACACTTGCAGCGGCAGGCACCTGGAAAACTTTATTATCAAGATAAAAGCCAATGACTATCATAAAAATAAATGACAGCAGTAAAGTAATGATGGCAGATAAATGATGGCGGTTAAAAATGGTATCTATAAATTCGCGGCTGTAATGCCCTACCTTCCTGGCTTTAATAAACCTGAAGCGTGTTCCTAAATAATAACCTACAGGCAATCCAAAATCATTTTCCGCAAAAGCGCCTTTATGTATTTGATACTTTTTTTGTTTAGCGAATGCTGAAAGATCAGGCTGAAATATTCTTACAATTCTCCTGTCTGCAGTAAAGAACCAGGCAAATGAAATGGCGATCAACAAAATAAATCCTCCCATAAAACCAGCGGCAATCAAAATAAATTCAGCAGTGGGGATCAGTTCCATTTTCCTGTCGAATGACAATGCTTCAAAAAAATAAACCAGTAAAAAACAAATTGGAATAATAGAATTGTTAAGGCAATATTTTAAAAAGGGTTTTGTGTTGGTAGCCAGGAAACGAAACCGCTGGCTATGTAAAATAAAGGTGGTGATATTCCAACTCATCATAAACATACCTGTGGCAATACCTGTAATAGCAGCACTTGCAGCATTTACATTGCCAAGATATTCCGGGGCAAGAAACAAGGCATTGGCACCGAATATCTTCATAAAATTCCCGGTGATTGTTAAAAAAAGAATGCCCCAGAAAATAAGCAATACCTGGGCTTTTCTGAAATGAAGAAGAAATAGCTGAACAGGAAATGAGTAATAAAAATTTTGAAAAAATTCCTTCATAGTAATAGGATGATAAAATACAACATAAAAATGATTTGTACCAATAACGACGTGTACCAGTTCGAAAATTTTGCCACAGATTACAAAGATTTTCACAGATATATAACTGATACACTACCCAAGTTTGATTTAATAAATCTAAATAAACAGGAACCGGGATAGGCGTAAATTCCTTTTCCCTTTTCCTACCTTTGCACTGCTACAAACCGGGTTATCGTTCCGATGAAAATCGGGAAGGAAAGTCCGGACAGCATAGAGCAACACACCGGTTAATGTCCGGTCCTGTTTAAAAGCGGGAAGATAGTGCCACAGAAAATTACTGCTGTGTTTGGTGGAGACACCAACCACTGCGAGGGTGAAAACGTGAGGTAAGAGCTCACGGGAAATGTTGGTAACAATATTTTCGGGTAAACCTTGTGTGCTGTAATGCCACGTATATCCCGATTTGTTCAGCCGAAGAATTTATTTCAACTGCTGGCCAAGGTAAACTGCTCGTTTACTATCGTCGTATGATGTATCGGGAAGGGTAGGCAGCAAGATCGTTGCAGTAATGTAACGGCAAGATAAATGATAGCCACTCAATTTATTTTGAGAAACAGAATCCGGCTTACAGGTTTGTAGTTACTTAATTAAAAAAGTCCCGGAAATTTCCGGGACTTTTTGTTTTGGTTATTTTCTGTGGCTGGTTTAGGTATTGTGTTTGTACCAGATAATTTATTTACTTTTTCATACTGTCTTTGGGAGCCATTTTGTTGTCCATCTTTCCATCCATATTATCCATGTGTCCACCCCCCATTCCCTGCATTTTCATCATTTCTGCAGCATCAAGAAACCCCCAATGCTCTACCATTTTACCATCTTTTACTTTTATAACATCAACAGTTTTTTCATTCATCACTGTACCGGCGGGCATTCCCATACTTGCATCGGTACAGGTACCTTTAAAAGTAGTCATAGAAAAAACATAATCCCCGTTAGCAGCATCTGCAATTAGATCAAATTTCAAGTCTTTCATGTGATTATGCATGTCAATCAGCCAATGCCTGATACTATCCCCTCCTTTAATATCTCCATGCGGTCCCTGGTGGTCAACAGCATCGTCTGCTATCAAACTATTAATCGTTGCCGAATCACCTGTTTCAATCGCCTTCATAACCCTCCGGTTTTTTGCCAGGTTTGAATCATTTGTTGAATTGTCAGAGCTGCCGGTAGAGGAAGTAGCTGAATCCTTACATGAATTAAAGAAGCAAAGCATTATTGCTGCAGCTGCAAAAAATAATTTTTTCATTTTGTTTAAGTTTAATTATAAAATAATTAGTGTAGAAATTATGGCAGGTATCTTCAACAATGAAAGCTGTAGTTTTCTGGAGTAAATCCGGATTGGAAGGCTAAGCTATTATTTCTTTCTTTAAAAGAGAAAAAATTTTCTACACAAATTCTTTAAATATTGAGTCTTTAATATCCTGCCATTCATCATTTATAATACTAAAGAATATTGAGTCTCTTATTCTGCCTGAAGAGGTAACTGAGTGCCTGCGAAATATCCCTTCTTCTGTAGCGCCTATCTTGCGCATTGCTTTTTGGGATTGCTGGTTTAAAACATCTGTTTTTAATTCAACACGATTAAAATGAAGCTGTTCAAAAGCGAATTGCAGCAATAAAAATTTACATGCTTTATTTAATCCTGTTCCCTGATGGCGCGGATGTATCCACGTCCACCCTATCTCAAGCCTTTTGTGCGAAAAAGAAATATTACCATATCGTGTACTGCCTGCAACAGAATTTGTTTGCTTATCAAAAATTAAAAATGGGTAGGCGGTTTTTGCTGCTCTTTCTTTTAAGGCAACGTCAATATATTCTTTAAGGTCGTCCTGCGCTTTTAAATTACTCATTCCCAATTGCCATATTGATGGCTCGTAAGCAATTTTATCAAGTTCGCTCAAATCCCCGGTTTTTAACGGGGTTAATTTTGCTCTTTCATTTTCAAGAATAATCTCACTTTCAAAAAAATTTTTTTCATCAATCATTTTTCAAAAGTATTTAAAACAGGGATACAAGGATAAATGCATCAATGAATATTTGTATACTTGTATCCTGTTTATATGGCAACTCCTTACACCATACCACCACAAACAAGAATTGGTCATGTACATTTAAAAGTTGCAGACCTGCCAAGAGCAATGGCATTTTATTGCGACATCCTGGGATTTGAATTGATAACCATGTACGGAAGCGATGCAGCATTTATATCCGCAGGCGGTTATCATCATCATATCGGTTTAAATACCTGGTACAGTAAAAATGCACCGCCTGCTCCTGTAAAAAGCGCAGGATTATTTCATACTGCTATTTTATATCCTACAAGAAAAGACCTGGCTGTTGCTTATAAAAGATTACTGGATGCAGATTATCCATTAACGGGTGTTGCTGATCATGGTGTATCTGAAGCCTTATACCTTAATGACCCGGATCAAAATGGCGTAGAACTATATTGGGACAAACCAAGAGAGCAATGGCCGCAAAAACCTGATGGAAGTATTGACATGTACACACAGTCGCTTGACCTTGATGACCTGCTAAAAGAAGCCCTCTAAATCTCCCGAAAGGAAATTCCCGAACCTGTAAGATTATTGCGAATAAATCTACGTGATGAAATATTAAAAAAACATTCAAAAGCGTAATGCTTTATAATGCCTGCAAACGGTATGGAAAAAAAAATTAAGGAAATAAAAAAGCCTCTTTTGGAAGGAGGCTTGGATTTTAACTACTTGAAAGTAGAGTCAGGGCTTAGCAGTTAACTGCGGTTTCATGGATTTTTGGATAATGGTCTCTGTTTGGATATTGGACTGTAAAGATAACAGGCAGCCCCAAAGTGTGTTACTCATACAGGGTTTTGCAATGCCTGCATGCGGTATTCATATGCAAAGTAATTTTACTAAGAAAAAATACTATTCTTCTTTTTTGTGGCGATAAAATTCTTTAAATATCAACCGCAGATTTTGATCGTATGTAATGTAATTATATAGCCAGTTACTAAAAACAGCAAACCTGTTCTTAACTCCCAGTAATAAAACAAGATGCAAACCCATCCACATCAGCCATGCTAAAAAACCCTTCAAATGTAATTTGGGTTTAGGAATGTCTACTACAGCAAGGTTGCGCCCTACGGTTGCCATCGTTCCTTTATCATGGTATTCAAATTCTTCCGCATGCGGGCTTTTCATTTCCATTCTGCGCAAATTATAAGCAAGCAGTTTGCCCTGCTGTATTGCTACCGATGCCACCTGCGGATGGCCTTGTGGATAATTTTCTGTCTCCATATAAGCAACATCGCCGATCGAATAAATATTTTCAAAGCCCAAAATTTTATTGAACCTGTCAACTTTTATCCTGTTTCCTTTTACAATTAAATCTTTATTTATTCCTGCAGGTACATTGCCTTTAATTCCCGCTGCCCAAATAACCATAGCACTCTCAATGGTTCCTCCATTTTGAAGTGTTACTGTTTCTCCATCATAATCTTTTACTACAGTATCAGTATGCACAATAACATTTAATCTTTCCAAATATTTTTGAGAATTCCCGCTGGATTTTTCACTCATTGCTCCCAGCGTTTTAGGGCTGCCTTCCAATAAATAAATTTTCATCTTGCTAAAATCCAGTTCGGGATAATCTTTTGGTAAAACAAATCTTCGCATGTCTGCTATTGCCCCGCTAAGCTCTACCCCTGTCGGTCCGCCGCCAACAATCACAATGGTCATAAGGCGGTTTAATTCTGTCTCATTTTTTGCAGATAATGCATCTTCAAAATTTAGTATTAAACGATGACGAAGCTGCACTGCTTCCACCGTGCTTTTCATTGGAAAAGCATTTTCAATTAAATGCCGGTTACCAAAAAAGTTTGTATCAGCGCCGGTGGCTAAAACCAAAACATCATAAGTAAACTCACCAATATCTGTAACCACTTTATTTTCTACCGAAATAATTTCCTTCACCTCTGCCATTCTAAAATGTACATTCCTGCTTTTATGAAAAACTTTACGTAGTGGAAATGAAATATTGCTTGCATCAAGCCCTGCCGTTGCTACCTGGTAAAATAATGGCTGAAACTGGTGGTAATTATATTTATCTAAAAGATATACTTCAAAGCCTGCTTTGTTATTTAACGAACGTGCAAGTTTTAATCCTCCAAAGCCGCCACCGATGATTAGTATTGTCTGAACCATGATTTTTGAGATTTATGGAATTAATAGGATTTGAAAACTATCCACCACAAACTAAAAACTATAAACTAATACAATAGTCTCACCTTGATACTTTGCTTTACTTTTTTCAAAAGCTCCAATGCTTCTTTTGATAACCCTTTATCTACATCCAACACCACGTAACCAATTTCATCATTTGTTTTTAAATATTGTGCCAGGATATTTATTTTATGTTTTGATAACTGTGTATTTATTTCTGATAGCACACCCGGAACATTATTATGAATATGCAGAATGCGGTGCGTTCCTTCCTGCGGAGGGAGGCTTAATGCCGGAACAGTGTGTGAGCCGGTTGTAATTCCTTTTTCCAAAAAATTAAAAAGCTTTGTACTTACATCTTCGCCGATATTTTGTTGCGCCTCTTCGGTAGAACCGCCAATATGCGGTGTAAGAATTACATTACTTAAACCCTGCAATGGTGTTATAAATATATCGCCATTCTTTTCAGGTTCTACAGGATAAACATCAATTGCTGCGCCGGCCAGTTGTTCGCTTTGCAAAGCTTTTTGCAAAGCATTAAGATCTACCACTTCCCCCCTAGCATAATTAATAAGAATACCACTCTTCTTAAAATATTTAAGATTGCTTTTATTGATTAAATTTTTTGTTGACGGCAGGTCTGGCACATGAAGCGTTACTATATCTGCATTGCTTAAAACATCTTTTAAAGTTTTTTTATCCTCTGCATTTCCCAAAGGCATTTTAGTTTCAGCATCATAAAAAATAACTTTCATTCCCAGCGATTCGGCAAGCACACTTACCTGCGACCCGATATTTCCATAACCAATTATGCCTAATGTTTTTCCTCTTAATTCATAACTGCCTTTCGCTTCCTTTAACCAAATACCATTGTGTGCAGCTTTGTTTTTATCAGGTATTCTTCTTATAAGCATTATAGAAGATGCGATAACCAATTCAGCAACAGAGCGGGTATTAGAGTAAGGCGCATTAAAAACTACCACTCCTTTTTTTGTTGCAGCATTCAAATCAACCTGGTTAACACCAATGCAAAAGCACCCGATAGCCTGCAGCTTTTCCGCATGTGATAAAACATTTTTTGTTAATTGTGTTTTAGACCGGATGCCTAACAAATGAACATTCTTTATTTCATTTATCAGTTCACTTTCACTTAAAGCCGCACTAATTTTTTTTACAGATGCATACCCTGCATCCTGAAATTTTTTTATTGCTGCATCGCTTATATTCTCCAAAAAAAGTATGTTAATTTTTTCTTTTGGGTAACTGGTTGTTTTTTTGTCTGTCATATAAATTTTGTACTGTATATTGCAAATATAACCCGATAACTTTTTACTGATCCGCAATGTCCTTTTTGAAAAAGATTCAATTATTTTTTTGTTCTGCCTTATTATTTATTGGATGCTCTTCAGGCCCGGGCAGCAAAGCAAAAAATACAGGCGAAGATTCCGTCTCTTATTATGAGAATGCTCCCGGCAAATTAACCCAGGCAGATGTTAGAAGATATTATGATGCTGTTAATGCATTTTACGATACCAACCTTGTTGCCCGCGGATTTAACGGCGCAATATTAGTCGCAAAAAACGGGCGGATAATTTTTGAAAAATACCATGGTTATTTTGATCTTGGTAAAAAAGATTCACTAACAGAACACAGTGCATTTCATCTTGCCTCGGTATCAAAAACTTTTACCGCCATGGCAGTTTTAAAACTTGCCGAGCAGGGTAAATTAAAATTAGATGATGATGTAAAATTATACTTCCCAAATTTTCCTTACAATGATATTACTATAAGATTGCTATTAAGCCATAGAAGCGGGTTACCCAATTATTTATATTTTATGGAGCAGCTTGGCTGGGATAAAAAAACTTTTTGCGGTAATAATGATGTGCTTGACTACCTTATAAAATACCAGCCTGCATTATCTTATAAGCCCAATACGCATTTTAGTTATTGCAACACTAACTATGCATTATTAGGATTAATTATTGAAAAGGCTTCCGGTAAAACATATGCTGAATTTCTTCAGCACAATTTTTTTACACCGCTTAAGATGAATGACACTTATGTTTTTACACTTGCCGATACACAAAAAGCAATGCCCTCGTACGACTGGCGTGGAAGAAAAGAAGGCTTAACTTTTTTAGATAAAGGTTTTGGAGATAAAAATATTTACAGCACAGCAAGAGACCTTTTAAAATGGGACCAGGCACTATACAACAACCAGCTTTTTACACAGGAGACAATAGAAACCGCTTTTAAACCTTACAGCAATGAAAAGCCCGGTATAAAAAATTACGGTTTTGGATGGAGGATGAATATTTATCCTAATGGTAAAAAAATTATTTTTCATGGAGGCTGGTGGCATGGAAATAATACAATGCTGATGCGGCTTGTACAGGATTCGGCTACCATAATTATTTTGGGTAATAAATATAACCACAATGTTTACCAGGCAAAGAAAATGGCAAATATTTTTTCACCCTATTTTGAAAATGATGAAGAAGACAGATCAGAAAGTATGAAAGAAACCGATTTGAATACTGATAAAACTGCTGTTACTCCACCAAAGAAAAAAAATAATCAAAGGCGTTAATATCGGAAAAACGCAAATATATTTTCGTCTCTCATTCTTCCATCCTAATTATCAACTCTCTGATTTCACGGACCTGCGGGGACCTTGCATTAATTTGCGGGAATTTGCAGGTATTTGTAAACAACTTATACAGGTTTTGCGGGTTTTTTCATTTTTTAATTTATGTTTGTTAACAACAAGTTAACGTATGCTTAAAATGGAGCGGCAGGCTTACATTCTTCATCAGGTGAATTTGCATAATAAAATATTATCTGCAGATATAACCCAGCACATAAATGTATCAGAAGATACTATACGGAGGGACTTACAGGACTTAGCCAAAGATGGTAAAATTATAAAAGTACACGGAGGTGCACTTTCGCCTTCTTATCATAACGGGCATCATTCAAAAAGAGAAATTTATGCTTATACGCAAAAAAAAATAATTGCAAAAAAAGCCGCCTCCCTAATAAAAAATGGAATGTTTGTTTTAACCGGGGGAGGCACCACGATTATTGAACTTGCGAGGGCACTGCCTCCATCATTACACGCCACGTTTATTTCGGGAAGTATTCCCGCACTTTTTGAATATAGCAACCATCCAAATATTGAAGTGATTGCCATTGGAGATAAAGTAGCAAAAAATTCAAAGATAACAGTAGGCTTAGAAGCCGTTTCAAAAATTAAAGAACTTACGGTTGACCTTTGTTTTTTAGGAGTTAATGCAATCAGTTTAGAAAATGGAGTTTCCGATAATGATTGGGATGTAGTTACCATAAAAAAAGCAATGGTAGAGTCATCCAAAAGGTTAGTATGCTTAACTATTTCCGAAAAAATAAATTCTCAACAGCCTATACAGGTTTGTGATAGTAAAAAAATTGATACATTAATAACCGAATTACCTGCTGATGATCTGCTATTACAGCCCTTTGTGCACGCAGGTATAACGGTAATTTAAAAAGCATAACTGAATTAATCATTATTTAAATAAAGCAGCAACTAAAAAAATAACTTGTCTTACAATAGGAAGTTAACACTAACATTAAAATAAACAAATATGAGAAAATTTATTACAGCCGTCATGGCTTTTCTTTTTATTCATCTTACATTATCAACTTCCGCACAAACCGGCCTTGTTAAAGGAAAGGTTGTATCAAGTGATAATACTCCGGTTGCTTCAGCCTCTGTCTTGGTAAAAGATAAAAGAACCGGAACTAAAACTGATGCCAATGGTTTATTTACAATCAATGCTAGCAACAATGATATACTTGTAATTAGTGGTGTTGGCTTCACAACACAGGAGGTAAGAGTTGATGGGAACACTGTTAATGTAACTCTTTCCATTACGGAAAGCACTCTGGGTGAAGTGGTAGTAACGGCATTAGGGATTAAAAAGGAACGAAAGGCATTAGGGTATTCGGTTACTGAATTGAGTGCGCAGGAATTGATGAAAAATAAAAATACTAATGTTATAAATTCTTTAGCAGGTAAAGTTCCTGGTGTAAATGTTACGCAATTTAGTGGTTCTGCAGGCGCCGGAGCATCTATAACTATTCGTGGAGGTAACTCAACATCAGAAGGCAGGCAAAATCAACCATTATTTGTTATAGATGGGATTATCTATGACAACTCAACTTCTGTTACCGGTAATACTGGTACGGATGGCCTGTCCCGCAGTAATACCACGTATTCAAACCGCGTTATGGATATCAATCCGGAAGATATCGAAACCTTGTCAGTTCTGAAAGGTTCTGCTGCGGCTGCATTGTATGGATCACGGGCTGCGGATGGTGTTGTTATCATTACCACAAAAAAAGGTGCGGAAGGCAAGGTAACCGTAAGCGTTAGTAGTAAAGTAAGCACATCATGGGCAAATAAGCTTCCTGAAGCTCAAACGGTATTTGGTCCGGGTAGCACTGCAAGTAATGGTGTTGTAAGCACTACTAATATATATAGCTCATGGGGACCCAAGATTGCAGCGACAGATACGATATATGATAATATCGGTACTTTCTTTCAAAACGGTATTATATATGATAATAATGTAAACGTATCCGGAGGTTCAAAGAATGGCTCATTTTATTTATCAGGATCTAACTTTAAGCAAACAGGTATTGTTCCGGGCACAGATTATGATAAAACTACTTTTCGTTTTAATGGGGAACAAAAATATGGACGTCTAACATTGAATGCGAATGTTGCCTATTCTATTGCAAATACAAATAGAACTTTAACTACTTCTGGATTATACCTAAGTGGAGTTGGAACCATGCAGGAATTGTATAACTGGCCCCAAACATTCAATCTAAAAATTATATAAATCCTAATGGAACTCAACACCGGGTATATGCCGGAACGCTTGCTTTGGAAAG
Source organism: Chitinophagaceae bacterium (assembly GCA_028288585.1). GTDB lineage: Bacteria > Bacteroidota > Bacteroidia > Chitinophagales > Chitinophagaceae > Ginsengibacter. The sequence continues at coordinate 4,692 of JAQBNL010000042.1, read as the reverse complement.
CGATGTTGACAATCCCTACTGGATCATCAATCAGAATAAATTAACGTCAAAAACCAATCGTTTCACAGGAGGTATAAATGGCAATTTTAAAATTACAAATTGGTGGGATATTACAGGACGTGTTGGTTATGACAAGTATGGCACCAATGATTATACTTTTATTGCCCCAGGGTCTGCCTTGAGTGTGCTGTATCAAAACGGGCGTTTGAGCAAAGCCTTGTTGGACTATACCTATATTACAACAACAGTGATGAGTAATTTTCATAAAAAATTTGGTGATTTTGATACCCACCTAATGCTGGGAACCACTTCAGAAAATACGCTGATTGCGAGACAAAACCATTGGGGATATAACTTCAGTACATCAATTTCAGCAGGCGGTACAATCAGCTTTAGTAATATGGCAACAACAAATAAATTTTTTACAGATGCTACAACAAGAAAGCGTTTGGCTGGGGCTTATGGAGAAGTAGGCATATCCTATAAAGATATTATCTATCTCACCGCAACAGGGCGCAATGACTGGTCGTCCACATTACCTGTAGAGAATCGGTCCTATTTCTATCCCTCTGTAAGCGGTTCATTCATTTTTACGCAACTGTTACCTAAAAATAATATCCTTTCCTACGGAAAACTCCGGGCAAGTTGGGCGAGGGTTGGTAAAGACGCGGATCCCTATGCTACTCAAACTGTTGTAAGTTCCCCAATTTCAATTGGCTCTTTTGTAGGCATTGGTAATTATTACGCTGCAGGTAATCCTGATTTAATACCTGAAATTCAAAATTCATGGGAACTTGGAGGAGAGTTTAGATTTTTAAATGGTCGTATTGGCCTGGATTATACCTATTATCACAGTGAAACAGAAAATCAAATTGGATCACCACGTTTAGCGCAATCCGGCGGATTTATTTTCAGCACACTCAATTCGGGAACGGTAATTAACAAGGGTATGGAAATAGCGCTTACAGGTAAAGTAATATCGCAAAAGAATTTTGGATGGGATGTAGTGCTGAATTTCTCTTATAACAAGGGAAGATTAGGAGCCTTCCTTCCGGGTGTATCCTATTTTTACCCTACGGACGCTCAATTTGGAACAGTAAAAGCTGCATCAGTTCCCAACGGGGGTTATTTTTTGGGAATGACAGGTCAACCTTATTTGCGTGAGAAAGATTCAAAGGGAGTTGAAATTCCAAACGGACGCTACCAGGTAAATCCTAATACGGGATTATATCTGGCTAATACCACTAACCCGGTTGTAGGTAACCGTGAACCGGATTTCATCGGGGGGTTTAATAATACTTTCCGATACAAAAACTTTTCCTTATCATTTCTTCTCGACATTCGCAAAGGAGGCGATGTGTTTAATGGTACTGAGTATTTTATGATCTTAAACGGCTTAAGCAAAAAAACTTTACTGAACGATCGCCAATCAGTAACCGTAACCGGGGTTAACAGCGTTACGGGTGCTGATTTTAATCAAACTTATACTGCAGGTCAAAATTATACCATTGGAACAGGAACACAAGCGGGTAGCTATTTGATTCAGCAGTATTGGGCAAACTACGCAGCCAACTCTTATAATTTTATTACTTCGGTAAATTGGGTGAAACTGCGGTCACTGTCATTAACTTATGACTTTGTCGGCATGTTCAAGAATCAAAAAATTATTAAAGGACTCTCTGCAACGGCAGTAGGTACTAATTTGTTCACATGGACAAATTACAAAGGAATGGATCCTGAAGTAAGTGCGGCAGGAGGAACAGGAGGTTCGGGTTCTACAGGTATTGATTACTTAGGAGTGCCTGCAGTATCAAGCTTCACATTCGGTATCAATCTTAAGTTTTAACTCGTAAAAAAATAAATCATGAAAAAATCAAAATATATTATACTGGGTTGCGTACTTGTATTGGCTTTGGCTTCCTGTAAAAAGTGGTTGGACGTTAATAAGGATCCGGATAATCCAACCAATCAAAGCGTATTAATTCAAAACCGGGTGCCCTGGATTGAACACTTTTACCAATACACTGCAGGCGTTACAAATTATCGTACTTCATGCATAGCAGGCGTTTATTATACCAATAATGCTAATCCTAATACATTTAGCACAACATGGGCATGTACTAACGCCAATTCAACAACCTCCTATCAAACATTCTTTGTGGAAGTATCTTCCAATCTGGTTGATCTGTATAACTCTGCCCAGAAACAAGGCGCCTATCACTATATGGCTGTGGCTGATGTATTCCATGCACTGGGTTATATGGAAATGCTGGATCTCTATGGTGAAATGCCTTACACAGAAGCAGGAACAGGAAATCCAAGCCCTGTTCCCGATGATGGTAAAGCTATTTACAACGGATGTATGGCAAAATTAAATGAAGCCATTAGTTTATTCGCTAAAACGCAGGAGGCCGGCTCTCCCTCACTTTCTGCCGGAGATTTGTGGAATAACGGTGATGTAAACAAGTGGATAAAACTATGCTGGGGCTTGAAAGCACGCTACATGCTGAAACTGTCAAAAAAAGCAGACCTGTATAAGCCTGATGATATTTTAGATTGTTTGTCCAAAGGCCCACAGTCTAATGCCGATAATACAGTGGGACCGGGTTATAACAATAGCACCGTAACCGATTATCTGATTTCGGATCCTGTAGTAACAAACGGGAACTGGGATTATGTTGCTTTTGGCAATACTAACCGTATTTCTCAATACTATTATAACTTATTAACGAATATGCGTAGTTCCGGGGTTATAGATCCACGCATGAGCAAAATTGTACCTGCTACTATGGCTAATATTCAACTGGATGCCAGTGGAAAAGTGGCATCGTACACATGGAAACGTTCAATAGGCGTTGATTCTTACAATCCGCAAAGTGCATTAGATCCATTAAGTCTGTCAAACCGGTTAGCGAAAGGTGGTGCTACTTCTATTCAACTGCAAAGTTATGCTGCTGCAAATACAAATATAATATATGCTATTACCGATAATACGGATCGTGCAAATTTTATTGCTGCCCAGGTAGCGGCGGGCCGTACTTATACAACCACCGGTAATAACGTAACAGTAACTTATAAAGCAGGTGCTATGTTTATAAACAGTACCAATTACTTATATGCAGGGGATACTGCTTATGTAAATATGCGTAGTAATTCAATTGCAACAGGCGGCTTAAGTCAAACGGATCTCAACTGGTATCCTACTACTCCTTCAGCAACAGCCGCTGTAACAGCGGGTGCGGTAGGCTCTACGGGCTCGTTCCAGGTTCATCCTGTTTCCGACCAGGAGATTGTGACTTACCATGAGATGTGCTTTATTAAAGCTGAAGTTTTAATGAGAAAAAATGATCCTGCGGCTTACACGGCATATAGAGCAGGTATCCAGGCACATCTGGATATGATGCAGGCTAAGCTCACACAATGGAAAGCTGGCGGCTTAAATAAAACTTCTACTGGTATTATCGTTCCGGATATGGAGCCTATGAATCAAACTGACATCAATACATATCTTGCCAGCAGTGGTGTTGCTCAGAGTGCGGGTACTTTAACTATGTCTGATATTATGTTGCAAAAATATATTGCCATGGGTTGCAGTATTGAAAACTGGAATGATATGCGGCGGTTTAATTTCAGCACCGGTAATGTAGGTGGTTTTGGCATTGTTTACCCGGGTTATCCAAGTATTCCACGCCCCCCCTTATTTACAGGTCAATCCCAGCTGACAGGTGGTTCCCCAACAGATCCCAGGTATTGGATTCGCCGCTGGGCATTACCTCCAGTTTATGAAATACAGTACAACTCGATACATACACTTGCCTTAAATGCCCATGCCGGTGACCCAAATATTTGGAGTATGCCTGTTTGGTGGGATTGTGCAACAGATGATGAATATTATGGATACCTAAAATAGTGGTAATATGATAGTCTATTTCCCGGTATAGTCAAGTTTCAGAGATTTTACCGGAAAAACCAGGTCGATAAAAAATTTATAAAAGAAAAAAACCAGGAAGAATACTTCCTGGTTTTTTTGTGCTGCCAACAAATTGCCATTTATTCTGATAACCGGCCAATTGATATATTTTGGTTCACCTTTGACGGCCAAAAAGAAAAAATCGCTTGAAATATTGCATTTCAAGCGGTGAAAATCAACTTTGGTTGACTATTTGCGGACCGGACGGGAACCAATGTGATTCTATAAGTCGTTGTCCTATAATCTTTTCTTCAACATGTAAAATGTAGAATGCCCGAATAAATACCTTTGTTCAAATGAGCATCTTTAATACTTAATCGAATAATAAAATTAAGAAATTAAATCTGAAGTATTAAACCTTCGACTTTATTTTTTCTAAAATATCTGTCTCTTGTACGCCGATTACCAGGTACATTGATGTTTAAGAATGCCTAATTCCCAGGCACTTAGGAAATATCAAAAAATATAAATAGTTTTGAGTAACCGAATAAAAGTAATTTTTAACTCATTACAATTCTTAATCAGTTATGCCCAACAGGGAAAGTAATGTCCCAGCTGTCCTGGAATATTGTGATTTCGAACAGATTGACAGAAATATTTGTGAGGCAATCGATGAGTTAACTGAGGAGGATAATCAAATTTGGACTTCGCCTGATCACAATAGAAGAGAATACGTACATAGTTTCTTTCAATATCCTGCTATGATGGTTCCTGTGGTCCAA
>JAQBNL010000040.1 GCA_028288585.1 Chitinophagaceae bacterium | reverse complement strand
ATAAATTGCATTTACTTTTTTTCATTTTATTTTTACCGCTTATAACTCATAATTCTAAATCATAACTGAGAGATGGTAGATGTAATTCTGGGCTTGCAATTTGGCGATGAAGGAAAAGGAAAAATTGTAGATTATTTTGCTAAAGGATACGAAGTTATAGCCCGTTTCCAGGGTGGACCAAATGCCGGCCACACCTTATATGTAGATGGAAAAAAAATTGTTCTCCATCAAATCCCTTCCGGCATTTTCCATGAAAATAAAATTAACCTTATAGGCAATGGGGTTGTACTCGACCCCCTGATTTTAAAAAAAGAATGCGAGTCGGTTGCGGCCATGGGAATTGATTACAGGAAAAATCTTTTTATCAGCCAGCGTGCACACCTTATATTACCAACTCACCGTGCTATTGATAAAGCCAGCGAAGCATCCAAGGGGAATGAGAAGATTGGCTCTACTTTAAAAGGGATAAGCCCTGCTTATATGGATAAAACCGGTCGTAACGGTTTAAGAGTTGGAGACCTGCTTGATAAAAATTTTACAACGCAATACATTAAGCTCAGGCTTAAGCATCAAAAGCTTTTGGAAAATTTTTCTTTTAATGAAGATATTTCCGCATGGGAGGAAGAATTTTTTGAAGGTCTTGAATTTTTAAAAAGTCTTCAGATTGTAAACGGAGAATATTTTATAAACGATAAAATTCAGCAAGGCAAAAAAGTATTGGCAGAAGGTGCGCAGGGAAGTATGCTGGATGTAGATTTCGGAACTTTTCCTTTTGTTACATCTTCTAATACAATATCTGCAGGCGTTTGTTCAGGACTTGGTATTGCGCCACAAAAGATAAAAGAGATATTAGGAGTTACCAAAGCATATTGTACACGGGTGGGCAGTGGCCCATTCCCTACGGAATTAACTGATGAAACAGGAGAGCTGTTAAGAAAAACGGGAAATGAATTCGGGAGCACTACCGGCCGCCCCCGCCGCTGCGGATGGATAGACCTAGTTGCATTAAAATTTGCCTGTATGATAAACGGGGTAACACAATTAATTATGACCAAGGCCGATGTTTTAGATGCATTGGACACTTTGCAGGTCTGTAATTCTTATAAAATAAATGGTAAAGAAACTGATGAAATACCTTTCCAGATGATGAGAATGAATATTGACCCGGTATATCAATCTTTTGAAGGATGGAAAACAGATATAACAGCGATAAAAAGTTTTGAGGAGTTGCCTTCCAAAATGAAGGTGTATATTAATTATCTGAATGAAACTTTAAAAATTCCTGTAAAATTTATTTCCAATGGACCGGGTAGCGACCAGCTTATTGTGGCATTATGATTGCGGCTTGGCAAGCGTATAAATTAAAATCTTAAAAGAAATATTTAAATATTTTTGGCTAATTGAAAAACTCGTAGAATTTTTACATTATAATCTCATTGCACATGAAATCAAAAATTGATAATAAAAAGACTTCAACAAAAAAGGCTGTTTCGGAAGATGATGAAATTACTTCTAAGAAATCTTCAAAATCTGATATAGACGAGGATGATGATGACCTTGATATGGATGAAAAACCTGTAAAAAAAGGAAAGGCATCTGCAAAAAAAGCAAGGGGAGATGACGATGATGATGCAGATGAAGATGTTGAAGATGATTGGGAAAAAGCAGAGGATGACGATTACGATCCTGATTTTGAAGAATTTGATATTCCAAAATCAAAAATAAAAGCCGGGCCTGCCAAAAAAGGTAAAGGTGACGAAGATGACCTGGGGCTTGATGATGATTTTAAAACGCTTGACCTTTTTGATGATGGTGCAGGGTTGGAGGATGATGACGATGAGGATTTTTAATAATCTCTCATTGCTATAAAACCAGTGAGCAGAAAGTTTACACCTTACCCCGTAAGTAATTTTTTAGACATTAAAACTAAAATGTTGAATTGGACAAAACAATTCAACATTTTTTGTTTGCTTGATAATCATCAGTATAATTTTTCTAATCCCCAATTCGAATGTTTATTGGCCGTGGGTTCTATTAAAACCCTGCAATCTAAACCGGGTAATGCTTTTGAAGACTTGCAGCATTTTGTTCAGGATGAGGAGGATTGGATATTTGGCCATCTTGGATATGATCTTAAAAATGAAATTGAAAATCTATCTTCTCAAAACTTTGATGGTATTCAATTTCCTGATCTCTTCTTTTTTGTTCCTGAACTTGTTTTGATCTTAAAAGAAGATAGTTTAGAGATAGGTTTAATTAATGGGGATGCTGATATTATTTATGAAAATCTTATTTCTATACCAGAAAATAAGCAGCAGCCAGGAGAATTAATTTCTGAAATAAAAAGCAGGTTTTCAAAAGAAGAATACCTGCAAACTGTTAAACAAATCCAGCAACATATTCTTCGTGGCGATTGTTATGAGATAAATTTTTGCCAGGAATTTTATGCAGATAATTGCGAAATTGATCCTTTAGACGTTTATTTAAAACTTAGCCGGCTTTCTCCCAACCCCTTTGCAGGGTTTTATAAAATTGACAATAAATTCCTGTTGTGCTCAAGCCCGGAAAGATATTTAAAGAAGGTTGGTAATAAAATATTTTCGCAACCAATTAAGGGAACATCTAAAAGAGATTTGATTAATAAAAGTGAAGATGAAAAAAATAAAAAAGATCTTTTTGAAAGCACAAAAGAAACAGCAGAAAATGTAATGGTAGTTGATCTTGTAAGAAATGATCTTAGCAAGGTTAGTATTGAAGGCTCGGTAAAAGTAGATGAGCTTTTTGGCATTTACAGTTTTCCACAGGTGCATCAAATGATTTCTACGGTAAGTGGGGATATTAATAAGGCTATGACTTTTTCCGATATTATAAAAGCAACTTTTCCTATGGGGTCTATGACAGGGGTTCCCAAAAAAAGTGTAATGCAATTAATAGAAAAGTATGAAAAAACGAAGCGTGGCTTATTCTCAGGTGCAATCGGCTATATTACTCCTGCGGGAGATTTTGATTTTAATGTAGTGATACGAAGCATACTTTATAATTCAGCCAACAAATATATTAGTATGCAGGCCGGGTCGGCAATTACTTTTTACAGTGAGGCAGAAAAAGAATATGAGGAATGCCTGGTAAAAATTGAGGCGATGAAAAAAGCGGTGCAGTAGTTATTTTTTCTTTTTGAATATTTTCTGATCAGGATAAACTGTTTTGGTTTCAGTATTAACCGTGTTCAATAAAACATGCACACATTCATTAAGGATAGGATATTTATTGGCCACAAAAAGATCCATTTTATCAGCAGGTAATCTAAGATCGAATGCTTCACCTGAAGACATTACCATATCAAACCCAGAATTCAAACGGTTAAACTCGGTTATATCCATGGTCAGATTTTTGGCAATAATTGCTGAATTATATTTTCCGGAAATATTCAACACTTCAGTATTATCAGCATCTTCCTGCGAAACTGTAGATTTAAAAGTATTGCCGGTTTTTAATGTTGAATAATCAATATTAGCAGAAGAGGTATTATCAACAGCTTCCATAATATAATGCGTGGCGATAAATTTCTTTACATGATTTCTGGATTCGGTAGGCAGATAATATTGCAATGCCCAAAAATTTCTTGATCCGCTTTGCCTGATAGCACTGTAAACTCTTCCGGGACCGCCATTATAGGCTGCGATTACCAGCAACCAATCTTTTAAATCTTTATACAGGGTGAGCAAATATCTTGCTGCTGCATTTGTACTTTTATAATAATCTGTTCTTTCATCAACAAAGCCATTTACCTGCAAGCCATAATCTTTGGCAGTATAGCTCATGAATTGCCATGGTCCGCGGGCACCAACCCATGATGAGGCATTTGAATTTAAATTGCTTTCAATAACTGCGAGGTACTTTAATTCTTTTGGCAAGCCATACTGGGCAAAAATGTTATCAATGAAATTAAATTTTAATGTGGCTTCGCCTTTCATTTTTTGAAGATAACTGCCATGTGACTGCAAGTAATCCTGCATATATGTTTCTGCGTATGGATTTACCTGCGATGAATAAGGCATTGCAGCGTTATAGGAATAATTTTTAAAAAGATTCTTAAAGCCATATTTGGTTTCCTGGCTTAAGTATTGAATTTTTTCTTTTCTGGGAAGTTCTCTTGATTTTAATATTTCATCGATTGTTTCATCTTCGGGTACTGAAGTTACAATTGTATCTGTAGGTATTTTTGGCAAATGATTTTTATCTACAAAGCTTTTTGCAGAGGAACTGTATTGTAGTACAGCCAAAAAGAAAGCTATGGATAAAATTCTCCTCATGCTGGTTTATAATCGTTTAAAATCCTGTCGGAAATCTCGAGCAAAGTTACTTCATTGAATTTATCTGACATAATCTGAACCCCAAAAGGCATGTTATTAATGTGTTTAAATAATGGTATTGAGATTGCCGGAATACCTGTGAGATTAGCGAATACCGTATAAATATCAGCTAAATAGGTTGCTACAGGGTCTTTTTCCATAGCACCAATATTAAACGCATTGGCAGGCACTGTTGGTATAAGGATGGCGTCAAAATCTTTAAAGATTTTTTCTGTTTGGTCAACCAATAATCTTCTAACCTGCTGGGCCTTAGTAAAATAAGCTTCATAATAGCCAGAACTCAGGACAAAGGTACCTAACATTATTCTGCGTTTTACTTCCTTTCCAAAACCTTTTGTACGGGTTTTGGTATACATATCTGTAACATTACCAGCAGAGGGTTCCTTATAGCCATAACGCACACCATCATAGCGGGATAGATTGCTGGAAGCCTCAGCGGTAGCTAAAACGTAATAGGCAGGCACTATATGATCCAGTAATTCAAAATCAATTCCTTTCACGCTATGACCATCTTTTTCAAGATTTTGCACAAGGCTTTCTATACCCTTTTTTATTTCCGGATCAAGAGAGAGATGATTTAAAGCATTTTTAAAGTAAGCGAATTTATATGTACGATTGTTGCCGGTTGACCTGCTGAATTTTTCTATTTTTTTATTGGCGACTGTGCTATCATAATCATCTTCTCCGGAAATAACTTCTAATACTAAAGCAACATCTTCTATATTATTTCCAAAAATTCCAATCTGGTCAAAAGAAGAAGCGTAAGCAATTAATCCATGCCGGGAAACTCTGCCATAGGTGGGTTTCAGACCAATAATTCCGCAGAAATCTGCCGGCTGTCTTACCGAACCTCCTGTATCACTCCCCAGGCTAATCATACATAAACCCGCCTGAACGGCTACTGCTGATCCACCTGAAGAGCCGCCAGGAACTTTTGTTTCGTCTAATGCGTTTAGTACTTTTCCATAAGCTGAATTTTCGTTTGTACTGCCCATGGCAAACTCATCGCAATTACAATTACCTATAATTATAGCATCTTCAGCCAATAATTTTTCAACTGCAGTTGAATTATATACAGAGGTAAAACCCTTTAAAATATTTGAAGCGGCACTTACCTTATGGTTCTTATAACAGATAACATCTTTAAGCGCAATAACAACCCCATGAAGTTTTCCTAAAGAATTCCTATTAGTTCTTTTTACATCTAATTCCTTTGCTCTTTCAATACTTTCTTCTTTATAAACTTCTACAAAAGCATTCAGCTGTTTGGAAGATTCAATTTTTTGCAGATAAGAATGTACAGCATTTTCGCATCCGTTTTTATCGTTTGCAAGTTGCTGCTGGTATTGCTGTATAGTTTTGGATTGTTGCAATTAGAATTATTTATTAATAAAAATCGGCTGAAGCGCAGAAAACCCATAAGGATATCATACACTTCAGCCGTGCAATATAAAAAGTAAAATTTATTTAGGCAGTTCTGTTTGCATTTGCGTAGCCTGTGCCTGTTGCACTTTTGCCTGGGCTGCCATTAATCTTTCCTGGGCTTGCTTAAGCTCAAGTTCAGCATCTTGTTCTTTCTTATCTTTCTCAGACATACCGGCTTCTATTTCATTTTTTACATTTGTCTTGGCATCATTAAATTCACGTACGCCACGACCTATACCTCTCATAAGGTCAGGAATTTTCCTGCCTCCAAAAAATAATAAGACTACAAGAAGTATTAATATCCATTCAGATCCACCGGGCATGGAAAGAAGGAAAGTGTTTAAAAAAGTAACTAACATAGTTTTAAAATTAGAAGTTCAAAGATACAGTATTTAAATAAGGTAGTTAAATCACTTATAAAATAATAAAGTGCGCAGGGTTATTATTTTATGTATGACCTGCCACATTTCTGTTTGCCACTTGCGGCTTCATATGGGGTTAGGCCCCGGGCACAACTTCCTAAGATTAATGCTGAGAACAGTGCAATAACTAATATTTTTTTCATCTTATGGGTATGAACGGGGTAATTAAATAAATTGTTGTAATAGGGAAGCCAATATTAAATAAAAAACCGGGAGCGCCATAGCTTCCGGTTAAACATTATAATTCTTTTAAGATTATTATTTCATTCTTTTTTCCTTGATACGGGCACTCTTACCGCTTCTTTCACGAAGGAAATACAATTTTGCACGGCGTACTTTACCAACTTTATGCAATTGAATACTGTCAATATTTGGTGAGAATACCGGGAACAAACGTTCAACGCCAATACCATCGCTTATTTTGCGAACGGTAAATGTTGCTGTGCCACCTTCTCCCTGGCGTTTAATAACATCTCCTTTAAAACTCTGGATACGCTCTTTATTGCCTTCCTGAATTTTATAGTTAACGGTTATATTGTCGCCGGCTTTAAATTTCGGCAGTTCTTTTTTTACAGTTAGTTGTTCGTGAACAAATGCTATAGCATCCATGACTTTAATTTTAAGAGCGCAAAGGTAATGAAAAGTTTTTTATCTCGCTATGTTTACAGCTCTCTTTTCCCTGATTACCGTAACTTTTATTTGGCCTGGGTAGGTCATTTCTGTTTGAATCTTCTGGGCAATTTCAAAACTTAGTTTATCACTTTCGCCATCAGACACTTTTTCAGCCTCTACAATAACCCGTAATTCACGCCCCGCCTGGATAGCGTAAGCTTTTTCTACTCCGGGATATGCAAGGGCAGTATTTTCCAGATCCTTGATACGCTGCAGGTATTGCTGCATAATTTCCCTGCGGGCACCTGGCCTTGCACCACTCATGGAGTCACAAGCCTGAACAATAGGGGAGATAACATATTGCATTTCCACCTCATCATGGTGAGCACCTATAGCATTACAAACAGCAGGATTTTCTCCATATTTTTCTGCCAGTTTCATTCCCAGCAAAGCATGGCTTAATTCAGTTTCTTCATCAGGAACTTTACCAATATCATGTAAAAGACCGGCACGTTTTGCAAGTTTTGCATTCATTCCCAGTTCGGCAGCCATAATTCCGCAAAGATTTGCTACCTCACGGCTATGCATTAATAAGTTTTGACCATAAGAAGAACGGAAACGCATCTTACCAACTATACGAACCAGTTCTTTATGTAATCCATGAATGCCTAATTCAATTACGGTTCTTTCACCGATCTCCATGATCTGATCTTCTAATTGCTTACGGGTTTTTTCAACCACTTCCTCAATACGTGCAGGATGAATACGGCCATCAGTTACCAGGCGTTGTAAAGAGAGTCTTGCTATCTCACGGCGCAGGGGATCGAATGATGAAAGGATAATTGCTTCCGGGGTATCATCCACAATAAGATCTACGCCTGTAGCAGCTTCTATAGCCCTGATGTTTCTTCCTTCTCTTCCAATAATAGAGCCTTTTATTTCATCACTTTCAAGGTTAAAAACAGTAATGGCATTTTCAATTGCCTGTTCTGCCGCTGTACGTTGTATGGTTTGGATAATTAATTTTCTTGCCTCTTTATTAGCCCGCAATTTTGCATCATCAATAATTTCCTGCTGAATACTAAGCGCCTGGGAATGTGCGTCCTGCTTCAGGCTTTCAATTAATTGCGCTTTAGCTTCTTCTGCAGAGAGACCTGCAACTTTTTCCAGCCTGCGGATGTGTTCTTCCTGGTGTTTTTCAAGTTCGGTACGCTTAATATTTACCACTTCAAGCTGGCGGTTAAGGTTCTCTTTTATAACCTCATTGTCTTTAATCAGCTTGGCAATACCCTGGTCTTTTTGATTTACAGTTTGTTCTTTTTGCTTAAGCCGGTTCTCGGATTCACTCAACTTCTGGTTGCGTTGAAAAACTTCTTTATCATGATCAGACTTAAGCTGAACAAAATTTTCTTTGGCTTCAAGGAGTTTTTCCTTTTTTAATGTCTCAGCCTGTGTTTTAGCGTCGGAAATAATTTTTTGTGCCTGTTGGTCTGCTTCTTCTAACTGTTTTTTTGTGTTTTTGGCAAAAAGGAATTTACCCAGTAGAATACCTATTATTAATGCGGCAGCGCCAATGATTATTGGAAGTATTTGTGTCATTGATAATTAATGTTTTAAAACGGTTCATAATCTTTTACTACTTAATCCACTTATACTCAAATGAGAATCGTGATAAAACGAAGGTAAATAAAAACTGTGGAAATTAATGGACAACCCGTAAGAAGGATTAAAGAGCCTTATCTATTTGATCTTCTATGCCGGATAATATTTTCTCAAATTCACCTTCAACATGCTGGTTATTCCCTGTGGATGCTGCCTGAGTAGCATACCATATTAATACCATGGCTATGTAATCCTGCATGTCCTTGCCGGCAAACTGGGTTTTAAACTCTATTATTTTGTCGTTGATTATTTTTAGGGTCTTACGAATAACTTCTTCATCATCCGGCAGGCTTTTTATACGATAGGTCCTGTCGCCGATCAATATATTTATGGGAATAAGTTGGTCTGGCATAATTAATCACTTAGTAATCCAATGCATTTATCAATTTCTTTTATGTATTGGTTAATTCGTTTCTCAAATTCCTTTTGGTCTTTTTCGCTCATTTCACCTGAAGATGCTTTTAAAATACTTACTTTTTGGTCAAGCTCATGCAATGCATATTTGTATTCAACTTCCTTTTCTTTAAAATTGTTGAGTTCCTCTTTTAAATTGTCGTTTTCTTTTTTAAGCGCTACATGTTTTTTTAACAGCTGCTGAAGTTTTTCGTTAACGGATTTAATATGTACTTCAAGATTGTTCATTAAGAGGCTTTTCTTATTTCTGCGCTCAATTCTTTTTCATAAGATACAATTATTTTATTCATCATTCCGTCGATCTCTTTATCAGTAAGTGTTTTTTCTTTATCAACAAAAGTGAAGCTAATGGCAAGAGACCTTTTATCCAATCCTAATTTTTCACTTTCAAAAATATCAAACAATTTAATGTTAACCAGTTTAGTGATATTCAAATCCTTTGTCAATCTTTCCACATTTTCATAAGAGATGTTTTTACTTACTATCATCGAAATATCTCTGTGTACTTCAGGATATTTTGATATTTCTGAAAATTCAATTTTTATTTTCCTGGCATTGGCTGTTAATTTCTCCCAATTTATATCAGCAAAAAAAACAGGCTGTTTAATAGAGAATTGCTCAAGTTTGTTCCTGTCTGCAGCATTTATCTCCGCCACCAAATCATCATTAATAAAAGTATTTAATGAAGAACCTGCAACTTTAAAATTTGTGTTATTAATCCCTGATAACCGGAATAATTTTTCACAAACGCCTTTTATAAAATAGATATCAACTTTATTTTCTTTACCTCTCCATCCGGATTCATTTTTATTTCCTGAAGCGTATAAACACAAATGTTCTTCTTCATTATAATTACCTATAGCTGATGTTGAATAAGCTTTCCCAAATTCAAACAACAGCAGGTTATTATTTTTGTGGTTAATATTACGCGCCACACATTCCAAGCCGGTCTCTAACAAAGAGGATCGCATAACATCAAGCTCTGCACTTAAATTATTAAGAAGCTTAACTGAATTATTTAAAACGTCTTCTGTGTAATAGGCACTATTGGTTATTGAGTTGGTAAGTATTTCAGAAAAGCCAAGCCCAATTAAATAGTTGGCAACTTTTTCTTTGTATGATGCTTCAAATCCTGCAGTTTCAACAGCGGGAGAAATGGTTATTGCAGATGGGATCTCAACATTATCATATCCATCTATCCGCATTATTTCTTCAATAATATCTGCCGGTAAACTTATATCCGGTTTGCTGAAAGGTACTGCAATGCGAATATCATCTAATCCTTCTTTCAATATTTCAAAGTCCAGGCTTTGTAAAATATTTTTTATGGTATCAGGATGATAATTTTTTCCGCTTATTTTTTTTAAATAATGATTTTTTAAAACAACTTCTGTTTTTTCTTTTTGGTTTAGATAAACATCAACAACATCTGATGCTATTTCTCCTCCAGCAATTTCCTTTATCATCATTGCTGCCCGCTTAAGAACATTTACTGTATTGCTTATATCAACACCTTTTTCAAAGCGGCTTGATGCATCAGTTCTTAAATTATGGCGTAAAGAAGTTCTTCTTATTGATCTTGGATGAAACCATGCACTTTCTAAAAAAATATTTTTTGTTGTGTCTTTTACACCACTTTTAATTCCACCGAAAACGCCGCCAAAACACATAGGCACTTCGCTGCCATCGCATATCATCAGATCTTCTGCGTTTAACTTCCTTTCTTTCTCATCCAATGTTATAAAGGGTGTTCCTTCAGCAAGATTTTTTACAATTACCTTTTTGCCTGTTATTTCATCAGCATCAAAAGCATGCAGCGGCTGCCCGGTTTCATGCAGGATATAATTAGTGATATCAACTATATTATTTATAGGGCGAATACCGATGCTTTTTAATTTTTGTTGCAGCCATTTTGGACTTTCAGCAACTTTAATATTGGTTATACTTACACCTGCATAGCGCTGGCAGGCTTCTGTATTTTCGATTATAACTTCAATTTTTAATTTATTGTTATCGGCCTTAAAATTATTTTTAAAAGGAGATTTTACCGGGGCGCTTTTTTTGTTATGGTGAGATAAGTATGCATATACATCTTTCGCCACTCCCAGATGGCTCATTGCATCCATCCTGTTTGGTGTAATACCTAATTCAAATACCCAGTCGGAGTAAGGAGTAAAATATTCTGAAACTTTACTTCCAACTTCAACATTCCCCGGTAGTACAATTATTCCTTCATGACTTTCACCAATACCTATTTCATCTTCTGCACAGATCATGCCCTGGCTTTCCTGCCCACGGATCTTTGCTTTTTTCATGGTGAGCGAATCACCTTTTAAAGGATGTATTGTAGTGCCAACCGTTGCTACTATCACTTTTTGCCCAACTGCAACATTTGGTGCGCCGCAAACGATCTGCAGCGCTTCTCCATTGCCGGTATTTACTTTTGTAAGCTTTAATTTATCAGCATCAGGATGCTTTATACATTCTACCACTTCACCAATTATCAATCCCTCCAAACCTCCTTTTATTTCTTCAAATTTTTCCAGGTTTTCAACTTCTAATCCAACAGAAGTTAAAATGCTGCTTAATTTTTCCGGTTCCGGTATCTCTGTTAAGTATTCGCTAAGCCAATTGTAACTGATTTTCATCCCTATATAATTTTCTTATTCTCCTGTAATTCAAAATTTAACCGCAGAGATAAAGAGTTAATTGAGATTTCGCAGAGAGACTTTGCGCAAACTCTGCTTCTCCTTGCCCTTTGCAGTTAAAGTTTTTCAAAAATAAGGAAGATGAATTTAAGCGATGGAATTGCTTTTCTAATAAGAAATAAAATGAAATTTACAGCCAAAAAATTAAATTTCTTTTCTCCACTAAGTTTTGTGAATATCCTTTGAAATAGAACGGAAAAATATTTTAAATTGTGAAGAAGCTCAATTTTAGTGTTAATAAAGGGCAGTAATTCGGGGATATATAAGTGGAGAGGGGGGAGAATAACTTAAGGATAAAGTCTTTATTTTTTTTAAAATTTTCTCATTTACCTTAGCCGCCCTGTATCATTTTTTGCCTGATGAAACAGTTTATTAACCCTAACAACCTGCAATGTAATTATGGATCTTACTAATCTAAATAAAGACAGAAAAACACGTCGCAAAAGCGGCTCCCTCGACCTTGGAACAATGATGTATGGCAAGGTGCCGCCGCAGGCTAAGGAACTTGAAGAGGCTGTACTTGGCGCTATCATGCTGGAAAAAAGCGCTTTTGATACCGTAGTAGAAATTCTGAAACCTGAATGTTTTTATGTAGAATCAAACCAGCGCATCTACAGGGCCATGCAGGGCTTGCAACAGAAAAATTTACCCATCGATCTTTTAACCGTTGTTGAGGAATTAAAATTCCGTGAGGAGTTAGATGTGGTTGGCGGTCCTTATTATGTTTCAAAGCTTACCAATGCGGTTGTTTCCTCTGCAAATATTGAGGCTCACTCAAGAATCATCCTTCAAAAATTTATTCAAAGAGAATTAATAAGAATAAGTGGTGAAATAATTGGTGATGCTTATGAAGATAGCACAGATGTGTTTGAATTATTGGATGAAGCAGAAAGCAAACTGTTTGAAATTACCAATAATCATCTTCGTAAAGATTATGCAAGTATTGATACTGTTTTGGTAAAAACAATTCAGCGGATCGAAGATCTGCGTACACGCCAGGATGAAATAAGCGGCGTACCCACAGGGTTTCATTTGCTTGACAGGTTAACGTATGGCTGGCAGCCAACCGACTTGATAATTCTTGCAGCACGTCCATCTGTGGGTAAAACTGCATTTGCATTAAACCTTGCCCGCAATGCAGCATTGCATCCAACAAAGCCTACGGCAGTTGGTTTCTTTTCTTTAGAGATGAGCGCAGGACAATTGGTGCAAAGAATTTTAAGTGCCGAAAGTGAGATTTGGTTAGAGAAAATTGCAAGAGGACGACTGGAAGAACACGAGATGAAACAGCTCTACAAAAAAGGAATTGAAAGATTAGCATCCGCACCGATTCATATTGATGATACAGCAGCGCTGAATATTTTTGAGCTTCGTGCAAAATGCCGCCGTTTAAAAAACAAACATAATGTTGGTTTGATAATTATCGATTACCTGCAGTTGATGAGTGGAACCAGTGAGAACCGCAACAGTAATCGTGAGCAGGAGATAAGCCGTATTTCAAGAGATCTGAAAGGGCTTGCGAAGGAATTAAATATTCCTATTCTTGCATTAAGCCAGTTAAGCCGTGAGGTTGAAAAGCGTGGTGCAAAAGAGGGTCAAAAAATTCCGCAGTTGAGTGACCTTAGGGAATCCGGCGCTATTGAGCAGGATGCAGATATGGTTATGTTCCTGTACCGTCCTGAGTATTATGACATCACTGCAAATGAAATGGGCGAAAGCAATAAAGGTGAAACCCATGTACGTATTGCAAAGCACAGGAACGGGCAACTCGATACCATCAAACTAAAAGCGTTACTGCATATTCAAAAATTTATTGAAGAAGATGGAACTGATACCAGTGGGCAGCTTCCTGCAGGTGGTAGCTGGAAACCTGTTAGTGATGTTGATGGCGGCGCTAAGTTCTACATTCAAAAAGGAAGTAAAATGAATGACGGTGAGTTTGACGATGAAACACCATTTTAAAAACCCTCTCTATATCCCCCCGAAGGGAGAGGAAACGGAGAATATTAATTTAATGTCATTACCAATTTTTTTTCAGGGAGAATTATTACCTGATACTTTTTTTACCTTAAGCGAAGAAACCTCAAAGCATGTTTCCCAGGTTTTGCGAATGAAAGAAGGAGAACAGCTTCAACTCACCAATGGTAAAGGCAAAATAATTACTGCTGAAATAATTACTGAACACAAAAAAGCCACCGAAGTAAAAGTTCTTTCAACATCCCACATCCAACATCATACATCAAACATTACCATAGCCATTTCGCTTATAAAAAATAACAGCCGCTTTGAATGGTTCCTTGAAAAAGCAACAGAGATAGGGGTTTCAGAGATCATTCCTTTATTATGTGAACGAACAGAGAAACAACATTTTCGTCACGACCGAATGAAAAATATTCTTATCAGTGCAATGCTGCAATCTCAACAGGCATGGTTGCCTACATTGCATGAGCCGATAAAGTTTAAGGAGATTATTAAAAGCTCCACTTATGAAAAAAAGTATATTGCTCATTGTATTGAAGAAGAGAAAAAACAATTAAGCAATGACGCAATTAATCCCGTCCAAACTGGCACGGGCGGGCAGCCATCAATAATTTTAATTGGACCTGAAGGTGATTTTACAAAAGAAGAAATTGAATTAGCTAAACAGAATAATTTTATTCCGGTCTCATTAGGCAATACAAGATTACGAACAGAAACCGCCGGCGTAGTAGCAGCCGTTTTACTTAATCAACAATAATTTAATTTAATGGGCAGAATCCGGATCGTTCGATTGATTTTCTTTGTAATAAGGCTCGTGTAATTGTACAGGCCCTGAACTTCTTTTTTGCCTTTTTCTCATATACATATTCAGCATTTCCACGGCGAATGAAAAAGCCATCCCGAAATAAATATAATTTTTAAGATTCAACAGGTGTGCTGCCTCTGAGTTCCATCCTTCAATAACCAAACTTAAACCTATCATAACTAAGAATGAGAGAGCAAGCATTTTTATGGTTGGATGTTTATGAATGAAAGATGAAATTTTAGGACTGAAAAGAAACATTACCATCATGGCAATAACAACTGCGGCGATCATAATTTCAACATACTTTGCAGTTCCACCTGCGGTAATAATGCTGTCAAAAGAAAATACTGCGTCGATCAGCATTATCTGCCCGATCGAATTGCCTAAAGAAATTCCCTTTTGATTTTTCGGATCTTCATTGGGGTCTTCGCCTTCCAGCTTGCCATGTATCTCTTTTACTGATTTATAAATTAAAAATAATCCTCCGAGTATCATCACTAAACTTGCCAGGTCAAATCCTTTTCCCAATAATGTAAATATTGATTTCCCTTTTTGCGAAAGCAGCCATCCCAAACCGATCAGCAATAAACTCCTTGAAATAATTCCCGTGATCATCCAAATAATTCTTGCCTTTGATTTATCTTTTGCTTCCCTAAGCCGGTTCATAATAATGCTTACAAAGATCACATTATCTATACCCAGCACAATTTCCAAAACAACAAGTATTAAAAAGCTGATAATACTTTCACTTGTAAATAAATGTTCCATAATTAAAATTAGCTGCGAATTTAAGACAATGCTTTGCAAATATTTTTTACAATGGCCGGGCCTTCATAAATAAAGCCGGTCCAAACCTGTACCAAAGATGCACCTGCATGTATTTTTTCTTTTGCATCATCACCTGCAAATATGCCGCCACTTGCAATGATTGGTATGTTGTTATTTGTTTTTTCAGAAATATATCTTACCAATTCGGTAGATCTTTTTCGTAAAGGCAAGCCGCTTAATCCTCCGGCACCAATAGTTTGTAGTTTGTTGTTAGTAGTTTGTAGTTGTTCTCTGCTGATAGTAGTATTGGCTGCAACGATACCATTTAAATTTAATTCTATCGACAGGTCAATAATATCATCAATCTCATTTTTATCCAGATCAGGAGAGATTTTTACTAAAAGAGGTTTAGGATGTTTTTTCCTGAAATTTAAGTTTTGCAGATGAGACAGGATGATATTCAAAGAGTCTTTTTGTTGAAGTTCCCTTAGTCCCGGTGTATTTGGTGAGCTAACATTCACTACAAAATAATCAACCACATCAAATAACTCCAGGAAACAAATTTCATAATCTTTCCATGCATCTTCGTTTGGAGTGTTTTTGTTTTTACCAATGTTTCCACCGATAATAAGTTTGTAGTTTGTAGTTTGTAGTTTGTAGTTCTGAACCTCTTTTTTCTCCTTCCACTCTTTTAATCTCTTAGCTACTTCTTTAACCCCATCATTATTAAATCCCATCCGGTTTATTAAAGCTTTGTCTTTCGGCAGGCGGAACAATCTTGGTTTGTCATTCCCTTTTTGAGGCAACGGAGTAACAGTTCCAATTTCTATAAAACCAAAACCCAGTGTTTCTAATTCAGTTAGATATTTTGCATTTTTATCAAAGCCGGCAGCCAGACCAACGGGGTTTTTAAATGTCAGGCCAAAAACATTTACCGGGGAATTTTGGGGAGTATATCTTTTACTGATTATTTTTTTTATGAAACCAAGCCTGCAAACAGTTTTTAGAAAGTTCATGGAGAAATAATGAACCTGTTCTGCATCAAACCAAAACAAAATATTACGGAGCAGCTTATACATGAAGTAGCCTGAACTGGGATTAAAGGATTATTAGGATTTTGTTTGCTGAAATTTTCATTGTTACTGTTTTTTTAAAAGTAAATTGCAATATAATTTCAAATATCAAATTTATAATTCAAATGCAGGAAGCATATATAGTTGCAGGATTCAGAACAGCAGTTACCAAATCAAAAAAAGGCGGATTTAGATTTTATCGCCCTGATGACCTGGCAGTGGATGTAATAAAAGGATTGATGGCAACGGTACCACAACTGGATAGCAAACGGGTAGACGACCTTATTGTTGGCAATGCTGTACCTGAAGCAGAGCAAGGCTTACAGGTTGGCCGGATGATTAGTGTAAGGGCTTTGGGAATTGAAGTGCCCGGCATGACCGTTAACCGTTATTGCGCCAGCGGACTGGAAACAATAGCCATTGCGACAGCAAAAATCCGCAGCGGCCAGGCAGAATGTATAGTTGCCGGAGGAACAGAAAGTATGAGCATGGTTCCCACTGCCGGATGGAAAACCGTTCCAGCCTATTCAGTTACTTCTGACACTCCTGATTATTATTTGGGAATGGGACTTACTGCAGAAGCGGTTGCGAAAGAATATTCTATCAGCCGGGAAGCGCAGGATGAATTTAGTTTTAATTCTCACAGGAAGGCAAGGGCAGCCATTGAAAATGGGTATTTTAAGAATGGTATTTTGCCCATGAACGTTGAAGAAATTTACCTGGATGAAAAAGGCAAAAAACAAAAAAGAAATTTTACTGTCGATACAGACGAAGGTGTGAGAGCTGATACAACTATCGAAGCATTGGCTAAATTAAAGCCCGCATTTGCTGCAGGCGGAAGTGTTACTGCAGGCAACTCTTCACAAACAAGCGATGGCGCTGCATTTGTAATTGTGATGGGGGAGAAGATGGTGAATGAGCTTGGATTGAAACCCATTGCACGGTTGGTTTCCTGTGCAAGTGCAGGTGTTCATCCTCGCATTATGGGCATTGGTCCTGTAGAGGCTGTGCCAAGGGCATTGAGGCAGGCAGGAATGAATCTTTCTCAAATTGATTTGGTAGAATTGAATGAAGCTTTTGCATCGCAGGCTTTGGCAGTAATAAATAAATTAGAACTCAATCCTGAAATTGTAAATATAAATGGAGGTGCCATTGCATTAGGTCACCCACTCGGTTGTACAGGTACAAAGCTCACTGTACAAATTACAAATGACATGAAGCGGCTCAATAAAAAATACGGAATTGTAACTGCTTGTGTTGGCGGCGGACAGGGGATTGCTGGGATTATTGAGAATATTAATTAAAGTAACTGCATAGGATTTGAGACAAAATAAAAATTTAAGATATGGTAAACATTAACTAAAATTACAGTACCATAAAAAAAACTTCATAGTATATATTTGAGTTTTTGCTAAGTACTTAAAAACACCTTAAATGAAATTTATTTTCTTTCTTTTATTTCCCTCTTTTTGTTTTTCACAGGCTAATCAAAATAAAATTACTTTTCTTGATGATAAAGTAGAAATTGTTGTACCGACTGATTTAGCAAAAATGACAAGAGAAGTACTTGCCCTTAAATATCCTGGACGAAAAGAACCAACCTTAGCCTTAAGTGACGAAAACGGTGAGATTAATCTTATTGGAGAATATACTCAACAACAAGTAACTAATAGCCAAATAAAGGCTTACACCAATTTTACAATGGTATCTCTTAAGAAAAATCATCCAGACCTAAAAGTGATTAACACGGGAATAAAGACAGTTAACGGTAAGCAAATTGGATTTTTTAAATTTATTTCAAAAGCTATTGACCAAAATATTTTTAATTATTACTTTATTACAATAGTAGATGGAAAGGCATTAGTATTTACTTTTAATTGCATAGACAGGTTACGTTCGACTTGGGAAAAAAATGCTGATGGTATTGTAGCATCATTGAAAGTAAGATAAAAAGAGAACGTCAATTACTGTTTCATTCTTGGTTTTTCTTCTTTTCCTTTTGTACTTTTTTAACCGTAAGTTCTACTGCTATATAATTACGTAATTTACAACTTCACACTCAACCCAACTCCAATCAAAGATTTAAACTGCATGCCTGCTGAATTATGATTCTTGCCAAACAGTTTTACGTCATCATCATAAATAAGGTCGATGCTCCAGCTTGCTGCTAATACTTTTGACAGTTTTGTTGTAAAAGTGTTGGTCATGTACAGATCAATATTTTTTGGATTGTGTTTATAGTTTGAGAACAGGTCTAACCTACCTTTATAACCTACACTTTTATTTAAGGCTTTTAAATAATTTATGGAAGCAAATGCGCCTATTTCATTCTTACTTTTTTTACCGGGAACAACTCCATAATATCCTTTGGCAGATAAACTATCATTGTGTACAATTACCCAGCGTGAGGTAAGTGGCGAAATAAAAATAGAAAGATTTTTTGTGGGCTTATAGTCCAAACCAATACCTAATAAAATATAAGCCGGTGAAAGGAATGCAGAAGTTAAAGTCCTTGTATTATTATCATAATTATATCCCCGTGCCATTTGTGTTCTGAAATTAAATAAGCCGGATAAGCTAAGCTTTGGCTTAAATGCGTATCCATATTTTGAAAGAAGATCGATCCTGTCATCATTCTTCCTGGCGCCAAGGCTGGTTGTTTTCAGGTAGCCAAAATTTAGATCAAGCGTATTATCCCAGCTGTATTTATCTTTCTTATAAAAAGCAAATACATTTAAAAATGAATTGATGGATAGGGAAAAATCATCTCCGCCGGCACTCCAGTTTTTCAGGCTTCCCTGTGAAAGATTCAGGCTGAATAAGCCACCTGTTCTCCAAAGTCTTTTAGTAGTATCCTCTTCTTTTTTAATGGTTTTATTGGATTCTGCCTGCAGGCCTTTAACTGTTTGATCCTGTGCGTGAAGATTTAAAAAAGAGATAAGGAAAAATGTTGTAAAAAAAATTCTCATGTAATAAAATTTAGATGATAAAAGAATGTGCACCTTACGAAGGGTACAATTATATTTAAATTGGGTATTATCAATTCTCATTCCAATCCGTTTAAGAATAGCGCTTCGATACGGGAAGGGAAATTTCTGCTCCAATATCAGGGTATCCTGAATTTTTATTATCTTAACAGGGCAACCAAAACAATAATATCCCGTATTCATAATAATAAACACTGTTTAAAGAGCAATGAGCCTGCAGGAGATACTTGAAGGATGCATGGAAAATAATAGTAGAGATCATAGGCATCTCTATGAGAAATACTATGGCTATAGCCTAAAAATAGTTTTCAGATATATTTACAGGTACGACAAAGCAACAGATGTTGTAAATGACGGCTTCGTAAAAGTATTTAGTAAGCTGTACCAGTTTCATTATGAAGCATCTCAAAACCTGGAGATGATATTTATGGGCTGGCTCAAAACTATAATGATCCACACGGCTATTGACAGGTTAAGAAAAGATAGTTTTTTACCAGAGATAGGAATGAGCGATGAACAGATATGGATCACAGACAAATCACAATCTGCTGACCAGAGCTTATTGTACAAGGAACTTATTAATGAAATAAAGAAACTGCCACCGGGCTATAGGGTGGTATTCAACATGTATGTTATAGATGGATTTACGCACCAGGAAATTGCTAACCAGCTAAAAATTGCGGTGGGAACATCCAAATCTAATTTATCAAAAGCAAAAGCTTTATTAAGAAGTTATATTAAAACAAATGAACTGCAAGTGCAGGTATGCAACCCGTAAACGACGATATGGATGAATTATTCAGGAGAGCAGCAGAAGATTACCCTCTGAAAACGGATAGTGCCGATTGGAATGCTATGGTTAAAAAATTATCATCAGGGAACCCTGTACCGGATAACCAATCTGAAAAAAATAAGAATTATAAGCACTTGCTGTGGCTGCTGTTATTATTGCCTTTGGGATGGGTTTATAATAACTATGTTTCTAATAATAATAATAATAAGTCTGCCGGCACTTCATCAAAAAATATTGCAGATAGAAATTTAGTGCAACCATCATTACCCGGAAAAATTAATTCCACCTCAAACACTGCACAGGTAGTTACTGTACCTTCAAAAAATTCTTCAGCATTAATTAATTCCACCTTAAATATTCCACAGGCAGTTACTGTACCCTCAAAGAATTATTCAGCACTAAATAACTCTTCCCCTTTTCAGCGCAAGACCAGGGGAAAATTAAATTCGATAATCACTGGAAATACGAGCACTTTAATTATACCGGGTAATCCTTCTTCTATTACAACAGCAGCTGAAGTGAGTGATAAAAAAGAAAACGTAATAATACCTGGCGTAAGTAATGATAAAAATATAAGTACTGGCAGCAATCAGGATAAAACTGAAACAACAGTAATTAAATTAAATGACGACAAAAAAACTGAGGCTGCTACAGTTAAAAATAAGGATAAGGAAATAACAAAGAGCGCTCAGAAAAAAATCAGGAAACCACAGAAGCGTGGATTGTATGCAGGTATCATTATTAGCCCGGATATAAGCACTGTTAAATTGCAATCTGTAAAAAATATTGGTGTAAATATGGGGATATTGGCAGGATACCGTTTAAGTAAAAAAATCAGTTTGGAATCAGGTGTGTTATGGGATAAGAAATATTATTACAGCGATGGTAAATATTTCGATACCAAAAGAGTTTATACAAATGCAAATACAAAAATAAAAAATGTAGATGGGGTATGTAATATGATCGAGGTTCCCCTTACTGTAAAATATAATCTCACATCAGGCAAAACAAATTTTTCAGCCTCTGCCGGCTTCTCTTCTTATTTTATGAAAAAGGAAAAATATGATTACGCCATTAGTTACAATAACGGGCAGCCCTACCAACATTCTGCAACCTATAATAACTCTTCAACTAATATACTGGCCGTTGCAAATTTTAGTGTTGGATATAACCGGGAGCTTAAACAAAATATTACGCTTCGCATTGAACCTTATGTAAAAATTCCTCTTAAAGGAGTTGGTATGGGGAGCTTACCAATTACCAGTACCGGTTTAAATATCGGGCTAACAAAAAAATTATCAAGGTAAATCCACTTCTTACTCCTCCCTTTTCTTATTAATGGTCTCACTCATTTACCCTTTATTCTCTTATGGCTAATAATTTAAATTTGCAACCTTGTTTCATAATATTTTGTTTTATATTTGCAATACTGATATAAAAAATCTTGTTTAGATCTGTTTACATAATGAGGTTTCTCTCCGGTTTACTGCTGATGGTTTTTGCATTCAGCATTACTCCAAAAAGATTTCTGCATAACGTATTTGCAAAACATATTGATAGCCGGCCTAAAAAGAATAATGATAAACCATACCAGTTAAACAAGTCAGGTTATAATTGTGATACCGATAATCTTGTAGCAGAATCTACTTTTCTTAGCGGCCAATACGTTTTTCAACTTCCCCTGGTCTTTTCGTTTTCTTTTTACGTTTCTAAAAATATTTCTTTTACTTCCACTTCAGGATTTTTCTCTTTCCTTCGCGGACCTCCGGTAAGCATTTAATTTATTACAGGAATGTCACAATCTGGTGGCATGATTTTTCTATTAAATTAAAATTTACTCAACCATTCATCATGAGAACATTATATAGCTTACTAATAAGTGTGGTATTTATTTTGACCTCCCTTCGATCCTCTTCACAGAATGCAGCAAGAGGAGGTGTAACACTCTCGGGGAAAATTACAGATTCAAAAACCGGTACAGTATTAATCAGCGCCAGTATTTATATCGCTGATTTAAAAGCAGGAACAACAACTGATCAAGACGGGAATTATATTTTACGTAATCTTCCGCAGGGAACATATTTAGTAGAGGGGGGCTATGTTGGGTATAAAAATTTATTAAAAACTGTAACGTTAACACAAAATACTACGCTTGATTTTGCAATGGATGTTTCCATTACCGAAGTGAATGAAGTAGTTGTTACCGGAACATCAAGAGCTATGTCAATCCGCAGAAATCCTATTCCTATTATTTCAATTAATAAACAATTTCTTCAGCAAAATTTAAGTACAAATATTATAGATGCAATTGCAAGAGTACCGGGAATTAACGCTGTTACAACAGGACCAAATGTTTCAAAACCTTTTATACGCGGACTTGGTTTCAACAGGATTCTTACTCTTTATGACGGTGTTCGCCAGGAAGGACAACAGTGGGGAGATGAGCATGGAATTGAAGTAGATCAAAATACGGTTGATAAAGTTGAAGTGGTAAAAGGCCCTGCAAGCCTTATTTACGGCTCAGATGCTGTTGCAGGCGTAGTAAATTTATTACCCCCAAATCCGCCGGCAGAAGGAAAAACAATAAGTGAAATTGTAAACGAATATCAAACTAACAACAGGCTTATTGAAAACTCTGCAATGCTTGCAGGACATACAAATTCATTTGTGTGGATGGGAAGAATATCTCATAAGCTGGCAACTAATTATACAAATAAAATTGATGGCCGTGTTTATAATACAGGTTTTGCAGAAACTGATATTAGTGGCCTGGCCGGCGTTAATAAATCATGGGGATATTCGCATTTTGGATTTTCAATTTTTGATGACCTGCAGGAAATACCTGACGGCAGCAGGGATTCAGCAACAAGAAAATTTACAAAACAAATTACAGAAGCAGATACCGTTCGCCCAATTGTTACTGACAGGGAATTAATATCTTATCACATTCCTGTTTTGCATCAGCATGTTCAGCATTACAGGATGTATACTGCAAACAGCTTTAGGGTGGGAGGAGGAAGGCTGGCTCTTAATCTTGCCTATCAAAAGAGTATAAGAAGAGAGTTCAGTCATCCGGAAATAATAGTTCCGGGATTATACCTTATTCTTAACACTGTTTCTTATGATGCTAAATATAATTTCGCCCAAAAAAACGGATGGGGAATTACTGCAGGAATTAATGGCATGTACCAAAATAATAATGCAGAAAAAGGAACTGAATTTATAATACCTTCTTATCACCAGTTTGATATTGGGCCGTTCATCTTTATAACAAAAACGATTAAGGATTTGGAACTTGCAGGAGGCTTGCGTTATGACACAAGATCTTTTACAAATAAAGAATTGTTTACAACGCCTGATCCCGTAACCGGGTTTGATAAGCCTGTTCCCGGCAGTACTCCCGGCGCCGATCAGCCATTTTTTGCGTACCAGCATACTTTTTCAGGTATAAGCGGCAGCTTTGGATTATCTTATCGTTTCTCAGATCATGTAACTGGTAAATTCAATATCGGCAGGGGTTTCAGGGCTCCCAATATTTCGGAGATATCTGCCAACGGGGTTCACCCGGGAACCAATACTTACCAGTTGGGTAACCTTAATTTTAAACCCGAATTTAATTTGCAGGAGGATATCGGTATAAATTATAATACTCCCCATTTTACTTTGGATGCTGAAATATTTAATAATAATATCACCAACTATATTTTTAATTCAAAATTATTGAACGGGCAGGGGCAGGATTCCATTATTGTTCCCGGCAATGAAACCTTCCAGTTTTTGCAGGGCAAGGCACAGTTGTATGGCGCTGAACTGAGTCTTGATATTCATCCTCACCCGCTGGATTGGTTGCATTTTGAAAATTCATTATCGGTTGTGTATGGAACTAATAAAGACGCAAGCAATCTTACCAAGATAAATGATAGTTCAAAGTACCTGCCATTCATTCCCCCACTGCATACTTTTTCTGAATTGCGGGCTAATATGAAAAGGGTTTCAAAAGGTATTGCCAATGGTTTTGCAAAAATTCAATTGGATCATTATGCTGCACAAAACAGGGCTTATCTTGCTTTTGGAACAGAAACACCTACGCCGGGTTATAGTTTAGTGAATGCCGGAATTGGCGCTGATATTACCAACAGGAAGGGAAACACTGTGCTTATTTTTTCCGTGATGGGAAATAATTTATTTGATGTTGCGTATCAATCACATTTAAACAGGTTAAAGTATTTTGAGGACCCTGCAAATTATCCTTCCCCTAATGGTCACTATGGTATTTATAATATGGGAAGAAATTTCAGCATTAAAATAAATGTGCCATTAAGTTTTAATTCTAACTAATAATTTTTTATACAAGGAAAAACGGTAAGCGCCAGCTTACCGTTTTCCTTGTACTTCATCTTTAAAAAATATTTACATCCAGTTATTTTTTAATGAGCTGTTGGTATTATACACAGGGTCATTTTCAGGAAGAGGAACTTTTTTAATATTCTTATCAGCTTCGGGCCTGTCACCCGGCTCTCCTTTTTTAATATCATAATCACTTCCGCCGGGATATGCGCCAACACATTTAAAATTACTTTCAGGAGTAACATTTCTATGGGCAACACCTGCAGGGATGATAATAACATCGCCTTTTTCAATAAGCAGCGTTATTCCTTTTGCCCCTCCTAACTCAACAGTTGTATTTCCTTCATACACACCCAGCACTTCATGCGTAATGCTGTGGTAATGGTGGTAATCATAAATACCATTGCGCCATGAATTTGTCCAGTTATTTTTTTTAAAGATGTCTTCAATAATTGTTGCCGCATGTTCTTCAGGAAGCGTTAATGCAGCTTTATAGATAAGTACGGGTAAGTTGCTGTTTGGGAATTGTCCATCATCCTTAAGCAGCTGTTTAATAATTTGAGGGTTCTTACTAATTGAAAATTCCATCTTACTTTTTTTTATTTCATTATCAATATTTATGCCTTAGCGTAAAAATAATGTTGTGTAATTTTATTACATGATAGAAATATCCATTAACACACCCGCATTATTATTCCCGGCAATTACATTACTGATGCTGGCTTATACAAACCGGTTTTTGGCAATTGCCAACAGGATAAGAAGTTTACATGAGAACTACCCGGCAATGGAAATAAAACATACGGCCATCAGGCAAATAAAAAGCCTGCGTGCAAGGCTGAACCTGATACGCTATATGCAGGGGCTGGGCGCATTCAGTTTTTTTTGTTGTGTATTGTGTATGTATTTTATTTACAGAACATGGATGCATGCCGCCAATATCATCTTTGCCGCCAGCATGATAACCTTACTTGGTTCTATAGTGCTCTCATTTCTGGAGATACAACAAAGCACCAAGGCGCTTGAACTGGAGCTAAGTGATATCGAAGAATTAGGAAGGGCAAATATTTTTACCGATATGTTTTATAAAGAAGAACACAAAGGTGAATAGGCAATAAGCAATTGGTAGTATTATTCTTCGTTGATATGAAGCTCTACTGCAGGAGCACTCTCGTAATTTTCATTATACTTAATAAAGAAATAAATATATACCGATCTGCTCAGGCGCATAAGCCAGGGTTGCAGTACAACTATTAAAACAGTATTAGTGATCAGCCAGTAAAATATCCTGTTATCTTCTGTGGAAATACCTATCAATAGCCACCACGCAATAAAAGTAAAGCCGGATAAAAGCACTACGAGGAAGTAACTAACGTAGCCCGTGCCATACCAAAAGCCAACTTCAAGATCAAATTTTTGTTTGCATACGGGGCAATGATCATACATATCAAAGATGTGCTTAAGACTTAATTTTTTATAAGGATTATTGTTTTTAAACATCGGCCCCCTTCTGCAGCGTGGACAGCGCATGGTTAAAATGCTCCATAAAAAATTGGGCTTAGGTTTCCGCTCGGTCATTCGGCAAAGGTAGCCCGAATCAATTTAACGCCACAGGCTGTACTTCTATCTTCTTTCTTTCACCAATTTGCTGGCGCCACATGGCATAGTATAATCCCATTTGAGAAATAAGATTTTCATGTGTTCCTGTTTCAACCACTTCTCCTTTTTCCAAAACATAAATCCTGTCGGCGTGCATAATGGTGCTGAGGCGATGGGCAATTAAGATAGTTATTTGCTGCCGCTGTGATGAAACCTGTTTAATAGTGTTGGTAATATCTTCTTCTGTAATAGAATCCAGTGAAGAGGTGGCTTCATCAAAAATTAATAAATGCGGATGGCGAAGCAATGCCCTTGCAATGGAGAGCCTTTGTTTTTCTCCCCCTGAAACTTTTATACCGCCTTCACCAATTAAAGTTTCCAGCCCATGGTCTGCTCTTGCTAATAAATTATCGCACGATGCTTTATGCAATGCATCTAAAACTTCTTTGTCAGTTGCCTGTGGATTTACAAACAGCATATTCTCTTTTATAGTGCCGGCAAACAGTTGTGTATCCTGTGTTACAAAACCTATCTGTGTACGCAGGGTATCAAAGTCAATATTATTTCCATCAATATTATTGTATAATATTTTTCCTTCCAGTGGCCGGTATAATCCAACCAATAATTTTACTAACGTTGTTTTACCTGAGCCCGAGGGCCCTACAAATGCAATGGTTTCTCCTGTTTTTACATCAAAGCTTATATTGTTTAATGCAGGCTGGTTGGCAGTTTGGTGCTTAAATTTTACATTCTGGAATTCCAGTTCTTCAATATTGCCAAAGTGATGGGGAGAATCCGGTTTTTGTTCCGGCTTTTTTATCATCAGGTTATGAAAGTTATTTAGCGACGCTTCCGCTTCTCTATAAGTGATAATAATATTTCCAATTTCCTGCAGCGGCCCGAAAATAAAGAAGGAATAAAAAGTAAGTGTAAGTAATTGCCCCGGTAAAATTATATCTCCAAATATCAGCCACATCAACATGAACATAATTACCTGCCGCAATGCATTTACAAATGTTCCCTGTATGAAACTTAACGTACGTATGCTTTTTACTTTTCTTAATTCAAGCCCCAGGATTTTATAGGTATTATTATTAAGCCGTTTTACTTCCTGTTCAGTTAACCCAAGACTTTTCACTAACTCAATATTCCGTAAGCTTTCCGTTGTGGTTCCGGCCAGTGAAGTTGTTTCTTTAACAATGGTTCGCTGTATCAGCTTAATTCTCTTACTTAAAAAGCCCGTGAGTAATGATAATAAAACAATGCCGCCAAAGTACACCGGCATTATTGACCAATGAAGTGTAAAAGAATAAACTGAAACAAAGATTACACCTACCAGTAAACCAAATAAAATATTAATGAATGATACGATGAATCTTTCTGTGTCCGTGCGCACTTTGGTAAGTATGCTGAGTGTTTCGCCGCTTCGCTGGTCTTCAAATTCCTGGAAAGGCAGCCGCAGTGAATGACGGAGTCCGTCTGTAAATAATTTAGCCCCGAATTTTTGCACTATTACATTTCCAAAATAATCCTGGAAAGCTTTTGCGATCCTGGATATCATTGCCACGCTAACCAATATTCCCAAAAATCCAAGTACTCCCCACGTAAAATCTGATTGCGTGCGTGTGCCTGTTGAGTGAAATATATTTTTACTGTCGTAATAGCCTGTTTCATGAGCATGCACGCCATATACCTGGAACATTTTACCAAAAAAATAGGGGTCGAGCATGGAAAATACCTGGTTAATGGCAGCCAGGAAAAGAGCCAATGCCAATAACCATTTATAGGGCTTTAAATACGAGAGTAATAATTTCATAAAGCAAATTTAAGTTTTATATAATTTTTAGATTGTGTTATTTGTGATTACTGCTTCCATTTAAAAAACTTCAGCTATTTTTAAAACAAAAAATTAATAAATGGGCCCCCTGGTATCTATTGCAATGGCAGCTTATAATGGGGAAAAATATATCTGGGAACAACTCCGGAGCATTGTGGATCAAACTTATCCCAATATCGAGGTAATAATTACCGATGATGATTCCAGCGACAATACTTTACAAATTATTAAGGAGTTTCAAAAAAAATATAGTTATATATTTTTATTCTCTAATAAAACAAATGCAGGGGTTACAAAAACTTTTGAAAATTCGATAAGGCATTGTAAAGGTGAATATATAGCCATCTCGGACCAGGACGATATATGGGCATTAAATAAAATAGAGGTGATGGTAAATGAGGTTGGTAAAGAAGATGCTTTGTATTCTAATTCGCAGCTGGTTGATAAAGAGGGCAGGTTATTAGAAATAGATTTTAAGTCATTAATGAATTTGCAGTCATATTATTCGGGTGCACCTTTTTTATTGTCTAACTGTGTGCCGGGGCATACTCTTCTCATGAAAAGAGATTTTTTAAATACACTTTTACCATTTCCTGATGGTGTATTGTTCGACAGGTGGATAAGCTATTGTGCTGCCGCCAATAATGGGTTAAAATATATTGATAAGCCTTTGGTTCAATACAGGCAACATGAAACCAATGCTATCGGCATTACAGGTAACTCAAAAAATAAAACGCACCGGGAAACCAATGCACATAAATTTTTGTATAAAAAGCAGGAGTTACAAACACTTGCAACAGCACCTGTAAAAAGCGCGGAGACCAAATTAATTATTAACAGGATGCTTACATTGTTTAACCGCAAATGGAGCCTGCAAAGAAGTATATTTTTTTTTAAACACCGCGATGAAATTCTTATCATAAAAAACAAGTCGGAATTTAGAAAAATTCTTTATTGTATCAAGATGTTCTTTAAGCCTAATTATTAATTACCCTGCCCATCCTTCCCTGTCAAGGCTTCTGTATTGAATAGCTTCTGCAAGATGTTCAACTTTTATATCATCCGTACCGGCAAGGTCGGCAATGGTCCTGCTTACTTTTAATATCCTGTCATAAGCTCTCGCAGAAAGATTTAATTTTTCCATTGCCACTTTTAAAAGGTTGGATCCCGGCTGTGTTATTACACAAATTTCTTTAAGCATTTTGCTGCTCATTTGTGCATTGCAATAAACACCGGGATTATTTTTATATCGTTCCGATTGCCGCTCCATTGCTTTAATAACTCTCTCTCTAATGTCTTCACTTTTTTCTGAGCGCTGGTTAGAAGATAATTCATTGAATGCAACAGGGGTTATTTCTACATGAAGATCTATCCTGTCTAATAATGGTCCGGATATTTTATTAAGATATTTTTGAACAGCGCCGGGAGGGCAGGTACATTCTTTTTCAGGATGATTATAAAAGCCGCATGGGCAGGGATTCATAGAAGCTATCAACATAAAGCTTGCAGGAAATTCCAAAGCGATCTTGGCTCTTGAGATAGTAACTTTTCTTTCTTCCATTGGCTGCCGCATAACTTCAAGAACTGTCCGTTTAAATTCAGGCAGCTCATCTAAAAATAAAACACCATTGTGTGCAAGAGAAATTTCTCCGGGTTGAGGAATGCCTCCGCCGCCAACGAGACCGGCATCAGAAATTGTATGATGTGGCGAACGAAAAGGACGTTTGGAAATGAGTGTTGCATTCTCCGGAAGTTTACCAGCAACGCTGTGAATTTTTGTTGTTTCCAAAGCTTCCTGCAATGTAAGGGGAGGAAGGATTGTCGGCAAACGTTTTGCCAGCATAGTTTTGCCTGCACCCGGCGGCCCGATCAAAATTGCATTGTGTCCGCCGGCAGCAGCGATCTCCAAAGCCCGTTTAATATTTTCCTGCCCTTTCACATCACAAAAATCAATTTCATAATCACTTTGTGCATGTGCAAATTCTTCTCTTGTATTTACAATGGTTGGCTGTAAAGTGTTTTCATCAACAAAGAAATTGATAACATCAGTTATATGTTCAACTCCATATACGTTCAGGTTATTCACCATTGCTGCTTCTCTTGCATTTTGTTTGGGAACAATAAGTCCCTTAAAGTTTTCTTTGCGGGCCTGTATGGCAATTGGCAAGGCTCCTTTGATGGGTCGTATTGTGCCATCCAAACTCAGCTCACCCATGATAACATAATCTGAAAGCTTTTCTGCATTCTCAAATTGTTCGCTGGCTGCTAAAGTTGCAATGGCAATGGGAAGATCGAAAGCAGTTCCGCTTTTTCTTATATCTGCGGGAGCAAGATTTACAACAACTTTAGTTCGGGGAAAATGATAGCCGTTTGTTTTTATGGCGCTTTCCATTCTTTCCAGGCTTTCTTTAACGGCATTATCTGCAAGCCCCACAATGGATGTGAACTTGCCGCTGCTAACATTTACTTCTACAGTTATAGTTATTGCCTCTACACCATACACAGCGCTGCCATAGGTTTTAACTAACATGTATTGAAATTAGAGAAAATTTTGGGAGCTACAATTTTTCCAGCAGATCAATAACTTTTTCTCTTTTTAAGATCAGGTAACCAA
Organism: Chitinophagaceae bacterium; assembly: GCA_028288585.1. GTDB lineage: Bacteria > Bacteroidota > Bacteroidia > Chitinophagales > Chitinophagaceae > Ginsengibacter. Next base: position 7,911 of record JAQBNL010000040.1, on the reverse strand, counting down.
GCCTGTCGTTGCTGATGCCTTCTTTTAGCTGGTAACTGAATTTCAACTGCTCATCATCAACGGTGGTTTCAAAATATTTAAATACAATATTATTGTGTTCTTTAAGTGCTTCTCCGATTTCGTAAAGATGTGTTGAGAGAATAAATAAAGATTGTTTAACTTTTATAAGTCCCTCGATGACCACGGTACTGCATTTCATAGCATCCTGTACATTAGTTCCTTTAAAGAGTTCATCGATCAATATCAGCCATTTCCTGCCATCATTAATCTTTAGGATAGTGTCTTTTACCCGCTGTACCTCATTATAAAAATAACTTTCCCCTTTTGAAAGATTATCTACAACATTAATATTGCTAAGCACCCCATCAAACAGCGAAAGTTGCAGTGCCTGTGCAGGTACACCCATACCAATATGTGCAAGAAATACTGCTGCGCCAACTGATTTTATGAAAGTGCTTTTACCAGCCATGTTGGCTCCTGTTAAAAACAAAAAATTATTTTGTTGATCCAGGGTTATGTCATACGAAACAGGATGCGGCAATAAAATATGATAAAGTGCTGAAGCCCTCACTATGGGTGTATCACTTTCAATAAATTCAGGGAAAACAAGATCGTACTTATCCATTGCCATTGCCATCCCATACCATGCATCAATTTGAGCGTAAATCTCCGTCAGTTCGAAAATGTTATGCTTATAATGATATCGAAGAAAATAGGCAAGCCGTAACATTTCGGTCATTGAAAGATCATTTGGTTTTTCTTTTTTTTGTGTGATAGCAAACTGTCCTTTATCAATTATGTTTTCTGCCCTTTGTAATATTTTTTTTAATGGTGCAGGGCATTCGTCATTTAAAAAAGTGGCAATAAGTGATCTCATTCCTTTTATAAAATCAAATGCATGCCCTGTTGAATATTTTACCAAAGAAAAATCATGGGTATGAAATAGTTTATATGCATAAGCAGCAGCAGCAGATGCACCGGCAGGAATTTGATCAATACCGGTTTCATAAAACTTATGTATGACCATTATGCTGCCGTTGCTTATGATCTCCGGCCATGAATGTAAATTCTTACGAATTATTTCTATCGTTTGTTGAATGCCACGGATAGCTTCAATAGTTGTAAGGGACTTACTAAAAAATTGTCTGAGTTTTTCTCTCCCACCCATAGTTCTTGTGAGATCAAGCTTATTGAAAATAGAAAACTCCTCTTCATGATTGAAGATGGACAGGTCATTTAAAGTTGTTTTGTCTATTTCCATCAGCGATCGAATTTTAGTCTTTCTCCTCTTATAGATTCATTGAACACACTATTTCCATACGCACAATTGCCATTCACAAAAGTATGAGTGATCATTGCAGGAAATGTTTCACCTTCCAACGGGCTCCATCCGCATTTATATAAAAGATCTTCTTTTTTTACTGTTGTTGCTTCATTCAGATCAACTACAACAAGGTCTGCAGAGTATCCTTCACGAATGTAGCCACGATTATTAATTTTGAAACAATCTGCAACGGCATGGCTCATCTTCTCCGCTATTTTTTCTAAAGAGATCTTTTGTACTTTATAATACTTCAACATTAATAACAATGAATGCTGAACAAGTGGTAAACCTGAATGAACATTTTCGTAAGGAGGCTCTTTTTCGCTTATAACATGTGGCGCATGATCTGTGGCTATCACATCCAAACGGTTATCCAGTAAGGCATTCCACAATGCCTTTTTATTGTTAGAAGATTTAATGGCAGGATTGCATTTGATAAGATAACCAAGCTTTTCATAATCGTCTGCTGTAAAATGTAAATGATGAACACAAACTTCTGCAGTTATCTTTTTTTCTTTTAAAGGGATGGTATTTTCAAACAGTGATAATTCTTTTTCTGTTGAGATATGCAGGATATGTAAACGGCTGTTGTATTTTTTTGCAAGCGAAACTGCAAATGATGAAGACCGATAACAGGCATCTTCATTTCTTATTACCGGATGATCGGATGCTGATAATTCTCCCTTTTCCCTTTTTAACTTCTCATAATTTGCTTTGATAATATTTTCATCTTCACAATGTGTAGCTATCAGTAATTCACTTTCACTAAATATCCTGTTGAGCGTCGCTTCATTATCAACCAGCATGTTGCCGGTGCTGGATCCCATGAATATCTTTACTCCGCATATTTCATTTTTTCTTGCGTTCATTCGTAAAACTTCATCAGCATTATTATTGCTGACACCCATGTAGAAAGAATAATTGGCCAATGAAGTTTTTGATGCAATTGCATACTTCTCTTCCAGTATTTTTTCTGTGAGTGCATTGGGTATCGTATTAGGCATTTCCATAAAACTGGTAATACCGCCTGCCACTGCTGCTTTGCTTTCAGTATAGATAGTTGCCTTATGCGTTAAACCCGGTTCCCTGAAATGCACCTGGTCATCAATAGCGCCGGGCAATAAATGTTTTCCTTCACCATTAATTTCTGTTACGTTCTCTTTTACATTTATATTCTTCTCTATCTTTTCTATTCTTCCTTTTTGAATAAATACATCTGCAATAATTATTGTTCCTTCATTTACTACCGATATATTTTTAAAGAGATATTTTTGCATATCTTGAAATTAAATAAACTACCCATGCAAATTATGAAATGCTTTATCAGAATGGCTGCTTTTCTTTGTCCTGTTTTTGCTTTTAGCCAGTCAACCTATATCCCGCTGGGCTCCAAGGCTTATGATTTTATAGAACGTATGGAAATAAAATTGCAGGAAAACAGGAACCTGAATTTTTCTACAGTTAAGCCTTACAGCCGTAAAGCAATCGTAAGAGAGGTTGAATATCTTGACAGCACACGGATGACACCTACTGATTCGGCAATGGGTTTTAATAAATATGGTGACCGCTCTGACCTTATACTTACACCCGTTGATGAATATAACTTAAGGAGCCTGCTGATGAATAATATAGAATGGGTACAAAAAGATCGTCCTGAATTTGAAAGCGCTACTCCTTTCTTAAAAAATTTTTATAAAACAAAGGCTAACTTTTTAGAAGTAAATAACAAAGATTTTTTTCTTGCTATAAACCCAATGCTGAATTTACAATTCGGCGCATCTTCAGGTGGTAACGGTATTTATCTTAATACAAGAGGAGTATCTGCAAGGGGAATGATAGCGAACAAAGTAGGATTTTCGGCGATGATAACAGAGAACCAGGAAAAGGGTCCCGATTTTTTCCAGGCAAGAACAAATCAATTTCATGCAGTGCCAGGGGTTGGTTTTTACAAGACTTTCAAAAAAAATGGGTACGATTATTTTGATGCAAGGGGCTATATAACTTTTAATGCAGCAAAGTTTATTGACTTTCAATTTGGATATGATAAAAATTTTATCGGCAACGGATACAGGAGTTTGTTTTTAAGTGATCATGGAAACAGCTATTTGTTCTTTAAGATCAACACAAGAATATGGAAGTTTAATTACCAGAATATTTTTATGGAGCTGATGCCTCAATTTAAAAAAACGGGCCCGGATACTTTGCTCGACAGGAAATATTCAGCAATGCACCACTTAAGCATGGATGTTACAAAGTGGCTGAATATTGGCTTATTTGAGGGTGTAATCTTTGGAAGAAAAAATCATTTTGATTTTCAATATTTAAACCCGGTAATTTTTTACAGGCATATTGAAGGCACCGTTGGCAGCCCCGATAATGCGGTTGCGGGCCTTGATTTTAAAGCAAATGTTGCGCATACTGCACAAATTTACGGGCAGTTTTTATTGGATGAATTTATATTGTCTCAAATAAAAAAGAAAACAGGTTATTGGGCTAATAAATATGCCGTACAGCTTGGTTTTAAATATGTTGATGCATTCAATATAAATAATCTTGACCTGCAGCTGGAAACTAATATAGCACGCCCTTTTACTTATTCGCACAACGACACGATTGCTAACTATACTCATTATAATCAGCCGTTGGCGCACCCGCTGGGAGCTAATTTCAGGGAGTTTATAGGGATTGCTAAATACCAGCCAAAGCCTAAAATTTATTTGTATGGAAGACTTATTTATTATGTGCAGGGGCTTGATTCCCTGGGAAGAAATTTTGGCGCCAATCCTCTTGAGAACTATGGTACCAGACCAAGAGATTTCGGTTTTAAAATTGGCAGCGGATACAGGGCAAGTTGTTTGAATGCAACCTTTGTTGCTTCTTATGAATTAAGGGAAAATCTTTTTGTTGATGCCACTGCATTGCTTAGAACTTTTAAAGTGAGGGAAGCGTCTACCACCAATAATACAACAATGCTCTCCATTGGTATAAGATGGAATATGGGCAGGAGGGAGTATGATTATTAAAAGCACTCACTGATTTAATGCAGGCTTATTACCCGGGTAATTTTCCATTCCCCGTTTTTATATTGCCAGGTATGAACAAATTTTCCGATGTGCGAAGGAGTGCCTTCTTTTTCCTGGTTATTATGAAACCTGTGGCTACCCATTTGCACTGCTCCGTAATTATGAATAGGGTATACTTCTATACTTCCTTTTATAAGTTCTCTTGTTATTTTTCCGCAAATATTATTTTTAAGAGATTCAATTAATTCTTTTTTAGATGTAGTTAAGGCGCCTTTATCATGATAAAACTCAATGTCCTCAGAAAAATATTTTTCAAACCTGTCCAGTTTGCAGGTGTTGTAGGCTTCAAATAAGACACTGTCAAGGTATACGATAGTGTCGTATAATTTTTTATCTACCGGCTCATACGGTTGAGGCAGATTAGCCTGGTTGCTTTTTGTTGGTGAACATGCAGAAATTAAAACAATTATTGCGCAGCATACAACCGGTATAAAATTTTTCATGTTTCGTCTTATTTTTTTATACTATTATATTAAACGAAAACAAAATGGTAGTTACAAATAATAACAGGATGCCGGAAATAAATAAATAGTCAGCAATATTCTCAAAAGCACCTGTTGCTTTAATATTTCCGCGAATGGATAAAAATGAAAGAAGGCAGCTAAACATAAACAAAACAGTAGCAACAGTTGTTAGTTCATCCAGTATTGTTTTATGGGAGATATTTAGAAGCTTTAAGGATGTTAGCACTACAAAGCAAAGCCCTAAAAGATTTGAGGAGGCATTTAGAATATGAGGAGATTTATTATTTTCATTTCTCATACTTTGTTTTTTAAGATTGCATCGAATAATCAGCATACCTACTATTCAAAAAAAGTTACCTGGCCCGTATCCACATCATAAAGCCCACCAATAATTTTTATTTCTCCTGTTTGTTCCATTTCACGTAAGATGGGACTTTGTTCTTTAACTTTTTTAACCGTTATAAAAACATTATTCACGGTAACATTTCTCAGGAACGATTCATTCTTCTCATTCCTGTCTGTTTTAGTTTCAGTTTCCAGCTCAATAGCCGGTTTAATTTTATTTAATAAACCGGTTATGTTTCCCAACACAATATTATTACAGGCGCCTATTATTGCACCGCAGTTAGTATGGCCAAGTACAACAATAAGTTTTGAACCTGCAATTTTGCAGGCCAGTTCCATGCTGCCTAATATGTCATCGTTTAAAATATTACCGGCAATACGAATGCTTAATATGTCTCCCAGGCCCTGGTCAAATATCAGCTCTGCAGAAGTTCTTGAGTCAATACAACTTAAAATGGCAGCAAAGGGAAACTGCCCTGCAGATGTTTCATTAACCTGTTGTAATAAGTTACGGTGAGCCTTTATATTATTTACAAACCTTTCATTTCCGTCCTTTAAAAGGTTAAGTGCAAGTTCGGGAGTAAGCTCATCCTGGGTTTCTTTTGTAAATGTTCTCATTAAAATATATTGTAAAGAAAAGATGAAGATACTAAACAACATTTAATAGGCATGAGAACCCTTCTCTCCAGGCGAAATATTAATTAGTGAAGATGTTCGTGAACACATGTACTATGGAGAAACAAATCTTTATTCCACCGTTAGTGAAAAAGTTATCATTTTGGAATTGATCTTATCTATTACGTTGGAGTAACGTAAGCTTTCATCACGGCTGTGAAGATTAAGTAAACCGCTGCTGAGTTTTATTTCAGGTGTAAGAACAAATACAGGGAAGTAAAAATGAAAGCCAAGTCCAACCTCCACACTTATATCTCCCTTTTTTAATTTTATAAGATCTTCGGCCTGCCTTGCACCGGCATTACTGGCAAGGTCATAATCAAATTTAATTCCGCCAAGGGTATATACTTTAAAATTATTTATCCTGTCGCTGCTGAATTTTACATGAACAGGAAAGCTAAGTGTAATGGATGATACTTTCTTTTCAACAAGCGAAGTGTCTCCTGTAAAATTTTCCCTGTATAAAAATGTTTTTTCACTAAAAGTAAGATCGAGGGGATGCATCCGCAGATCAAAATGATCATTCATCCGCATGTTTACCAGCCATGCAAGATTTATCCCGGCGTTATTTACGCTTTCAATATCCATTATAGTATCACGCTGTAAAAAATAAGGATGATGGGTAAATAAAAAATGTGATTTATTGTAGCCGAGGTTTATACCGAAATGATATGGCTTACTATCATGGTCGGGCAGGTTAGGGCCATTCCTTAACTGGCTGAAAGCATTTGACCAACATAATACAGCGATACCGGCAATAATTATTTTTCTCCAGAATAGATGCTGCTTATTCCTAAACTCAATGTTTTGCATGAAGCGTTTTTATATCCAAGCTTGTTTAAAATTTGAACAAAATCATTTCCTTCCGGAAACTTTTGTACGGATTCATTGAGATATTGGTATGCATTTTTATTTTTTGAGATCACCCTTCCTATCCAGGGCGCTATCACATTCAAATAAAGATTGTAGAAATTTTTTATAACCGGTAATTTAGGTTTTGTACATTCCAGTACTATTAATTTTCCGCCGGGCTTTAAAACCCTTTTTATTTCACTAAGCCCCAGCTCAAGATCCTGGAAGTTACGTACGCCAAAGGCGACTGTTACTGCATCAAACGAGCCGCTGCCAAAAATTATTGTTTCGCTATCACCCTTTAACAATTTGATACGCTGCTGTAAGCCAAGCTTTTCAATTTTTTTTTTTACCTATTTCCAGCATGCCTTCACTTATATCAATCCCGATAATCTTTTCTGCATTTAATAATTTGCCAGCTAAGATAGCCATATCGCCGGTACCGGTTGCCACATCTAAAATAGATTTGGGATCCAATGTTTTTAATTGCCTGATAGCTTTCTTCCTCCAACCCCTATCAATGCCTGCACTTAAAAAGTGGTTTAAAAAATCATAGCGGAAGGCAATTTTGTCAAACATCTTTTCTACCTGCTTTTTCTTACTTTCTGCTGAGTCTTTAAACGGAACTATTGTATCGTGCTGATAGGTAGTCATTGGCTGTAAAGATAGGTTGATAGTTTATAGTTGGAAGTTGGTAGTTGATAGTTAATCGTTAAAATTTCTTATAGTCATTTCATCATTTGGCAAATCAGTAATTATATGTTGCAGTTTATTGACTTAATGACCATTGACTTAATGACTATTTTTGTTACATGCAAATTAAGAATGCAAAATATTTAATAAGCAGTCCGGATTATACAAAATGCCCTGTACCTGACCGGCCGGAATATGCTTTTATAGGAAGAAGTAATGTTGGTAAATCATCCCTGATAAATATGCTGTGCAATAATGATAAGCTGGCAAAAACATCCAACAGTCCCGGGAAAACACAGATGATAAACCATTTTGAAATAGCGAGCGCATCTGAAAAGGTAAAAAATATAAGATGGTATTTAGTTGATCTTCCCGGCTATGGCTTTGCAAAAATATCCCAAAGAAGCAGGAGAAGGTGGGAGCAAATGATAGAAAATTATTTACGTAAAAGAGAGAACCTGCAACAGGTTTTTGT
>JAQBNL010000033.1 GCA_028288585.1 Chitinophagaceae bacterium | reverse complement strand
TGATAAAATGGGAATAAATACTTACGAAGTATTGGAAGCCGCCGGCACCAAATGGAATTTTTTAAAATTTCAACCGGGCCTGGTTGGCGGGCATTGTATTGGTGTTGATCCATATTATCTTACCCATAAATCAAAAGAACTGGGATATGACTCCCAGGTGATACTTGCCGGCAGGGCTATAAATGACAGCATGGGTGGTTATGTTGCAAAAAAAGTTTTGCAGCATATCATTCATTACAACGGAAATGTAAAACATGCAAAAGTATTGGTGATGGGTGCAACCTTCAAAGAAAATGTAAGTGATATCCGCAATTCAAAAATTGCAGATGTAGTAAAAGAATTGCAATCTTATTCCCTCAATGTTCATGTTACTGATCCGCATGCATCGGGGGAACTGCTTATACATGAATATGGGTTTGGATTAACACAAGAGTTAAGCAACGATTATGATGCAGTTATTATTACTGTACCACACAACGATTATAAAAAACTGAACGATGCAGAATTTGCTGCTGTAACAAAACCGCATGCAATTATAGCCGATCTTAAAGGTATTTACCGGGGGAAGATAACCAGCAGAACATATTGGAGTTTATAAAAATGAATGGTCAATAGTCAATGGTCAATGGTAATACAGCATATTAATAATCAATCATAAATAATTAGTAATTATTTCTTGCCCAATACATTTCACGATAAAGATTTAACTGATAAAAGTTTCCTTGTAACAGGAGGGGCCGGTTTTGTCGGTAGTCATATTGCAGAATATTTATTAAAAAATGGTGCAAAAAAAGTTCGGGTACTGGATAATATGGTAAATGGATTTCCATCGAACCTTGACCTTTTAAAGCCATACCCGGCATTTGAATTTTTAGACGGCGATATCCGTAATGTAGAGACCTGCCAGCAGGCATGCAGTGGTATTGATTACATAACTCACCAGGCCGCGTTAGGCTCTGTTCCGCGTTCAATCAAAGAACCTCAAACCACCAATGATGTAAATGTGGGCGGCTTCGTAAATATTTTAAAAGCCTCTGTTGATAATAATGTAAAACGATTTGTGTATGCTTCATCTTCTTCGGTATATGGCGATGAACCAACTATACCAAAGAAGGAAGAAAGAATAGGAAATTGTTTATCACCCTATGCAATTAGCAAACGGGTAAATGAAATGTATGCACAGGTTTTTGCGGATGTTTATAAAATTCCTGTAATTGGTTTACGGTACTTCAACATTTTTGGTCCCCGACAGGATCCTGATGGCCCTTATGCAGCCGTTATCCCATTGTTTGTAAAAGGCATTATTAATAAAACACCTGTTTATATAAATGGGGATGGCGAACAAACAAGGGATTTTACTTTTGTGGAAAATGCAGTGCAGGTAAATATCAAGGCAATGCTTACAGATAATAGAGAAGCAATAAATAAGGTATATAATGTAGCAATAGGAGAAAAATTTTCAATTAACTATTTGTACGATGCTGTAAAAAAATATTTAAAGACGGAACAACCACCAATCCATACGGAACCAAGAGCAGGTGATGTAAGAAATTCCCTCGCAGATATTTCTCTTGCAAAAAATTTACTGGAGTATAAGCCCACAACGAATTTTGAAGATGGCCTCGTGGAAACAATTAACTATTTTAAAACTCTTTATTCAAAACAAAACTGAATTTTGTCTAAAACTATAAATTTCTTTTCCCATCTTGCGGTTGGCGGTACACCAACCGCGGCAGGCCGCCGTGGCCGGTGTCCCCGCCCACTTTGCAAAGAAATTTCAAATTAAGTTATGCCTTTTATTAAAACTGAGTTCCCGGGATTATTAATATTTGAACCCAAAATTTGGGAGGATGAACGTGGATATTTTTTTGAAAGTTATAATCAAAAAGTTTTTAGCACAGAAGGGATTGAAATAAATTTTATACAGGACAACCAGGCAAGTTCACAGTTCGGGGTTATCCGCGGTCTTCATTATCAATTGAATCCTTATGCACAAACAAAACTTATAAGAGTATTAAGCGGAAGTATTTTAGATGTAGTTGTTGATATAAGAAAAAACTCGCCTACATATGGTAAAGCATATACCATAGAGTTATCTGCCGAAAATAAAAAGCAGTTATTGGTACCTAAAGGATTTGCCCATGGCTATTCGGTAATAAGTAATACTGCCGAAGTTTTTTATAAATGCGATGAATTTTATAATAAAGAAAGTGAGGGTGGAATAGCATATAATGATATTAACTTAAATATTGATTGGGGAGTTGACAAAAATAAAGCTATCGTTTCTGAAAAGGATACCGTGTATCCCGATTTATTAGGGTGTAAGAATAATTTTATATACGAAGGATAAAGGTTATTAAAATGAATGATTTTTCTTTTGAAAAAACTATTTTGGTTACCGGCTCCGGCGGACAGTTAGGAATGGAAATCTGGAAATTAACCGAACGCTATCCCTCTTATAAATTCTTGTTTACAACAAGAGAAGATTTGCCCATAGATAATTTTGAACTTGTAAAAAATTTTTTTGAGCAACAGCAGATCGATTGTTGTATAAATTGCGCAGCCTATACAGCGGTTGATAGGGCCGAGTCAGAAAAAGACAAGGCATTTCTTATTAACGCAGATGCGGCAGGGAACCTGGCTGCTATTTGTAAGGCACACCAGGCGCAGTTCATTCATATCTCCACTGATTATGTTTTTGATGGCACATCCTCCACTCCATACAAAGAAGAAGACAAAGTTTCCCCGGAAAATGTTTATGGCGCCTCCAAGCTAAGAGGGGAGGAACTTGTATTAAATAATAATTCTGCTGCTGTTATTATTCGCACTTCATGGGTTTACTCTTCGTTCGGGCATAATTTCGTAAAAACGATGCTCAGGTTGCTTACCGAAAAGGAAAGTATAAATGTTGTAAATGATCAATATGGCTCTCCAACATATGCCGGGGATCTTGCCGCAGCAATAATGATGATCGTGGAAAAAGAAGACAGTGAAAATTCTCAAACAGGAATTTTTAATTATTGTAATACAGGGGTAACAACATGGTACGAGTTTGCCAGGGCAATTAAAAAATATATTAAAAGTAAATGCGCTATCAATCCCATCGCTTCATCCCAATATCCACAACCTGCAAAGCGTCCGCAGTACTCAGTTTTAGATACCACAAAAATTAAGGAAACATTTGGCATAACTATTCCCAAATGGAAGGACAGTTTGCACACCTGTTTATCTTTTCTTAGTTAATAGATTTTTACAGCTATTTGCAGGTAATTACATTACAAGCTTTACTTTTGAATTCTTGATGAAATTTATAATTTATGTTTTAAAGCCTCTTCAGGGGTTTGGGGTATGAAAATTCTCGACTGGTATATACTTAAAAAATATTTTGTCACTTTTTTATTTTTCCTGCTGGCTCTTTCTGCTATTGCAGTAATTATAGACATTAGTGAAAAAACCACTGACTTCTCAAAAGCCAAACTCCCGGCAATAAAAATTATTACTGATTACTATTTTGGTTTTATACCAAGGATAGATGCGATGCTTTTTCCATTATTTGTGTTTCTGTCAGTAATCTTTTTTACTTCAGTTATGGCCGGCCGTTCAGAAATAATTGCTATACTGGGCAATGGCATAAGTTTCCCCAGGTTTTTGCGGCCTTATTTTATTGGAGGAATTATTTTATCAGCTTTTCTTTGGTGGTGTAATCAAAGTATTTTGCCAAAGGCCAATGCAAAATGGGCTTATTTTTCTGCTAAATATATTGATGACAGTTATTCGGGTATCAACAACAAAGCATTCATTAATAATTATTATTTCAGGTTAGATTCGTTTTCATATGCAGGCATACGCTATTATGATACAGTTAACCGGATAGGCAATGGATTTTTTGTACAAACTTTCCGTAACAACCAGTTGGTTTATAATTTACGCTCACAGACAATTACCTGGGATACTGCAACCAATAAGTGGCGGCTTAATGAAGTAATGGTAAGAAATATTAATGGCATACACGAAGAATTAAAACAACATCCTGTTATGCAGATGCAATATAATTTTAAACCAAGGGATCTGCAGAGAGATGAATACATGAAGGATAAATTACCTACCAACGAATTAAATGAATTCATCAAGCTTGAAAAACTACGGGGCTCAGAAATTGTAAATATATTAATGTTAGAAAAGAGTACCCGTGATGCAGGACCGCCATCTGTATTAATATTAACATTGATAGGAGCTATTGTTGCTTCAAGGAAAATAAGAGGAGGTAGCGGGTTTCATCTTTTTGTGGGGATAGTAATAAGTATTTTATACATTTTAGTTGGAAGATTTTCTTCCGTCTTTGCAATGAAAGGCAATTTTAATCCGGTTTTGGCAGCATGGATCCCTAATCTTGTTTTCAGCATCTTAGCTTATTATTTATACCGCAGGGCTCCAAAATAAATCATAAGTATTTTATTGGATAATATCAGATAATTATTCAGTGTTCAATTCTTAACTTTACGCGATTACAAATAATTAAATAAAATTTATGGGCGTCATCAAAGATAAATTCAAAGAAAAGGCTGACGTCATGTCTGTAGAAGTAAAGGAAATTTTAAAGCAACATGGTGATAAAAAGATCGGAGAAGTTTTCTTATCACAGGTTTACCAGGGTATGCGTGGAATTACAGGATTGGTAACTGAAACATCTTTACTCGATGCCCAGGAAGGTATCCGGTTTCGCGGATATTCAATTCCTGAATTGCAAAAAAAATTACCTAAAGCTCCCGGGGGCTCGGAGCCTTTACCCGAAGGCTTGTTTTACCTGATGTTAGTGGGGGAATTACCAACCGATGAGGATGTACAGCATCTTACAAGCGTATGGCAACGGCGCAGCCATGTTCCCAATCATGTATTTGCAACCATTGAAGCATTGCCTGTTACCACGCATCCTATGACGCAATTTGTAGTGGCCATTATGGCATTACAAACTGAAAGCCAGTTTGCAAAAAAATACGCCGCCGGCCTTAATAAAAAAGATTATTGGGATGCAGTGTTTGATGATTCGATGGATCTGATTGCAAGGCTACCGAGGGTTGCTGCATACATCTATCGCCGTAAGTATAAAAAAGGCGAGCATATTCAACCCAACGGTTTGCTGGATTGGGCAGGTAACTTTGCTCATATGATGGGATATGAAGATGATGGGTTTAAGGAACTGATGCGATTGTATATGACTATTCATGCCGATCACGAAGGTGGAAATGTATCAGCCCATACAACCCATCTGGTAGGCTCAGCATTAAGTGATCCTTATTTAAGTTTTGCTGCCGGAATGAATGGCCTTGCAGGTCCTTTACACGGGTTAGCCAACCAGGAAGTTATTAAATGGATATTTGAAATGAGAGAGGAGTTAGGTACTGAACTTCCTTCCAAAGAACAAATTATTGAGTACGTTAAAAAAACTTTGCAGCAGGGAAAAGTTGTACCAGGCTATGGGCATGCAGTGTTGCGTAAAACAGATCCCCGGTTCACGGCACAAATGGAGTTTGGTAAAAAACATATGCCTGAAGATCCCTTAGTAAAAACCGTTTGGAATATTTATGAAGCTGTACCACCGATTTTACAGTCGCTTGGAAAAATAAAAAATCCATGGCCAAATGTTGATGCTCATAGCGGTGCTTTATTGGTTCATTATGGAATGGAAGAATATGAATTTTATACCGTTCTGTTTGGTGTCTCCCGGTCATTAGGTGTGTTGGCAAGCTTGTGCTGGGACAGGGCCTTTGGTTTTCCGCTTGAAAGACCAAAATCCATTACCAATGCACAGGTTAAATTATGGTTGGATGGGAAAGACGAAATCTGGGGAGAATAATATATTCCATAGCATAGATAAAATCTTTTAGCTATAAATGAAGAAAAACATTTTAAGAAATACTTATGTGATTTTAATTATTGTTATTATTATTTCACAAGGCTGCAGGTTAAAGTCAGGTGGAACAGGGATCATGGGAAATGATAATAAGAGTTCAGCCAGTTGGTCCAAAGAGTATCGAAGTAAATTCATACAGGATTGTATTGATAAAGTTTCAGAAAAATTAAGTGCATCAAAAGCCTTTAGTTATTGTAATTGTATCACAGAAAAAGTTGAAATGAAATATCCTGATGAGAATAATGTAAAAGTTTCTAATGAAGAAATTGCCGGTATTAAGTCGGCCTGTTTGGTATCCGGCTCTGCAGCAAATAATCAATCTGATCAATCAAATAATTCTAACTTGCAGGGCTGGTCGCTTTCTGATCGGCAGGAGTTTATGGATAATTGTCCTTCAACAGCAATTAAAACATTAGGTACCATGGGGGCAAATGATTATTGCGATTGTATGTTGAAAAAGTTAATGCAGGAGTATCCTGATTCAAAAGATGTTGGCAATGTTTCTAAAACGCATATAAGCGCATTGGCTTTTGATTGTTTAAGAAGATAGGATTTAATTATGGGGGATTAGCTCAGTTGGCTAGAGCGCTTGCATGGCATGCAAGAGGTCACCGGTTCGAGCCCGGTATTCTCCACTAGTAAACAGTAATTTGAACTTCTTTACAAATCCTGTAAAGATTACGAGGACTGTGTTAATGGATGCAGCAAAGATTAGTGGATTAGCAACATACCACAAGTGCATAAAGGATTTATCAGACTTTGGATATATTCAATATTTGCCTTCTTATAACCCTATAATAAATAGCCAGGTGTATTTGATGAAAATATAAAAATAAATATGAGATTGAAAATGCCACCCATTTAGGGTGGCATTTTTTTTAGATAAATTTTTCTATCACATCTTTAAAAGGAAATCGTACAGATACCGGACCTGATTGTTACAGATATAATCGATAATTCATCAAGATCAAAAATATTCCTTTTGCAAAGGCTAATAACGCTGTTAAGCTGGTCAAAATATTCTTCTGTTCTAAATTGAACAGTTACTATGCTTTTCGAATGAGTAACAAGAATTCAGAAGTTATAATTACGCCTTCACGATTATTTATTAATGATTGAAGAACTTATCAAATTCAGACTGCATCATGTTTGTATAAATTGTTGTCCGATGTAAAATCAATCTAAAAATCTATGCACATAATCAAAATCTATTTACTTACCCCGGGGAATATTAACAGGGGCTTAAAAATTAAGAACATGAGAAAGCTTCTACTGACCTTAACAGCAATTCTATCTTTTTTAGTTACAGTAACAGCACAGAGCCACATTGTCACCGGAAAGGTCACTGACAGCCTCGGAAATCCGCTACCGAGCGCTTCAATTAGAGTTAAAGGCGCTAAGTCAGGCACAGCAGCAGATGCTAACGGTAACTTTAGTATTTCCGTTCCTTCAGGTGCAACACTTGTTTTTACTGGTATAGGCATAATTAGTCAGGAAATAGCTGTGGGTAATGAATCTACAGTTAATGTTAGTTTAAGAACAAGTGGTAGTGAATTAGCCGGTGTAATGCGAAGAGTCTGATTACAGAATCTGCCTACTTCCCTGATTTGTGCAGCCGGAAATTCTTCCAGCAATATATTCTTTAAGCCTCTCCTGACGATTGCATGATCGTCAGCTATTAGAATTCTTATCACGATTAAGATTGAAATTCCAATATGGGAATTTTTACGGAAACAACTGTTCCCTTTTTTATTTCGCTTTTTATTTCGTATTTGCCATTAAGCATTGCTATGCGTTCTTTGATACCCAACAGACCCAATGTTTTTCTTTTACTCTTTTGATTTATATCAAACCCAACTCCATTGTCTGTAATTTTTAATATGAGGCAACTACCAAGTTTTTGAAGTTCACAAATCACAAGGGTTGCATGGGCATGCCGTGCAATATTTGTAAGCGATTCCTGAAAGATTCTGAAAACGCCTATTGTAATATCAGCCGGAAACTTTTGTTCCGAAGCATTAGATGAAAAATTAACCTGTATACCACTTCGATTGATAAATTCAGTTATTTGCCACTTGATGGCTTCAGCCAAACCAAGATCATCTAGTACGCTGGGCCGCAATGTAGAAGAGATTCTTCGGACAGTATGAATAGTATTATCGATCAAACTGAACAGAGCTTTGATCTTTTGCTTATGCGTTTCATCAGTTAGCGAAAGTTTTTTATTTAACCATGATATATCCATTTTTATCGCGGTAAGCTGCTGCCCCAATTCGTCATGTATTTCTCTTGCCATAGAAGTTCTTTCCTCTTCCCGTATATTTTGCAGGTGAGAAGCCAATTCCCGAAGCTGCATGTTGGTTTGTTCTAAATCTTCCTTTGCTTTTTCCTGTTCAGTTATATCATTGAATGAGCCGATATAAACTCTTTTTCCCTCAAAAAGGATTTCTAAAGCATTCACTTCAAATAAAAGATCGGTGCCATCTTTTTTTCTTAAATACATTGTTCCCTTAAAATGATGTTTATGGATAAGCGTACGTTCCACCTCTTCCGATTTATGAATTTCATCCGGACGACGCAGCTGCCTGATATTCATTGCGGAAAGTTCCTTCCTGCTGTATCCGAATTTTTCCACGAAACCATTATTAACTGCTACAAAATTTCTTTCAGGATATTCCAGGATCAACATTGGCAAAGGATTGTCCTCAAAAAGCACCCGGTATTTCCGTTCAGAAGAACGAAGTTCTTCTTCTGCCTTTTTTCTTTTTGTAATATCAAGAACCATTGAAAGGGAACCTGCATATTTATCCTTATTAAATATTGGAGTGGATTGTATAAGCGTATGAATTGGCTGACGGTTCTTATTGAAAAAAGTAAGCTCATGCTGGCTGGAAAATCCTTTACGCCTTTCATCAATATTTTTAATAGCCTTGCTCTTTGCACTTTCATCAATAAAAAGAAAACCATTTTTACCTATCATTTCTTCCGGAGTGTAACCCAGTAAATTAGCCATATACTTATTTACAAAGGTTATTCTGTCATTCTCATCTATCTGCCATATTCCTTCCTGTGCTGTTTCAATTATAGTGCGATATTTTTGTTCACTTTCTATCAGTTCCAGCTCAGCTTTCTTTCTGTCACTTATATCATGTAAATACACTGTAATGCCATCTGGACTTGGAAAGATAAGTGCCTGAAACCACAGATCAGAAGGAGGATAATAATCTTCTACCCGGATAGGGGTTTGCTCATCAAATGCTTTTTGAAAGTTCTTGTAATATGAATATTTTGTTTTTTCAGGAAATTCGGTCCAGATATTTTTGCCTATAATTTCTTTCGGTCTGCGGCCTATAATTTCAGCGGCCTTTTTATTTACATAGGTATAATTCCAGTTCTTGTCCAGGGCAATAAATGCATCTGTTACACGATCAAAAACGTTAGATAGTTGTTGGGTTTTTTCTTTTAGTGCATACGCTAATTCCCGGTTTAATCGTTTGAACTCTTCTTCAAATTTTTTTCTTTCACTTACGTCTCTCGTTATCTTTGAATAACCTTTTAACTGCTTCTGATCATCGTATATAGCAGTAAAAACAATATTTGCCCAAAATTTGGAACCATCCTTTCGCACCCTCCAGTTCTCAGTTTCAAATCTTCCTTCCTGTTGGGTTCTTTTTAAATTATATTCTGGTTCTCCCTTTTGTATTTCCCGATTTGTATAAAACACTGAAATATGCTTGCCAATAATTTCTTCGGATGTGTAACCTTTAATATATTGAGCCCCTAAATTCCACGTAAGTATATGCCCGGTGGTGTCCAGCATAAAAATGGCATAGTCCTTAATATTAGATACTAAACACCTGAATAATTCCTGGTTTACTGTCTCGCTTTGAAACTTTTTATGAAGGTTAACATCCTTTTTATCGTTCATATTAATTGCTTGACAAAAGTAATCCTGGAGGTTTTTTAAAAATCTAATTAAATACCCTATTTACTGTACAATAAGGACTTTATAGTTTCTTTAAGATGCGTCCAAAGTCAAAAATTAGGTTTTAATCTGTTATCCTGGTGTCGGTCAAACGACATTGGTTGGCAATACTAACCTGGATTATTTCCCGGAATTATTATGGCTTAGCGTAGATGAAAAAGGTATTTGAATGGTCTCTGTGTTATATCCTATTAATTTTTGATCTCTTAATTGATTTAAAATACGGCTAACGGTTTGGCGGCTTGTATCTGTAAGTTTGGCAATATCGTCATGAGTTAGGAAATTTTTTATTTCATATCCCTGGTCTGTTGGTTTGCCAAACTCCAATGCAAGATCATTAAGAAACCTGCAAATACGGGCATTTGCATCTTTAAAAATCATGGAAAGAAACCGGTCCTCCGCGTTCTTTATTCGCTGCCCAAGATTTTGACGGATTACAGACCGAAGATCGGGATACTCTAACATCCATTGCTCTATTTGTTGGATACCCGCAAAATATACTACAGAATCATCAAGTGCTACCGCATAATCCTGACTGCTTTCCTTTATTCCCAGCAATGATATTTCCCCAAATATGCCTCCAGACTTAATCAGGTATTTGATTACTTCTTTTCCGTTTTCATTCACAACTGCTATCTTAATACAACCTTCTTTCAGTAAGTAAACATATTTATCCTGCATTTCGGCAAAATGGAGAATCGTATTCTTTTTCATAACCCGTACCAGCATACGGTCTTCAAAACTAAAAAACTTGATCATCAAAAAAATTTATAAACAATTTCAAGAAAACATCATTACGTAAAATGATGAGCCGCGTTGATAAAATCTGCAGGCAAAAATTTCATTTTTATTGACTGCATGATGTCGGCTAAAAGACACTCAGGCTTTTATTATTGTGTTGCTCTCAGATCAAAATTAATTCTGTAAGAACGTTTAAAAACTAATTAAGTACGCTTTTTGTAGCATAATAAAGACATACTATAACTTCAGTATATGGTTAACAAAGAGCTGCCAGTATATGATATTGAAGAATTTAAGTATTTAGGTACAGAAAGTAATTTTTACGCTAATACTTTCAAATCCCATTTAAAACAGCACCATCAATTCATTCTTGCACCCCACAGGCATAATTTTTATATCAGTGTTTTATTTACCAAAGGCAGTGGCACTCATGAAATAGAATTTAATACTTATACTATTAAACCTGGAACTGTCTTTTTCCTTTCCCCCGGAGAGGTTCATGACTGGCATCTCTCAAAGAATATTGAAGGGTATATTTTTTTTCATACAAAAGAATTTTACGACCTGAATTTTACTTATGAAAAAGTTGAGAACTATCCTTTTTTTTGCTGCCTTCGCAATTATCCCTTAATACCCTTAAGAAATAAATGGCGTGAAGATATCCAGCGCATTTTTAGTGACATAGTTGAAGAATATCATCATAATGAATTACTGAAGTTTCAAAAAATAGCTTCCCTTGTAAATGTTCTGTACATCGGCTTATCAAGAATCTATTTGCCAAAGACAATGACAGACAGGCAAAACCTGAATTACCTGACGAAAATGAAAAAATTTGAAAATTTATTAGATAAACATTTTAAAGAAATTAAGTATCCAAAAGATTATGCACAAATGATGCACCTTAGTGAAAAACATTTGAATAGGATCTGCAAGACATGCCTAGGTAAAACTACTTCAGAGGTTATTATTGACAGGATAGTTCTTGAAGCCAAGAGGATGCTGGTATTCTCCCGGTTCACAGTTTCACAAATTTCCGATGAATTAGGTTACAGTAATAATTCATATTTCTTTCGCTTGTTTAAAAAAAGAACCGGTAAAACTCCTTTGGAATTCATGAATGAATTCCGGCGTTGAAAACTCAGCGGTTTTGATCTGCTATATTAAGAAATCTACAAAAAAATCGTCTGGACGTTACATACTCCCCGTTTGCAGCTTTTTTATGCTTCCATAAAAGAATTTTAATTTTTAATTGCATGTGTTTAGGTAAAACTTAGCTAAAACCAAAGCTATGTTTTTGTGTGTAAAGTGCAATATTAAATTTTGCTGAAAGTTAGTGTGGTAGGGGATTCCAGGTACGGTGTGATAAGTTGTGTAAAGATGAATTAAAGGTTAAAATTGTATGGGATGCAAGAGGTCACCGGTTCGGGCCCGGTATTCTCCACTACTTTTTTTGTTTTTTTGCTTTCGCTTTTTTTATATCTCCATCATCCATGGCTACTTCTTTTCTGGATTGGTCTTTTTTATTATAATTAGGATGAGTGTTACCGGTTCCAAAAACGCTATTGCTGTTTGCATGAATTTTTGCATTAACATTGGCATTTGCAATTGCTCTTGCAACCCCATTTATTCTTGAAGGTTGTTTTACTAAATTATGGCCAGGTTGTGCAAATAAATTATTGCTTGTTATAAAAATAACCATCACCAACAGAATTCTATTTAGAACTTTCATACAATTTTTTTTAAAGCATCATGTAAGTAACCTTATAAAATGCATAAACCATGCCTTTAATAAAAATAAGTTGGTAAATATTTGGACAAACTAAAAAAATTAGTATTTTTACACTAAGCAAATTAGTTTCATATGGCAGTAGCAGGACAAAATTTAAAATATTTACGCAAGCTTAGGGGATGGACCCAGGAAGAGTTTGCAAACAAATTAGGCATTAAACGTTCCCTCCTTGGCGCATACGAAGAAGAAAGGGCTGAGCCCCGCCTGGAAGTACTTGAGGTAATCAGCGATATGTTTAAAGTAACGCTTGATGAACTGCTCAGAAAGGATTTAAGTATTACGCAGGGAAGCAGTTATTTAGCTAAAAGGCGGCAGTTAAAAATGATGAATGTTGACAGGAATATCATTCATTTTGTTCCGGTAAAAGCAGCAGCAGGATACCTTGCAGGCTATGCTGACAATGAGTTTATTGACGAACTGAATACTTTTACATTGCCTATGTTGACCGGGGGTAATTATCGTGCCTTTGAAATAATTGGTGACAGTATGATGCCTACACCGTCCGGAAGTATTATTGTTGGTGAAAAAGTAGAGAATCTTGACGATGCAAAAAGTAATCTTGCTTATATCGTTGTAAGTAAAAATGAAGGCATAGTATATAAGAGGATAGTAAAAAATAATAAGGTTAAGAATAAGCTAACACTGGTAAGTGATAATCCTGCTTACCAGCCATACCAGGTAAATGCGCATGATATTTTAGAGATGTGGCAGGCACAGGCAATAATAAATAAGGTTACCCAGCAGCAAAGATGGGATGTAAATGCGTTGGCAAATCTTGTTAATAATTTGCAGGGCCAGGTAAGTGACATGGCTAAAAAAATGAATTAGGTTTGTAAACCCTCATAAAGATTTTGCTTCATCCTTACAATTAGGATGCGGCCGTACAGATACATCGATTAACAATTTAAAAACACAGTTATGATCAAGTTACAAATCGTAGGCAACCTCGGCGGAGATTGCATCGTAAAAGAAGTGAACGGCAAAAACGTAATTAATTTTAATGTTGCCCACACAGAAAAGTATAAAGACGCACAAGGCAATTTAAAAGAAAGAACCACCTGGGTAAATTGCGCTTACTGGACAGACAGGACAGCTGTTGCGCAATATTTAAAAAAAGGTAAACAGATTTACGCGGAAGGTTCACCCGAAGCCGATGGTTATTTAAATAAAGAAAATCAGCCTGCTGCTACCTTACGAATGAGAGTTCAAAATTTACAATTATTAGGCGGTGGTGACGGTGCTCCTCAAAGCAGTGGCGGTAGTCAAATGGCTTCATCTTCTGCAAGCAATGCAACACGGATGAGTGAAGTCTCCGAACCGGCAGACGATCTTCCATTTTAATAGATAATATTATTTAAACTTAAGCGATAACATTGTTATCGCTTTTTTATTTATAAGGTTCTCATATTTATCAATCTAAATAAAAAAGGTTGTCTTTATTTAGAGACAACCTTTTATAAAAATTATTTTTTGATTAAACTTCCGGTTCAACTCTTCCCAACTTTCTTCCAAATACACCCAAATGTATTACAGCAAAAGCAAGTGCAATGTAAAGCAGCGTTCTGTCAGCATCAAAGCCAACGTCGTATTGATGTAAGAAGCCTGCAATAATTAACAGGCCACAAAGCCCTAAGCTGGTATAACGGGCCAGCCTCATTCCTTTTCTATTATCAGTACCATTACCTAAATGACTGTGCTTGGCTCCATATACAAGATAAATATCCATGCCTATCAGCATCCACACAAGCAATCGTATCCACGTATCCATTGGTAAAAAAACCATCATGAAAAGACATACAAAAATCCCAAGTATGGGCACTAACGGAACCATTGGAGTTTTAAAAGCTCTTGGCAATTCAGGCATTTTTTTACGCATTACCCAAACACCTATACACACCAATATAAAAGCGAATAAAGTTCCTATGCTTGTCATTTCGCCAACAACTCTTGCCGGTACAAATGCTGCAAACAGGCTTACAAAAAGCATAAATAGTAAATTACTTTTCGCAGGCGTTTGAGTCTTAGGATTTACTGTAGAAAAAATCCTTGGTATCAAACCATCTTTACTCATGCTAAAAAATACCCTGCTTTGTCCCATCAGCATTACAAGAATTACTGAAGCATACCCTCCAAGTATCGCAACTATGATTGCACGGTTTAACCAGGGATAATCAGGATGTATAACGCCTGCTGCATCAGTAGTTCCCATGTGATCAATTGCTACTGCTACAGGGGCTATCCCATCTTTACCGGCAAAAGTGGTATAGCTGGTAACACCTGTCATTACATGCGCAAAAAGAATATAGAGTACAGTACAAATTGCCAGTGAACCTAAAATGCCCCACGGCATATCACGTTTTGGATTTTTTGCTTCCTGCGCAGCAGTACTTACAGCATCAAAACCAATGTATGCAAAAAATACAATGGCAGCAGCCCTTATAATTCCGCTGAATCCAAAGCTTCCAAAATTGCCGGTATTATCCGGAATATAAGGATGATAATTATCGTTATTAATATATTTCCATCCAAGAAAAATAAATACAAGAACCACAGTTATTTTTAATGCAACAATGATAGTATTAACGAAAGCACTTTCTTTAGTTCCTTTCATTAATAACAAGCTCATTAAAACAATAATTAAAACTGCCGGTAAATTAATTATTCCACCATCCCAGGGGCCAACTGTAAGTTCAGTTGGAAGATGAACATCAAAGCCTTCTAAAAATTTAACCAGGTAACGGCTCCAGCTAATACCTACTGTTGCTGCACCTACCGCATATTCTAATACAAGGTCCCAACCAATTATCCATGCAATAAATTCTCCCATTGTTGCATAAGAATAAGTATACGCACTTCCTGCAACAGGGATCATAGACGCAAATTCGGCGTAGCACAGCCCTGCAAAAAGACAGCCTAATGCAGCAACAACAAATGAAATTGTAATTGCCGGCCCCGCATGATTGGCGGCAGCCATACCGGTAATTGAAAATAATCCTGCGCCGATGATAGCCCCAATTCCCAATGCGATTAACCCTCCTGTGCCTAATGTTCTCTTTAATGTATGGGAACCTGTTTCCTGGGCTTCATTCATTAAAGCCTCCATCGGTTTTCTTACAAATAAACTCATATTGGTTTTGGTTGATGGTGAAAAATAACAGGTGGAAAAATAAGCAAATAAATTCTAAATGCCTGCACCAACATACTATTTTGCAAC
This sequence comes from Chitinophagaceae bacterium, assembly GCA_028288585.1. Taxonomy (GTDB): domain Bacteria; phylum Bacteroidota; class Bacteroidia; order Chitinophagales; family Chitinophagaceae; genus Ginsengibacter. Next base: position 4,577 of record JAQBNL010000033.1, on the reverse strand, counting down.
AACAGGCACTTAACTCATTTTAAATATTATATTGCAAAACTAATTACCATTGATGAAAGTAAAAACGGCTAACAGGAACAGGCTTACCATATTTATTCTCATCGCAATGGCTGCCGGCGTTTTACTGGGCTATATAGTTCATAAAAATTCTCCGCCGGAATTTGTTGCAAAATTTTCTACCAACATAAAATTACTGACTACTATTTTTTTAAGACTGGTGCAAATGATAATTGCGCCATTGGTTTTTTCAACACTGGTAGTGGGCATCGCAAAACTTGGCGATCTTAAAACCGTTGGCCGTATTGGGGGCAAAGCTTTGCTATGGTTTGTGTCAGCGTCTTTGGTTAGTTTGTTATTAGGGATGTTACTGGTGAATTTCTTCCATCCCGGAACAGCTATTGATTTGAGGGAAGCCGATGTAGCAGGAGCAAAAGATCTTATTGGTAAAACGCAGGAATTTTCTTTACAGAAATTTATTGAGCATGTATTTCCTAAAAGCGTGTTTGATGCAATGGCCAATAATGAAATATTGCAGTTGGTAGTATTCAGCATCTTCTTTGGTGTGGCAGCCACAGCCATTGGTGATTACGCAAAGCCAGTGGTAAAAGCACTTGAAGGGGTATCTCACATTATATTAAAGATGGTTGGCTATGTTATGAACTTTGCTCCGCTTGGTGTATTTGGCGCTATCGCTGCTGTAATCGCAACTAAAGGGTTAGAGGTTTTTAATTTCTATGGACAATATCTTTTATTCTTTATAATTGGTATTTTTTCATTGTGGGCTATTTTGCTTTTTGTAGGTTTTTTAATTTTAAAAAACAGGGTACCGGCATTATTAAGAAGAATTGCACAGCCGCTTTTAATTGCATTCAGTACCACAAGCAGTGAAGCAGTTTTTCCTAAATTAACAGAAGAACTTGAACGCTTTGGGTGTAAAGATAAAATTGTTGCTTTTACTTTGCCATTAGGCTACAGTTTTAACCTGGATGGCAGTATGATGTACATGACTTTTGCAAGTCTGGCAATTGCACAGGCTTATGGGATTCATCTAGATATCGCAACACAGTTAACCATGTTATTGGTGCTGATGCTTACCAGCAAAGGAATTGCCGGGGTGCCCAGGGCATCGCTGGTGGTAGTTACCGCTACCTGCGGGATGTTTAATATTCCGCCGGAAGGAATTGCATTAATATTACCGATCGATCATTTTTGTGATATGTTTCGTACGGCAACAAATGTTTTAGGAAATGCCCTCGCAACTTCTGCAGTAAGCAAATGGGAGGGAGAACTTGAGAATAATTAAAGCTATTTAGCACATGAAGATTATACTTTTTATAGGATTTATTTTATTAAATATTTCCGGGTTTTCGCAAGTCCCCGATACTATTATTATACATAGTCAATACCATAACCGGCTGAAGGAAACAAACATAATAGTAAATGGCAATAAGTACACTACTGATAACAGGGGTATGATTTTCCTGGGTGACATGCACGCTGATTCATTAAAGATTGACCTTGCAGGTTATAAACAAACCGTGATTGCCATAAAAGATATTAAGGCTAACAACAGGGTTGAGGTAAAAAAAATATTTGAATGGAAAGATGTATTTAATCCTGAGTTCTACATAGTTCATGGTGGGTTATGGCTGATACTTTTTATTGTTTTTGCTGAAACAGGACTTTTTGTTGGCTTTTTTTTACCGGGGGATGCATTGTTATTTGTAACAGGAATTTACAGTTCTGATATTGTAGCATCGGCTTTATTCGACACTACTAATCAATGGGCCGATCTTGGAATTTTATGGATACTAATTACTATTGCAGGCATTTTAGGAAATTTTATAGGGTATTGGTTTGGTAGAAAAAGCGGCCCCTTTTTGTATCACAGGAAAGATACATTTTTCTTCAAAAAGAAATATTTACGCCAGGCACACGACTTTTATGAAAAGAATGGTGGCGGCGCAATAATTATAGCAAGGTTTGTTCCCTTTGTACGCACATTTGCTCCTATTGTTGCAGGTATTGTTGAAATGGATAAAAAGAAATTTGCTTTTTATAATATTGTTGGCAGCATACTTTGGGTAGGCAGTATGCTAACGGCAGGCCATTTTTTGCAAAGAGTTATTTACAGGCAATTTGGATTTGACCTTAAAGAACATCTTGAAGTTATTGTAATCGGTATTGTAATAATTACAACTTTCCCTGTTATCTGGAAATTATTCATAAGTAAAAAGAAACCTGGTACTGCTCCATCAAAATCTGAATAATCTATGAACAGAAAACAATTTGGTGTTTTATCTCTCCCTGTTATTGTTGCTGCTTTAGGATATTTCGTTGATATCTATGACCTGTTGTTATTTACGATTGTAAAAAAGCCAAGTATGCTTGCTGTGGGATCTACACCCCTGACATTGCTTGCAGACAGTACCAAGGTTATTAACTGGCAAATGGTTGGGTTGCTTTTAGGCGGTATTATATGGGGCGTTCTCGGTGATAAAAAAGGAAGACTATCAGTTTTATTCGGTTCTATCATTTTATATTCTACGGCAAATTTTATTACAGGATTTATTCAAACGGTTGATCAATATGCATGGTGTCGTTTTGTTGCAGGATTAGGATTAGCAGGAGAACTTGGGGCAGGTATTACTTTAGTAAGTGAGATGTTGCCAAAGGAAAGAAGAGGAGTGGGAACATCAATGGTGGCAGCAATTGGTTTAAGCGGGTGTGTGCTTGCCTATTTCACTTACCAGTTCACCGGTCATGACTGGAGGTTATGTTATAAGATCGGCGGATGTCTTGGAATTTTACTTTTGTTTTTGCGTATCAGCGTTGTGGAGTCAGGCATGTTTAAAATGATAAAGCAAACAAATGTCTCAAGAGGAAATTTCTTCATGTTCTTTACGGATGTAAGCCGGTTTAAAAAATATATACTGGCCATTCTTATCGGTTTGCCAACATGGTATGTTATAGGCATTCTTGTAAACCAAAGTGATCGTTTTGCTGAAGCTATGTTTGGCAGTACCACACTGGATTCCGGCCGCTCAATTATGTTTGCTTATGTGGGAATATCAATTGGTGATATTACCATCGGGCTGGTAAGCCAGTATTTTAAAAGCCGCAAAATGGCGCTGCTCATTTTTTATATCATCTGTATTATTTGTTTATTTATTTTCTTCAGCGCTTTTAATAATTCTAATGCATCGATGTATTTTATTTGTGCAGCCCTGGGCTTTAGTACAGGGTTCTGGGCAATATTTATCACCATGGGTGCAGAGCAATTTGGAACTAACTTAAGGGCAACAGCTGCAACAACAATTCCTAATATGGTTAGAGGTGCATTGCCTTTGATCAACCTGATGTTCCTTGATCTTTTTCAAAAGAATCTTCACTGGCCAATTATAAAGAGTGGTATAACAACAGGAATAATTGTAATGGCTATTACATTAGTTGCTTATTATTTTACCAAAGAAACTTTTCATAAAGATCTTAATTATATAGAAGGCGAAACCCCTCTTCCTTAATCAACCAATAATAATTCGTAAAAATTCGTGTAATTCGTGTTATGAAGTTCCTTATTATACGTTTTTCTTCTATTGGTGATATTGTACTCACCACTCCTGTAGTTCGTTGTTTGCGAAAGAAATTTCCGGATGCTCAAATTCATTATCTAACAAAACAATCTTTTGCATCCATCGTACTTACCAATCCCCATGTAAATAAGGTGCATGTTCTTAAAGATGATCTGGATATAGTAATTGAGGAATTAAAAACCGAAAACTTTGATTACATAATCGACCTCCATCATAACCTGAGAACACTTCGTATAAAGCAGGCTTTAAAAAAAATTAAATCTTTTTCTTTTGATAAATTAAATATTCAAAAATGGGTATTTGTAAACTTTAAGATCAACATAATGCCGGATGAGCACATTGTTGACCGCTATATGGAAACGGTGAAAAGCCTTGGTGTTATTAATGATGGGCAAGGTCTTGATTTTTTTATTCATAATAAAGATGTGGTTGCTCAAAAAGATATTCCTATCTCACACCTGCATGGATATATCGGTATTGTTATTGGCGCTGCACATAACACCAAAAAGTTGCCGGTACATAAATTAAAGGAGCTCTGTTCAAAGATCGATCATCCTGTAATTTTATTAGGCGGTAAGGAAGATTATTCCAATGCAACACAAATTTCTTCTGTTGATTCCGTAAAAATTTATAACGCCTGTGGTAAATACAATCTTAATGAATCCGCTGATTTGGTAAGGCGTGCTAAGCTTATCATAAGTCACGATACAGGCTTAATGCATATTGCAGCCGCTTTTAAAAAAGATATTATTTCTATTTGGGGAAATACTGTTCCTTCATTTGGCATGTATCCGTATCAAACCAGGTATGAAGTATTTGATGTAAAAAAATTATGGTGCAGGCCCTGCAGTAAAATCGGTTATGATAAATGCCCGCTCGGCCATTTTAAATGCATGGAGAAAATATCTATTGATGGTATTGTTAATCATGTAAACATTATCTTAAGAAGGTGATCCTTTAACTTTTTATTTCAAATGTTGTTAG
>JAQBNL010000024.1 GCA_028288585.1 Chitinophagaceae bacterium | reverse complement strand
AATTGCAGAGATGGCACCTAAAAATAATCCTTCCAGCAAAGCATATGCAGGTGCTAAAAACGGAGCCCATTCTTTTTTAAAAATTATTACCATAGCAACAATAAGTCCGCCTATTACACCTGTCCATATTAATGGCACAACATTACCACCGCCATTAAATTCTTTCCATGAATAAAAAGCTGTTCCCATCACCATCAAAAACAAAAAACCAAACTTGTTTAATGTTCCCCTAACCGTCATTGCCTGCGTAGGATCTATAGCAATTGTATTTTGAAAGTTTTTTTCTGATAAAGCCGGGTTACCTGATTTAAATAATGCCATTGTATAAAATTTAGAGATTAAAATTATAAAAAATAGAACTCACTTTTATAAATGCTTAGTTAATTCTTTTTTATACCATACTCCACGGCCAGTTCCCCACCAACCGCTACCCTAAAAACAAAATTACTTTTACACACTTTATCTTTTTAAATTTGTAAGATTACTATATGCAAACAAAAGAAGAAGTTTTACAGGACGTGGTGATAAAATTTGCCGGAGACTCAGGCGACGGAATGCAATTGACCGGCAGCCAGTTCACCAATAATACCGCAATGCTGGGCATTGACCTGGCAACCTTTCCTGATTTTCCTGCAGAGATAAGAGCGCCGCAAGGAACACTTCCCGGTGTTTCCGGCTACCAGCTTCGATTTTCCAGCGACAGGATATTTACTCCCGGTGATGCATGCGATGTATTGGTGGCAATGAATGCAGCAGCTCTCAAAACAAATCTTAAAGGATTAAAAAGAAATGGAAAAATAATTGTAAACGTTGATGGCTTTGATGCAAAGAATTTACGTCTCGCCAATTACCCTGATGGCGTTAATCCTTTAGAAAATGGAAGCCTTGAAGGTTACGAAGTGATAAAGATGGATGTAACCAAAATGACGAGGGAGGCGCTAAAGGAATTTGAAATGGGCACCAAAGAAAAGGACAGGGCAAAGAATATGTTTGTACTGGGATTTCTTTATTGGATGTATAACCGGAGCCTTGATAATACCATCCAGTTTTTAAAAGAAAAGTTTGGTAAGAAGGAAGATATATTAAACAGCAACATAAAAGTTTTACAGGCGGGTTACAATTTTGGTGACACAACTGAAACTTTCACCACAAGATACTCGGTAGAAAAAGCAAAGATGCCTGCCGGAAATTACCGCAGCATTATGGGTAACCAGGCATTGTCTTATGGTTTAATTGCTGCTTCGCAAAAGAGCGGACTGCAATTATTTTTAGGCTCTTATCCTATCACACCTGCCAGCGATATTTTACATGAACTAAGCCGTCATAAAGCGTTTGGTGTAAAAACTTTCCAGGCAGAAGATGAGATATCTGCAATAACATCTGTAATTGGTGCAGCGTATGGAGGTAGCCTTGGTGTTACTTCTACAAGCGGGCCGGGAATGGCATTAAAAGCAGAAGCAATGGGACTTGCAGTGATGCTGGAAATTCCTTTACTCATTTGTAACATCCAGCGTGGAGGACCATCAACAGGATTACCAACCAAGACAGAGCAGAGTGATTTGCTGCAGGCATATTATGGTAGAAATGGAGAATGCCCGATGCCGATAGTTTCTGCATCAACACCAAGTGATTGTTTCAGCGCTGTGTATGAAGCGGTGCGGATTGCAGTGCAGCACATGACGCCTGTAATATTTTTAAGCGATGGTTATATTGCCAATGGTGCAGAGCCGTGGAAATTTCCACAGAGCGATGAATTGCCGCCTATTGAAGTGAACTTTAAAAAAGAGCTCGGGCATCATGAAGAAACTTTTCAGCCATATTTAAGAGATGAAAAATTAGTTCGTCCATGGGCTATACCGGGCACAGCAGGTCTGGAGCATAGAGTAGGCGGTTTGGAAAAACAAAACATCACAGGCAATGTTTCCTACGATCCGGATAATCACCAGATGATGGTTAAGATACGGCAGGAAAAAGTTGATAAGATCGCTGATTATATTCCTGAACAAAAGTTGGATAATGGTCCTGAAAAAGGAAAAGTATTAGTGCTTGGATGGGGAAGCACTTATGGCTCTATAAAAAGTGCAGTTATTGATTTATTGGCAGAAGGCTACCAGGTTTCACATGCACACCTGCGTTATGTACGCCCATTCCCTAAAAACCTTGGAGACATCATTAAGAACTTTGAGCATGTTTTAATTCCTGAACTCAACAATGGCCAGCTTATAAAAATTATCCGTGACCAATATTTGGTTGATGCCAAAGGCTATCATAAAATAATGGGTATACCTTTTACCAAACATGAAATAGTGGAGGAGGTGAAGAAGTTGTTGTAATTAATTATTAGTGTCCCAGCGGGGTTTTCACAGTATAAATTTACAACTAAAGTAACTAACCGTGAAACCCCGATGCTTGAAATTCTGTTAGTAATTATAAACTAATCTTACAAATCATTAAAGCGTGTTGGTTTAAAATGCCTGATAATTCCTTCTTCATAAAATGATGCACTACTATGTTCATAGGAAACAAAATCCTTTGCTAATCTCCATTTACCACTCACAGGATTATGATGTATGTAATTCAATTTCTGAATGAGAAATTTTTCGGAGAAAATTGCTTTTGCATCAAATGAATCTTTAAAGACTTTATGTAATTGTTTCTTCTTTCTTTCTCTTTCCGTAAGTGCATCCTGTAAAATATTTAAAGTATGTATATCTTTTGCATGTTCCATCCTGTTTATTATTTCATAGGCCATAAATCGTTTTCCATTAGATAGTACTTTATTCAAATTAAAACCTGCTCCAGAAAAGTATAAAATATAGTGTACATGATTCGGCATAATAACATACCCTATTACATCTATCTCTTGTTTTAGAACATCGAACCAGCTATAAACTATATCATAACTATTAGTCATTTCAAAAAGATGCATCCATTTATAACAGGTGAAAATGCAGAAATACATCGAATAAACATTGGAGTGTTTATATTTAACAGCCATCCTGCTAAATTAATGAGAACAATTCTTTTAATTTGAAGTCTCAGCAAGCATCGGGGTTTCATTTCCGGAAGTTATTAATTGTTTGGTGTGTTTACTGGGAAATGAAAACCCCGCTGGGACAGTAGCATAATTAATAAAATATTACTCCTTAATCCTCTCAACCAAATTTTCTTTCAAAACAACTTTGTGATAATACCTGCATACAGGCCTTAATCCGCAGATCTCACATTTAGGCCGACGGGCTACGCAGATGTACCTACCGTGTAATATAAGCCAGTGGTGCATTACAGCAACATATTCTTCAGGGGTGTATTTTAATAATTGCAGTTCTGTTTGTAAAGGATTTTTAGCACCTGTGGTTAAACCAATTCTTGCGGAAACACGAAACACATGTGTATCCACGGCAATATTTGGCTGGTCATCAATTACCGAAGTGATAACGTTTGCAGTCTTTCTTCCAACGCCGGGCAATTGCGTTAACTCATCAACGGTCATTGGAATTTCGCCGTTAAATTTTTCCACAACCATCTTAGCCATTCCAATAAGATGTTTTGTTTTATTGTTGGGATAGGAAACACTTTTTATTAACTGGAATAACTCTTCCTGGTCAGCTTTTGCCAATGCATATACATCAGGATATTTTTCGAAGATGGCAGGGGTGGTTTGATTAATTCTTTTATCAGTGCATTGCGCTGAGAGAATTACTGCAACCAGTAATTGATAAGCTCCGTCATAAATTAATTCTGTCTCAGCATTGGGAGCATGTGTTTTAAAAAATTCTATGGTGAAATTATAGCGTTCTTTTTTGGTCATGTGTTGTATGCAAATTCGCCTGGATAAAAGTTTAATAGCAGCACAAAAGATGAACGTAATGCGATCCTTCGCCAGGCTCAGGATAAACTCCACGAATGATGCTACAAGGTATAAATGCCCGGTTCATAAATTCTTTTATAAAAGAAATGTCAATTGAGAATTCTCCTAAAAAAATGTCCCGCCATGGTAAGATGGCGGGACGAAAATAAGGTAATTGCAGTTTAGTTTTTAGTGGGGGTGGAGCTCAGAAATCGCTTTTTCAGCATGACGTAAAATGTTGTTTACCGATTCTTCACGGGGAGAAAGCTCGAAAGCTTCCAGCCTTTTTTGTGCCGAAACGATCACATCATACATTTCTCTTAATGTCCAGTCTGTTTCTAGTGCAGCTTTAATAGCTGTGGTCTTTTCCTGGGAAGTCTCGTTGTACAGGTACTGTACCAGGTCTTCTGGTGTAAAATTGTGCATAGACACGATTAATTGCTTTTGGTTAGAAATATTATATCCAATTCAAGGTAATAAACGGGCTTTAAAAGATAATATTGTATTCAACAGTAAATTTACTGCTTTGGTGGGCTTATGATGTAAAGGTCTTCATTATCTTTTTTCATCATATACTTTTCACGGGCATATTTTTCTAAGGTGGAAGGATTGGTTTTCAACAGTTCCAGCTCCTGTTTGGTATCACTTATCTGCTTATCCATGGTCTTTTCGCTCTGCTGTAATGTTCTCAATTCTTTAACTCTTCTCCATTGGGTTGGCAGGTCGTTCCTGTCAATAAACAGCATCCAGGCAATAAAGCCAAGAACTGTGATAAGATATTTATTTCGAAGCCAGGAGAACCTCACCCAAATACTTTCGGGAGCAGGTTTTTTTTGGGGTTCGTTTTCAGAAATTGTTTTCAAATTATTACAGTTTTTAAAGTCCCGATAACTATCTGGATTAGATGGACTTTATTTACCAAATTTAATTTTTCCTTTTGGATAAACAGCGCTTTCTGCCAACATTTCTTCTATTCTTATTAATTGGTTGTATTTGGCAACACGGTCTGTTCTGCTGGCAGAACCCGTTTTTATTTGCCCGCAATTTAATGCAACAGCAAGGTCTGCAATTGTGGTGTCTTCGGTCTCACCACTCCGATGGCTCATGATGGTGTTGAAGCCATTGTGCTGTGCTAATGTAACTGCATTTATTGTTTCAGTTAATGTTCCTATCTGGTTTACTTTAACAAGAAGAGCATTCGCAATTCCTTTATCAATCCCCTGTTGAAGTCTTGTAACATTAGTAACGAAAAGGTCATCACCTACCAGCTGAATTTTTTTACCAACTCTTTCTGTAAGCATCTTCCAGCCGTCCCAATCATCTTCTGCCATACCATCTTCAATGGAGATTATCGGGTATTGATTCACCCAGCTCTCCCAGTAATTTACCAATTGCTCACTCGTCATTGTTTTGCCATCACTCTTATGAAAAATATATTTCTGTTCTTTCTCATTCCATAATTCACTGTTGGCAGCATCCATGGCTATTGCAATTTGAGAACCCGTTTTATAACCGGCAGCTTCAATAGCAGTCAATACGGTTTCAATGGCTTCTTCATTGCTTTGAATGTTCGGCGCAAAACCACCTTCGTCACCAACATTCGTACTGAATCCTTTTTTCTTCAGCACTGATTTTAATGCATGAAAAATATCAACACCCCATTGCAATCCTTCACTGAAAGATGAAGCGCCGACAGGCATTACCATAAATTCCTGAAAGTCTATTTTATTATCAGCATGAGCGCCGCCATTTAAAATGTTCATCATGGGGATGGGCAATACTTTTGCATTTGTTCCACCGATGTAACGATACAAAGGAAGGTTTGCTTCCAGCGCTGCGGCTTTTGCAACTGCCAGGCTAACCGCCAGCATTGCGTTTGCGCCAAGCTCACTTTTATTTTCAGTGCCATCAAGCTCGATCATCATCTGGTCAATGCCTGTTTGGTCGGCAACATCCCAGCCTTCCAGTTTTTCTGCAAGCAATGCATTTACATTTTTCACAGCTTTTAAAACACCTTTACCGCCGTATAATTTTTTATCGTTATCACGAAGCTCAACTGCTTCGTGTATGCCCGTGCTTGCACCTGACGGCACTGCTGCTCTTCCTAAATGTTCATTTTCGGTTAACACATCTACTTCAACTGTAGGGTTTCCACGACTGTCTAAAATTTGTCTTGCATGTATACTTGCGATGTAACTCATTGTATGTTTATTAATTTTTAATTGGTAAGATTTCTGAAGACTTCCTCTAAACTGGAATTTTCACTTTGCAAAGAAACGATATTCAGGTTGTGCTGCAAACTCAATTCTAAAAGTTGCTTTCGCACTGATTCGGGGTTTGCAGTTTGTAGTTTGTAGTGGGTAGTTTGTAGTTGTTCAATTTTATCCACTTCACTTATTTGGGTTAATAATTCCGGTTCGATGGCTTCTTTGAATTGTACGATAACCGCATGAGAATTTTTATTTGCTTTTTGCAGGTTGCTTAACTGGTCATCTGCTACAATATTTCCTTTGTTGATGATGATAACCCTGTCGCAGATGGCTTCTACTTCCTGTAAGATGTGAGAAGAAAAAAGCACTGTTTTATTTTTGCCAAGATTTTTTATTACATCTCTTATTTCTACAATTTGATTTGGGTCTAAGCCGCTGGTGGGCTCATCCAAAATTAAAACTTCTGGGTCGTGAATTAATGCTGCTGCCAAGCCAACACGTTGTTTATAGCCTTTACTTAGCTGGCCAATTTTCTTTTTGCTTTCAACGGATAAACCTGTGAGGATGATCACTTCTTCGATCCTGCTCTTTATATTTTTTATCTGGTGAACATTGGCAATGAACTCCAGGTATTCCCTCACATACATTTCATAATACAGGGGGTTGCCTTCGGGGAGATAACCAATTTTCTTTTTTGTTTCCAACTTATCGCTCTGCACATTTAGGCCACTTACAAATGCATTTCCGTTATCGGCTTCCAGGTAACCGGTAATAATTTTCATCGTTGTGGATTTGCCTGCACCATTGGGGCCAAGGAAACCTACAATTTCTGCCTTATCTATTTTGAAGGAAATATTATTGATGGCTTTTTGCTGTCCGTAAATTTTTGTGAGGTTGGAAACTTCAATAGACATGAAGCGAAATTACGAAATTGATTTTTGTTGGTGGGAGACCAAAAACCTAAATTGCTAATTAATCATATAAAACATGGAAGAAGAATTTATATTAGAAAAATGGGAAACCCCTTGTTCTGATTCTACAGATTTGTATTTCACTGAATTAATTGATAAAGATGAATTAACTATTTTGGTTAATAATATATCAAGAGCAGGTGGCAAAGATACATTTCAGTTCATTTTTGAGTCTCCAATTGCTGCTTATCAAGCCGTTGATGAAACATATCTAAAATATTGGTGGAAGAAAGAACTTGGATGGACGTTTACTGTTAAAAATTCTAAATGGGCAAATTCATTATTCAAAGAAATGCTTGATGTAAATTTCCCTAACGGATTAATTCATTTTGTAATTGCAACTTCTGATACTTGTATTGAAGTATTATCAGAAAAGCCTCCGATTGCACGCAAATTATAAGAGAAAATAAATTCCTTTTAATTAATTCCCCTGCGGTCCTTCCGGTGGCCTATTCTGTGGCGGACGCTTTTGTGGAGGTCTTTGTTGCGGAGGTCGCTGTGGACGGTTTTGTGGATTGCCCTGTTGCGGTCCTCTTTGCTGGGGCCCTCTTTGTTGCTGATTGCCTTGCTGTGGCCCGGCTTGTTGATTACGATTTTGCGGAGGACGGTTTTGATTTTGTTGCCCTCTTTCTTTTGCCCTGCGCTTTTGTGTATTCTTTTCTAAAGAGCGTAAGCTTATTTGTCCAACCACATCAACAAATTCGGGTTCAATCTCTTTTGGCTTGCCTGTGGTTACTTCAACGGTTTCCAATGCATCCGGTTTTATGCCCTGCCTGTTTTGGCTTTGTATCTTTTTAACTTCCTCAATGGAGACAGGATAATGCTTTGTGCTTTCCGGCATAGTGTACCACATGATGTTCCTGAAAATATCTTTTTTTATAAGGAAGGCCCTGCCTTTGGTAACTTCCAGCACTTCGGCATCATCAGGAAAATATTGCAATGCATCGAGGTATGTATCCAGCTCATAATTTAAACAGCATTTTAATCTTCCGCATTGGCCGCTGAGCTTAGTTTGGTTGATGCTTAAATTCTGGTAACGGGCAGCTTGTGTGTTCACGCTTTTAAAATCGGTGAGCCATGTGGCGCAGCACAATTCTCTTCCGCAACTGCCGATGCCGCCAACTTTTCCTGCTTCCTGCCTTGCACCTATTTGCTTCATTTCTACCTTAACCTTAAATTCAGAAGCATAGACTTTTATAAGTTCCCTGAAATCAACCCTGTCATCAGCAATGTAAAAGAAAGTTGCCTTTCTGCCATCGGCCTGTATCTCCACTTCAGCCATTTTAAGATCAACTTTTAATTGCCTTGCCATGGCACGGCTTCTTATCAATACATCTTTTTCACGGGCCTTTGTTTCCTTCCATTTATTGATGTCGCTATCGGTTGCTCTTCGCAGGATCTTTTTGATCTCGGGATTATCTTCCTTAACGCCTTTTTTCTTTAACTGCATACGAACCAGTTCGCCTGTTAAAGAAACTGTACCAACGTCAAAGCCACTGACGCCTTCAACGGCAACTATTTCGCCCTTGTCCCAATGATGTAATGAATTATTGCGGTAAAAATCTTTGCGGCTGCCCTGGTTAAAAGATATTTCCACTATGCGGCAACTGCTTTCAGGATCGCTGAAGGGAAGGTTTGCCAGCCAGTCATGAACGTTCATCCTGTTGCACCCGCCGGTACTGCAACCACCATTACTTTGACATCCTCCCGGTTTTCCCCCTGTTGATGTGCTACAACTTGTGCAACTCATATAGCGCTGTTGAATAAAATGATAAATAGTAAGGAAAGAATACCGCTATGGTTCTATAGCAGCGAAGTTGTATCGCACTTACCCCGCCAGATGGCAGGTTCTTGTAAAGCAGGTATTTATTGAGCTGGTTTGCAAAGTGCAAACTGAATATATATTATTTGTAAAGCTCATTCTTGCTGTAAAAGTTGAAGTGAGTGACACAACGATGTTGAATAAAGTTATACTGCTCGTCCACAAAAAATCACACACTTTACTCAACCCCTTTCCTCAATTGACCAAAATTAGCGAATTATCCTTAATAATATGATACAGCCGGATGCAGAGGGCGTGGAAGAGCATTTTTGCATGGGCATTGCGTTCGATGTAATAAGTGGCCTTGTCCAGCTCGGTAATGATGGCCTGCTGGGCAGAAAGGCTGCAAAGCTTATTGAGGCGGATGGCAAAATCCTTTTCCTTTTCGGGCATATTGCTAAAGGGATTTTTTAAGCCGGTTCCTTCTTCAATCATTCTAACTCTTACGGCCTGCTCTAATAAATGAATAAAGTAGCGGAGGAATTGTTTTTGTTTTTCCCTGCCGAGGCGGGTAATCTCATCTATCCATTTTATTTGTGCGGCGGTATTATTTTTTGCGATAGCATTCAGCCATTCACGGAGAAGGCTTTGCCAGTCTTCTTCGGCATGTTGCAGCATTTGCAAACTTTCACGATAGTTTCCTGCACATACTCCGGCAATTTGTCTTGCCTTATTATTTTCAACTTTGCCTCTTGTTATTAATGCGTCTTCAATTTCATCATCAGTAAGCGCAGGAATTTTTACCAGTTGTGTTCTTGATAAGATGGTAGGGAGGATTGCGCTTTCATCTTCCGCAACAAAAATGAACAAGGTGTCTGGTGGTGGCTCTTCAATTAATTTTAAAAGTTTGTTGCCTTCTTTGCCCAGGAATTCGGGCATCCACATGATGAGAATTTTGTATTGGCTTTCGAAAGCTTTTAAACTTAGCTTATGATTTATTTCGTTGCATTCCTGTGCGGTAATGTTACCCTGTTTATTTTCTGCGCCGATGAACTGCAGCCAGTCGTAGATATTTCCGTAAGGATAGCCGCACACAAATTCACGCCATTCACTGATGTAATCGGTGCTGACAGGTTTTTCGCCGGGCTTTTTTGTTACAACGGGGTAAGAGAAATGGATGTCGGGGTGAATTAGTTTATCTGCTTTTGTACAGGCGGAGCAGGTCCCGCAGGAATCTCCCTCACCCTTACCCTCTCCACGGAGTGGAGAGGGAGAAGAAGGAGCTTCCCCAAACAGACCTGGCGCTGATTTTTGTGCTGCTTCTTTGGCTGAAGTGCAAACAATGTACTGCGCAAAAGCAATGGCAAGTGATAATGCTCCGCTGCCTTCTTTACCTAAAAATAAAAGCGCATGACTTAAACGGTTTTGCTGAACCAATTGCACCAGTTGTTCTTTTACGGGCTGCTGACCAATTATATCTTTGAATTGCATTGGTGCAAAGATAAGTTCTCACGCAAAGTGGCAAAGAAAGAAAAGGCGCAAAGAAAAATCCTTTGCGCCTTTTGTTATATTTTTTTTGCGTCCTTACGTGAAATCTTAATTCAAATACTTCGTCACTTCTTCGCTCATTGGTTTCACTTTGTTATGGATGACTGCGATAAGTTTTCCATTTTCATCCAATAAGAATTTGGTGAAGTTCCATTTGATAGGATCAGTAATTCCCATTTTTTTTGCTTCATCAACAAGATATTGAAAGATGGGGGCGATGTCGTCTCCTTTTACCGAAACCTTGTCTGCCATGGGAAATGTTACACCATAATTCTTTCTGCATACTTCTATGATATCAGTTTTAGTACCAGGTTCCTGTCCTCCAAAATTGTTGGCAGGAAATCCTACGATCACCAGTTTGTCTTTATATTTTTCATACAACTCTTCTAACTGGGCATACTGCGGGGTATTACCACATTTGGAAGCTGTGTTAACGATAAGGATCTTTTTTCCTTTAAACTTTTTAAAATCAATTTTGCCTCCATCCAGCGCCTCCACTTTAAACTTATAGATGTTAGTAGTTTTTTTTGTGGGAGAATAAAACGATGTCAGCAATATGAAAGTTGCTGCTAATAATATCTTGTTCATAAAATTTATTTGATATAAAATTACGAGAAATACGGGTTAAAGGTTGCTTATTTGGATGCAAATGCCAATGTTGCAATACTTAACCGGGTTCCTTGCACCTTTAATATTTCGGCGCCACAGGCTTCCAAGGTTGCTCCGGTTGTTACTACATCATCTACAAGAAGGATATGTTTGTTCTTAATTTCATTAGGATTTTTCACTTCAAAACTACTCTCAACATTTTCCCAGCGTTCGGTTCGGTGCTTTTTAGTTTGTGTTTGCGTAAAGCGGTTTCTTACAACATTATTTTTTAGCACAGGAATGTTAGTTACTTCAGAAATTCCATTGCAAAGAATAGTTGCCTGGTTGTAGCCTCTTTTAAATTCTTTATCTGCAAATAATGGCAAAGGAATGAGTGCATCAATTTTAGTAAAGCGGTTATTATTTAGCAAGCTACTTCCTATCATCGCACCTAAGTACATTCCTACATCTGTATTGCCTTTGTATTTAAATTCATGGATCAGGGTTTGGATCAATGTTCCTTTGGCAAAATAGAATTCGCTCATTGCCGCAGTTAATGCTAATCTCCCCCAAAATATTTTTTCAACAGGATTACCTGCATGCATTTCAAAATTTGTATGCGGCAGATCATTTACGCATTTCAGGCAAAGAAGGTTATCTTCTTCAACAAGGTCGCTTCCACATCCGGTACAAACGTGCGGATAGAAAAGATGAACTAAGGGAGATAATATGTTTGTCTTAAGATTCAAACTTACTATTTGAGTTTTTATTAGTCTCTTTTTCTATGTGCCTGTTGTGTCTATGTGGTAGAATTTCTCAAACACATAGGCACAAAGTCGCATAGTTAGCACATAGAAAAATATAAACGATAGGATCAAAATAAATATTTATACAGTTCTTCCACTTTTCCTAAGGCTACAATTTCGATATTAGTTTTTTGTTTTCCTAAGCCTTTTGTATTGTATTTACTTACAATTATCTTTTCAAAACCAAGTTTTTCGGCTTCGGCAATTCGTTGCTCTATTCTATTAACTGCTCTTATCTCTCCGCTTAAACCAACTTCACCTGCAAAACAAATATGCAAAGGCAGCGATACATCTTCATAAGAAGAAAGTAATGCGCTCAATACAGCCAAATCAATTGAAGGATCTTCCACTTTCAATCCTCCTGCAATATTTATAAAAACATCTTTAACTCCGAAATGAAAGCCGCCTCTTTTTTCAAGCACCGCTAAAAGTAATTGTAATCTTCTTAAGTCAAAACCGGTATTGGTTCTTTGTGGTGTTCCATAAACACTTTGCGTAACTAATGCCTGTACTTCAATTAATAAAGGACGAATACCCTCAATGGTTGCGGCAATAGCAACCCCACTTAGCTGATCTTCTTTTTGTGTAATAAGAATTTCAGATGGGTTACTCACTTCTCTCATACCTTCTCCTGTCATTTCATAAATTCCTAATTCGGCAGTTGAGCCAAACCTGTTTTTAAGGGTTCGCAGGATTCTGTAGGCATAATTCCTGTCACCTTCAAATTGAAGAACGGTATCAACCATGTGCTCCAAAATTTTTGGTCCTGCAATGCTGCCATCTTTAGTTATATGACCAATAAGAAAAACAGGCGTATGTGTTTCTTTGGCAAACTTTTGAAATTCTGCAGCGCATTCTCTTATTTGCGAAACACTTCCGGGAGATGATTCCACATACTGCGATTGCATTGTTTGAATAGAATCTACAATAACCAGTTGCGGTTTTAATTTTTTTATTTCCTTAAAGATGGTGGCAGTGTCTGTTTCTGTGAGCAGGTAAAAATTTTCATTTTGAACTTTTAACCTGTCTGCACGCATTTTTATCTGTTGTTCACTTTCTTCTCCGCTAATGTAAAGTGTGGTAATATTATTTAGATGAAGTGCATCCTGCAAAAATAAAGTTGATTTACCTATACCGGGCTCACCACCAATAAGCACTAAGCTTCCGGGAACAATTCCCCCGCCGAGAACACGATTAAGCTCGGCATCTTTTGTAACAATTCTTTTTTCTTCCCCGCTCGTTATCTCACTTAAAGAAATTGTTTTTAATCGCTTATCTGTTCCAGAAAATTCTTTCCAGTCATTTTCTTTTTTATCCGTTCCCTTCTGAATCACCTCTTCAACAAAAACATTCCATTGGTTACAGGATGGACATTTACCCAGCCACTTTGCACTTTCATATCCGCAGTTCTGGCAAAAAAAAGCTGTCTTTGTTTTACTCATTTATTTTTTATGTTGGCGTAAAGTAAAGAATGTTTTGGGTGAGAATTAAAAAAAGCAAATGAAGTTTGCTCAGCGTTTAGCACTTCATACAAAGCAAAAGGGTCAGTATTTCTACTGACCCTTTATACTTACTAACCCATTAAATTCTATTGCTAAATTACAAATTGCAGCCACATAAACAAATTATTTTTTTTGGGTGTGAATAAATATTTGTTTCCTGTAAATATATTTTTTAGGAATATTTTGAAAAAATGACATTGATAATCAAGATCTTATATTTTCTTTAGCTTATAGCAAATTGCTCATGTTAACAGCGATTAATAAAATATATTTTGGTTTATAAAATAAACTACTTTATGTTTGTGACAAATTTACAATGATGAACAAGATGCTCTTCTTCCTTTTACTAACAGGTTCTTCTGCATTTGCACAAATAAATATTTCAGGAAAAATACTGGATAATAAAAATAAACCCCTGGCTGGGATCAGCATTAGTTTAAAAAATACTTATGATGGAACAACCACAGATTCCTTAGGTAATTTTTCTTTTATTACTACAGAAAAAGGAGAACAAACATTAGAAGCTTCTTCGAGTGGCTATAGATCATTTGAGCAAAAAATTAATTTATCAGGAACAGCCCTCACCGTAAACATCTCTTTAAAAGAACTGGTAACAGAATTAAAAGCGGTGGTTATAAGTGCCGGTACATTTGAGGCAAGTGACCAGAAGAAAACTACAGTTTTAAATCCTATAGACATTGTTACCACTGCAAGTGCTAATGCAGATATTACTGCGGCATTAAAAACTTTACCAGGCACACAACAGGTTGGTGAAACGGAAGGATTGTTTGTAAGAGGAGGAACTGCTGCGGAAAGCAAAACCTTTATCGATGGCACATTAGTAAATAATTTTTATTACAGTAGTGAACCTGGTCTGGCTGCCAGAGGAAGATTTAATCCATTCTTATTTAAAGGCACCATTTTTAGTGCAGGCGGGTATTCTGCTTTGTATGGACAGGCATTATCATCGGCATTGATTTTAGAATCTATTGATCTGCCTACACAAAGTTCTGCCGATATTGCCATTTCTTATTTAGCGGTTGGCGCAGGAATTCAGCAGTTGGCAAAAAATAAAAAATCTTCGTGGGGTTTATCATATGATTATACTGACCTGAGACTTGCTTTTAAATTAATAAAACAAAAACCTGATTATTTTAATGTTCCCGTCCTGCATAATGTAGATGCTAATTTCAGAATTAAAACTTCTAAAACAGGAATACTTAAATATTATGGGATGTTAGGTTCTACTAAGGTTGGTTTCAGGTATGGGGATATAGATTCTGCAGGGATGAAAGATGCCTTTAGCCTGAAGAATATAAATATGTACCATAATTTATCGTGGAGAGAAAAAATTGGTAATGGCCTCAAAATGACAACAGGAATTTCTTATAGTACTAATAAAGATGATATACATAGTGAGTTTCAAAATGAAAATAACCAGAAGCAGACACTAACTACTCCAATTTTGTTTGCCTATAAAAATTTTGATGTAGCAACCCATGGTAATTACGCTAATGCAAAAGTGGTTATTGAAAAAAGGCTTACCGGTTTAAGCGCCATAAGGTTTGGAAGTGAATATAATTACAGCAATGATAAAACTGAGGTCACTTTATACAATGCAAAGACTGTTGAAACGGTTAAAGAGAACTTAGTATCTGGGTTTGCCGAGGCAGATATTTATATTACCAATGATATTGCCGCAAAGGTTGGAACAAGAGCTGAACATTCAAGCCTGCTCGATAAATGGAATATTGCACCGAGACTATCATTGGCTTATAAACTTGCTGATAACAGCCAGGCTTCATTTGCTTATGGAATTTTTTACCAGGATCCTGAAAAAAGGTATTTGCCATCTGCTGCAAATCTTGATTATGCAAAGGCGACTCATTATATAGTACAATATCAGAAACTAAGTAACAGCAGAACATTTCGTACTGAAGTTTTTTATAAAAAATACCAGGATCTTTTTAAAACAACAGCCAATACAGGCAAAGAGACTGCAGTTAGTAATAAAGGATATGGTGAAGCCAAAGGATTTGAATTATTCTGGAGAGATAAAAAAACAATTAAGAATGTTGATTACTGGATATCTTATTCTTACCTGGATACCAAAAGGGATTTCTTAAACTATCCAACAGAAATTGAACCATCGTTTGCTTCAAAGCATACCGCTTCATTGGTTGTAAAAAAGTTTGTAACCAAATTAAAAACACAATTTAATGGCTCTTACACGTACGCATCGGGCAGGCCATATTATAATATCCGTTATGATAATGCAGCCAGTGCATATAAAATTTATGATGCCGGTAGAACGAAAGATTATAACAGCCTAAGTTTTAGTGTAAACTATTTGCCTAACATTGGAAAAGCCAATGCGAGCAAATTCACGGTGATCGTTTTTTCGGTTACCAATGTATTGGGAGCAAATAATATATACAGTTACAATTATTCTTATAATGGTTTGAATAAACAGCCTGTAACACCGCCATCAAAAAGATTTTTCTACCTGGGCTGTTTTATAAGCTTTGGGATAGATAGAACAGAAAATGCAGTAAATAATTTAATTCTATAATAATTTATAAACTCTAAAATAAAAAAAATGAAACAGACAATTTTATCAACACTTATACTTTGCCTTAGTATTGCAACGTATGCTCAAAGTGAAAAGTATGTTCCCGCAATGAAAAAAAATATTGCTATGCTGGATTCCGCTATGCAAAAAGGCAATGCAAAAGAACTGGCAAATAATTTTGAAAGGATAGGCGAGGCTGAAAAAAACCAGTGGCTTCCGTATTACTATGCGGCTTATGCTCAAATATTAATTACTTACACTGAAAAGGATAAAACTAAAGTTGATCCGATTGCAGATAAAGCGGAGGAATTAATAACAAAAGCCGAAGCTATTGCAGGAAAAGAAAATTCTGAAATAGCAGTAATAAAAAGCATGATAGCTACAGCGCACATGGGTGTTGATCCGCAAAGCAGGTATATGAAATACGGGCCGGTAGCTGTTTCCAATCTTGAAAAAGCAAAAGCCCTGGATCCTGCCAATCCACGCCCTGTTTATTTAGATGGCCAGCAAAAATTTTACACACCTCCTGCTTTTGGCGGCGGAAAAGATATAGCTAAAGCCTTATTTGAAAAAGCGCTTACAATGTTTGATACCTTTAAAGCCGAAAGCGAATTACATCCTTCATGGGGTAAGGCGGCAACCCAATATTTTTTATCAATGGCAAGTAAATAATTTCATCATGAATGAAAATGAAAAGCAAATGACAGAGGCGGAAAGTCTCTCCATCATTTCAGGCATGATAAACCATGCAAGAAACAGGTTCAGTGAGACAGGCCATTTATATTTATTGTGGGGCGTTGTAATTTTTGTTTGTTGCATTACCCAGTTTATAATGTTGTATTTCTTTAAAAACCAAAACGCTTATTATGTATGGTATGCTACATGGGTGGTTGTTATTTACCAGTTTTATTATTTAGCAAGAAGAAAGAAAAGGCAAAGAGTAAAAACTTATCCGGATGAAATTATTGGGTTTGTCTGGTTTACATTTGTTATTTGCTCCTTTATCCTGGTTTATATTCTTATAAAGAACAATTCTGTTAATGCAATTAATGCATGCATACTTGTTATGTATGGCATGCCAACCTTTTTATCAGGTATTATATTAAGATTTAAGCCTCTAAGAATTGGTGGTATAATTTGCTGGCTGATTGCCATTAGTGCAATGTTTACTACTTACCAATATCAGCTCCTGCTCCTTGCATTGGCAGTAATTGCTGCATGGATAATTCCCGGTTATTTATTACGGGCAAAATTTAAAAAAGAAAACTAATTATTATGGAAGAGACATTTTCAAAAGAAGAGAGCCTTGCGCTCATCTCTAAAATGATAAACGCTGCTAAAAAAGAACAGAAAGATAACGGGATAGGATGGATCATCTGGGGATGGTTATTGGTGGCTACATCATTGCTTACAGTACTGGATATTCATTACAAATGGTTTCAATTAGGTTTTTTCTGGAATGTATTCGGAGGCATTATCCTTCTTTATATGCTGTTTGCTATTATACGGTCACTATTCTTTAAAAAAATCGAAAAGGTAAAAACGTATACACAGGATCTGTTATCAAAACTGAATGCAGGATTTTTTATCAGCCTGATGTTTATCATTATTTCAATGAATGTCAGCAACTATCTGCTTTACGAAAAATATGCAGTCTATGACGTAATACCAATAAATACGGGGTTTGCATTATTGATAAATTTGTATGCATTCTGGATATTAATTTACGGCACTGCATTAAATTTTCGACCATCAGTTATTGGCGCATACTGTACATGGGCTGTCGGGTTCACGGCATTATTTATGAAAACATTTGAACAGGTAATGTTGTTGCATGCCTTAGCGGTAGTTGTTGGATACATCATACCGGGGCATATTGCAAACCATCAATTTAAAAAGTTACATAAAAAAGGAAATAGTACAGATGGAGTTTAAAGAGCTAGATCCCATATTGCATGCACCCCTACGTCTTGCTGTTATAAGTCTTCTTTTAAGTGTAAAAGAAGCTGAGTTTACTTTTATCAAAGAGAAAACAAATTCAACTGCAGGTAATTTAAGTGTACAGATAAGCAAATTAAAAGAGGCTGGCTATATTGAAGTAACAAAACAGTTCAAAGATAATTATCCTCTTACCATTTGTAAAATAACGCCTAAAGGAGTTGATGCTTTCGAGAATTATGTAAAGGCTTTACAGAGTTATATGCATCCTAATAGTTAGCTCTGATTTGCATTCTTTCTTATTATTTATTTCTTATTCCTCAACCCTCTTCCACAATTTTTTCATCCACCGCATTGGCAACAATAGCTGCACTTACTTTTTTAAGAGGATTTTTCCTGTTGTCTTCATACGTTTTCCTGCTTTTAATAATATCTACAGAGGTATATATGGCAGCTCTGAAAGAGCCCTCATCAGCCAGGTTTTTTCCGGCAATATCAAATGCAGTTCCATGGTCAGGACTTGTTCTTACGCCGGAGATGCCCGCAGTATAATTCACACCTTCACCAATGGATAGTGATTTAAAAGGTATTAATCCTTGGTCATGATACATCGCTAACACAGCATCAAATTTTTCATATTGCGCTCTTGCAAAAAAAGCATCGGCACTGAAAGGGCCAACCACAAGCATGTTGCGTTGTTTGGCATCTTTAACAGCAGGCTTAATAATTTCTTCCTCTTCTTTTCCAATTAATCCTTCATCACCTGCATGCGGGTTTAATCCCAGTACGGCAATCTTTGGTTTATCAATTCCAAAATCCTGCTGAAGACTTGCGTGGAGTATTTGTAATTTACTTGTAATGTTTTCTCTGGTTATATGTTGTGTTATATCTTTTACAGCAACATGTTCCGTAACCAATGCCACTTTTAAATTTTCTGCTGTCAGCAGCATCACCACATCTTTAACTGCGAATAGTTCTTTAAAAAACGGAGTATGACCTGCATGATTAAATTCGCTGCTTTGTATATTTTTTTTATGGATCGGCGCTGTAACCAATCCATGTACTTTTCCTTCTTTTAAGGCCTGTGCACCTGCTAAAAGACTTTTTATAGCATACTTTCCGCCGATCTCATTCATTATTCCGGGGGTAATTGAAACTTCTTCTTCCCAGCAGTTGAATACATTTACCTGTTTGTGGTTTACTCTTGTAAGCTCTTTTATGTTCGTAAAATTGAACACAATTTCCGGTACACTTTTCCTGTAAAAATTAATCACCTTATTGCTTGCAAATATAACAGGAGTGCATATTTCCAGTATCCTGATATCGGATAAAGTTTTAATAATAAGTTCTGTGCCTATGCCATTTACATCGCCACATGTAAAACCAATTATAGGTTTGTGTTCTGAAATGCCTGGGTTCATTCTAAATATATTTTGTGCAAGGTAATAATTTAAAGCATGGTCTGATGGTCTCCGTATGACCATTATCTGTTTTCTTGTAGGATAGATTGTAATTTGCATGCCGCATGTACACATTAAAAAAATCTCTTGGCCAGCATTTTTTAAAAGATGAGAACATCATTAAAAAAATTGTTGATGCATTACAGCAGCATCCTTTTAAAAACCTTTTGGAAGTAGGGCCGGGGGGCGGTGCTTTAACAAAACACCTCATACAAATTCCGGGAGTAGATTTTAAGGCTGTTGAACTGGATGAAGAAAAAGTTGACTTTCTTATGGGAAAATATCCCACGTTAAAAGATAAGATCATTCATAAAAGTTTTTTGCAGATAGACCGCCCTTTTGATGAACCCTTTACAGTTATTGGTAACTTTCCTTATAACATCTCTACACAAATTCTTTTTAAAATTTTAGAATGGAAAGAATATGTACCTGTAGTTATCGGTATGTTTCAAAAGGAAGTTGCACAAAGAGCTGCTGCTAAAGAAGGGAGTAAAATTTACGGAGTATTAAGCGTTTTGATACAATACCATTATGATGTTGAATATTTATTTGATGTGGGCAATGAATGTTTTACCCCGCAGCCAAAAGTAAAAAGCGGGGTTATAAGATTAACATCAGTAAAAGAAAAACTTCCTGTTAAGAGTGAAAGAGCTTTTTGGGTGTTGGTAAAAACTGCTTTTAATCAACGCAGAAAAACTATGCGTAATGCTGTGAAGAGTTTGTTCGCCCAGGAAATTTTACAGGATGAACTATTTGCCAGAAGAGCTGAAACCCTTAGTATAAAAGAATTTGCAGACTTAACCTTCAGGATGACCGGTGGTTAAAATATCATAACCAGCTATGTAATAGCATCCTTTCTTCGTATTTTTGATTACAGATTTTTCAGATATTATGTCTTATACTCTTACTAATAATGTTCGTATAGTTACCGCAGCTTCCCTGTTTGACGGGCATGATGCCGCCATAAATATTATGCGCCGTATAATGCAAAGCAAAGGAGCCGAAATAATTCACCTTGGTCATAACCGCAGTGTTGCAGAAATTGTTGAATGCGCTATTGAGGAAGATGTGCAGGGCATTGCTATAACAAGTTACCAGGGCGGGCATGTTGAGTTCTTTAAATACATGAAAGATCTGTTAGATGAAAATGGTTGTGGCCATATAAAAATATTTGGTGGCGGTGGTGGAACAATCTTACCAAGCGAAATCGATGAACTTCATAAATATGGTATAACGAAAATTTATTCTCCTGATGACGGAAGACACATGGGATTAGAAGGTATGATCGAAGACGTAATCCGTTCCTGCGACTTTCCTGTTAATGGAAATTTTCCGATCAATGGGGAATTAAAACTGCCAGAGTTTAAGGATATAAGAAAAATTGCAAGAGCAATAACGAATGTTGAGAACGGGCAAAAGAATTCTGAAGTTAATTCTTCCGGAAAGTCAGAGGGGGCCGTAGTCGGCATTACAGGAACTGGTGGTGCAGGAAAGAGTAGCGTAACAGATGAGATCGTTCGCCGTTTTTTAAATTCTTATTCAGATAAAACCATTGCCGTTATTTCTGTTGATCCATCAAAGAAAAAGACCGGTGGCGCATTGTTGGGTGACAGGATAAGAATGAATTCCATTCACAGCCCGAGGGCTTATATGCGCAGTCTTGCAACAAGAGAAAGCGATAAAGCCCTGAGTGAATATGTTCAGGAAGCAATTGACATTTGCAAAGAAGCAAAGTATGATTTTATTATTTTAGAGAGTGCAGGCGTAGGACAAAGCGATGCGTCAATTTTAGATTACTGCGATGTGAGTATGTACGTTATGACGCCTGAGTATGGAGCGGCTTCTCAATTGGAAAAAATAAATATGCTTGACTATGCTGACATTGTCTGCATAAATAAATTTGATAAGGCAGGCGCCCTGGATGCTTTGCATGATGTAAAAAAACAATACAAGCGTAACAATAATTTATGGACTGCAAAAGATGATGAACTTCCTGTGGTTGGAACCATCGCTTCACAATTTAATGATGCAGGTGTTAATGAATTATTTGAAAGGTTGATGGAAACAGTTGCTGCTAAAACAGGAGTTAAGTTCGGCGGAGAAATTGTACATCATGCACACACAAAGGATACAACCAGTCAAACTCACATTATTCCTGCTAAACGTGTAAGGTATCTTGCAGAGATCGCTGAAGAAGTATATAAGTATAATAAGTTAGCAGATGAGCAGGCAGAAATTGCAAGTAAACTTTATAAGCTTAAAGGCGCACAACAATTAATAAAAGAATATTCAAATTCAAAGGGACTTTCGGAAGTCTCCCCTATGGGGGCAGATTTAGAGGGGGCTTTGGAGCTTCAACTCTTCCCTCTCTGCAAAAAGCTTTTAGATGAATGGGAAGAAACGAAAGCCAGCTATCAAAAAGAATTCTTTGAATATGATGTTAGAGGGAAAATTATTAAACAACCTTTATATTTCGAATCCTTATCACATACGAAGATTCCAAAAATTACTGTTCCCCGTTTTAAAGATTGGGGTGATATTTTAAAATGGCGGTTGCAGGAAAATTTCCCGGGCAAGTTTCCTTACACGGCCGGTGTATTTCCTTTAAAGCGGCAGGAAGAAGATCCTACAAGGATGTTTGCCGGTGAAGGCGGACCTGAAAGAACTAACAGGCGTTTCCATTATGTAAGTATCGGGCAGCCCGCAAAGCGGCTCAGCACTGCATTTGACAGTGTAACCCTGTATGGCGAAGATCCTGATCCACGTCCTGATATTTATGGTAAGGTTGGTAACAGCGGTGTAAGCATTGCAACAGTTGATGATGCCAAAAAATTATATAGTGGCTTTGATCTATGCGATGCTAAGACTTCTGTAAGTATGACGATCAATGGCCCGGCACCCATGTTACTTGCTTTCTTTTTAAATGCAGCTATCGATCAGCAATGCGAAAAATATATTATTGAAAATAATTTAAGAGAAGAAATAAATAAGATCATTGAATCAAAATATGGTATTGATTCTTTACCAAAATATCTTGGAACAGATGGCAAAGAAGTATTACCAAAAGATGGAGAATTAAAAGGGGCTCTGCCTGTAGGCAATGATGGACTTGGTTTACGATTGCTTGGCCTTTCAGGTCAGGATGTTTTACCGAAAGATGTTTATGAGCAGATAAAAGCAAAAGCATTATCAACGGTTCGGGGTACTGTACAGGCTGATATTTTAAAAGAAGACCAGGCACAGAACACCTGCATCTTCTCTACAGAGTTTGCATTAAAATTAATGGGAGATGTGCAACAATATTTTATTGATAAGAAAGTGCGGAATTTTTATTCAGTTTCTATTAGCGGATATCATATTGCTGAAGCTGGCGCCAATCCTATAACACAGCTTGCCTTCACATTAAGTAATGGTTTTACTTATGTAGAATATTATTTAAGCCGCGGAATGAAGATTGATGATTTTGCTGCTAATCTTTCATTCTTTTTTAGCAACGGAATGGATCCTGAATATGCTGTTATTGGTCGTGTAGCAAGAAGGATATGGGCCAAAGCAATGAAATATAAATACAATGCCAACAAGCGCAGCCAGATGTTGAAATATCATATTCAAACCAGCGGCCGCAGTTTGCATGCACAGGAAATTGATTTTAATGATATAAGAACAACGCTGCAGGCGTTGTATGCAATATATGATAACTGTAACAGTCTTCATACCAATGCATATGATGAAGCGATAACAACGCCAACAGAAGAAAGCGTACGCAGGGCAATGGCAATTCAATTAATTATTAATAGAGAATTGGGTACAGCAAAAAATGAAAATCCAAACCAGGGAAGTTTCCTAATTGAAGAACTGACTGATCTTGTAGAAGAAGCTGTGATGGCTGAGTTCGAAAGAATATCAGAACGTGGCGGTGTACTTGGTGCAATGGAAAGAATGTATCAACGAAATAAAATACAGGAAGAGAGTTTGTATTATGAAACATTAAAACATACGGGTGAATTTCCAATTGTTGGTGTAAATACATTTTTAAATAAAGCAGGCTCACCAACCATTTTACCACAAGAAGTTATTCGTAGTACAACTGATGAAAAGGAATTTCAAATCAGTACTTTAAATTCTTTCAAAGAAAGACATAAAGATAAAAGTGATGAAATGCTTAAGCGTTTGCAACAGGTTGCTATAAATGATGGTAACTTATTTGAAGAGCTTATGGAAACAGTAAAGTATTGTTCTCTTGGTCAAATTACTCATGCTTTGTATGAAGTAGGAGGGCAGTATAGAAGAAATATGTAACATGGTCTTACGATCCCCGTATGGCCAATTTCAAATCAAAAACAAATTTATAAATGCGATCATTAAAATGTTTTTTTCTAGTTTTTCTTTTCTCCTGTTCAACAGGTAAATACGCTGCTACCAATAAAAGCTACAAAAAACAGGTAAAGGCATTTGCAAAAATTATAAGAGAAACGCCATTAAAAGATTCTATTGCTACATCATCTGACTGGGTTGGTACAACCAATTTCGGAATGCGCAAACCAAACTTTGTCATCATTCATCATACAGCGCAAAACAGCTGTGAACAAACGTTACAAACATTTACACTTCCACGTACACAGGTAAGCGCTCACTATGTGATTTGTAAAGATGGCACCATACATCATATGCTTAATGATTATTTGCGTGCATGGCATGCAGGCAACAGCCGCTGGGGAAATTTGACCGATGTAAATTCATCATCAATAGGAATTGAAATTGATAACACCGGCTTTGAACCTTTTACTGAACAGCAGGTAAACAGTTTATTAATATTACTTGGCGCTCTTAAAAAAAATTATGGTATACCGGCTGCAAATTTTATCGGCCATTCTGATATTGCACCTGTGCGCAAGGTAGATCCTAATGTAACTTTTCCGTGGAAAACACTTGCCGATAAAGGTTTTGGATTATGGTACGGTGATACCTCCAAAGTTACCGTTCCTCAAAATTTTAATCACTTACTGGCCTTGAGAATTATTGGCTATGACATAAGAGATACCGGCGCAGCTATTGGCGCTTTTAAACGTCATTTTGAAATGCAGGATAAAAGCAAAATTCTCACTGATGCAGATAAAAAAATTCTTTATGATCTAAGCCAGAAGTATCAATAATTTATCCTTTTTAGATTGGCATAATAGTGGAGGAATTATTTTATAAATGTTTATCATGGAAAATAAAACTGCTGAAGATAAAAACCGCGGCTCATCGGAGGCCCGGCCCAGGCATGATGCTGATAGTGGTAATGACAGCTCTAACGAAATGTTGCAACACGAAAAATTAATTGATCCCGGCAATGAACACAGCCATCATTCAGGTATCGAGAAAGATACAGCTAATGAAAATTCTAAGTTTGATGCAGATGCAGGTGGCGATGGTACAGGAACTATGGGCAGCAAGCCGGAATAAAATTCCGATACAGAAAAGGGTTTTATTCTTTTATAAATTTTATAGCAACGGTGGTGCCATGGATAGTATATCCCCTTAATTGATATTGTCCTGAAGAAAGATAGGAGGTTTTTAATAGAATATTATTTTCTCCTGAAGTTACGCTGCCCCCAATTTTCTTAATTACCTTTCCTTCCATATCACTAATTACCCATTGAATATTTTCAGAAACAGGAGAGAAATATTTTAATGTTCCCTGCGCCCCAACAACTGTTGGATTTAATTTTAATCCTTCTCTTATACTTACAGTATTTACCATTAAAACAATTTTTGAATAAGAAGTATTTTTATCAGCATCAGTTATTTTTAAGCGATAGTAATTAATGCCCAGAGGTTTTCTGTCAGTGAATATAAAAGGCATTGAACACCTTGCCCGGGTAGCACTCTCTGCATATATGCTTTCAAAATTTAATCCATTACTGCAGCGTTGTAATTCAAATGTTATTGCAGCGGCAGTGCAGTTTAATTGCCAGCGCAGGTCATTATTTTTACCATTTTTATTTACTGAAAAACTACTGATAGAAATAGGCAAAGTGAAAGATGAACTTCTTGCATTAGGTGTCCCTGTCGTAAAATCTGTACTATTATTATCGGTATCAATATTTCCCTGCTTTCTTATTATGCTTACGGTATTTGATCCAGCGGCTGCGGCAGTTCCTTCATAGCAGGTAGCATTACCATATCCTACCAGGTCAACAATCAAAGCGGAAAGGCAACCATTGGGTAACACAGAAGTACTATTTACCAGAGCCACTTTACCACTGTTGGAATGCAGGCTTATTGTACCGGTTACATCCGAGGCGGGTAATGGCAAGCCTCCGGATCCATTTGATGCTTCCCTGATAAGATAATATCCTCCGGGTTGTAATACAACTGCTGTTAATACAGTCATTGTCCAGGTGGTTCCTGAAGCATATTGTACTGAATAGCTGGAAAGGTTGATAGCTGCACTTCCGGCATTATATATTTCTATGAAATCGTTAGCATAAGAAGAGCCTGAGGTTCCGCCATCGCCATAAATTTGGCTGATAACAAGAGTAGTACTTACTGTTGATTTGGCTTGTGCATTTTGTATAACCAAAATGCAAAAAAAGCACCAGGCAAAAAGTTTTTTCATAGGCGGTAATCTCGGAAATTATTAAACGGACACATGTACATTTTATTGCACATATTATTCGGTTTCTTAAGCCAAATAAGAGTATAGCTATATTACCAGTCAGGAGTATTTGAAATGCGATGTTGAATTACCGTAAATAATAAAGTCTCACTTAATTAAAATGAGACTTTATTTACACTACTTGAAGGTGGTTTGTAAACTTTACTTTTCTTTCCTTACTCCTTTAAATTTTCCATCTGTACTTTTTACATCCATAAATTCTCCACTTTTTTTATCACGCTTTGTCATTGTTCCTGTTATAGGGTTTTCCAACTGACTGCGTTTTTTTACTGCGCCTTTCCGGCTGTTGTCTCCAACGGGTTTGTTTGATGCCATGTGTCTTGGTTTTTTAAAAATCTATTCAATAATTATACCATTACGATTTTTTAAAAATAAGAATGAAAACCGGCGGAAAGAATTACAGCTCGATGCCAACACCTACTTTAAATGCATTGTTGTATGCTTTTGTATTTTGGTTCTTATCCAGCTTCGACAGGCCATAGTCGTACGAGGCATTAATATTTATGCCATTAGAAAGCTTATAGCCTATGCCGCCCGTTATACCCATATCCCAGCGGTTGAATTGCTGTGTAACATCCATGTTATTATTAAGCAGGTTGAAGCCTAACAAGCCTGCAGTAGTATTTAAATTTGCTTTCATTAAATAAGAAAATTGCGGACCGGCAAATAATTGAAACCCGCTGATATTTGCTTTAAGCACTACAGGTATATCAATGTATTCAGATTGCAATTTTGCTTTTGCATTGGCGCCTAAAAATCCGGCACCTTTTATAGTAAGGTCGCCATTTAACTCATAGCCTTTTTGAGAATAAAATAATCCAGGTTCTATTGATATTGTATTATCCATAGGGATAGAAGCATAAGCGCCGGCAAAAAATCCTGTGCGGTTATTTGTTGTTATCATGCCATTGGCAAAACTTATCAGGTTATCAAGATTGCTGGATGCCTCACCCCTGATGCCTGATGACAGCACGCCGGCTCTTACACCAAACGTTGGCTTTACCTGGGCAAATGAAATGGTGGAAATAAAAATGGACAGGGCAAAGAAAAATTGTTTTTTCATAAAAAGTGTAGAGCCGGATTTTTTAGCCGTTCTGATTTATAAGAAGAAAAATTTTATAGAACGATTAATCAGCAGTTGATAAGTTTTTGTTAATCCGGAAAATAAATTATGGAAAAAAAATTCAGCAGGTGTGTTTTTTTTTCTCATTGTAAACATTTAGTTAAACATATTGCTACAAAAAGTTAATACATAAAGCGCATGATGTTTTCGCCTTTTCAATATGCGATATTGCTGTATAAATTTTTAATCATGAAACTTCGTATCATAATTATTGCACTGGTATTGCTGGTGAATAATTGTTTTGCCCAAACGTCCGGGGAGATATCTCCATCACAGATCGCTTCGTGGATATCAAAGCCTGCAAGCTTTACATCAGTTTCAGAAGCAAAAACAATGATAGCAGATATTATTGAAGTGATAGGACTGAAACAAAATTTTGAAGTGATGGCTGCCAATGTTGATAATGCGGCAGCAGTAGTGTATCAAAGTAAGCGGTACATTTTATACAATCCTGATTTTATAAACCGCCTCAATGCAGCGGCAGGCAACAAGTGGGCAAGTGTAAGCATACTGGCGCATGAGATTGGTCATCATCTTAATGGCCATACCCTGGAAAATATCGGCAGCCAGCCGGAGAAGGAACTGGAAGCTGATGAGTTCTCCGGTTTTGTTTTGCGCCGCATGGGAGCCACTCTTGCCGAAGCACAGGCAGCCATGAAGATTGCTGCCAATTATAAAAGAAGCCTTACACATCCCGGGCAGGCAGAAAGATTAACAGCCATTGCAGGCGGGTGGAACAGGGCAAACATTCAGCAGGGTGGTAAAGACCTTGCTAAAACTACCCCGGTATTAAAGCAAACCAATAATGATGTTTATATAAATACACAGCAACGTACACAGCCAATAAGGCAAAATGATAATACCCGCCAGGCCCCAGGCGGAGAGAGTAACGAACCCACGGTAAATACAAACCGTGTAAACAGGGATGATGGTGGTTATGTAACAACAAATACCGGGAGACATGAAAACAGCCTGGTAAACGACAGGTACATTGTAGCAGATATAACTTTTGCCGCCGAACAACAATCTTCTTTTTACCTCACCACGCAATTTAATATTGTAAGGCAGATGAACAATCGCTTATACAGCATTGGTAAAATGGTGGCGACTGATAACACGTCATATCCTTTCATCATTACCGATGAGGCAGGAACAAAGCTATGGGTTGATAGCCGCGGCAATATTATTAATGGCAATTCACGCAGCGTAGGATTTTTAAAAGTGCGCAAATAAATAAATACAACAATCCCCATGAAAACAAAACCCTCCCGGTTTTTCCGGAAGGGTTTTTTAATGTGCTGTAAACAGGAGTTGCCAGTTAACCGTGTAAACCTTCAACCACTAATAAACCATTAAACAATTATGCATGTGCATGAACACCTTCTCTTATTTCTTCCAGCAGCTTTTTATTAAATGCTTCCAGGTCATCAGGGCTGCGGCTGGTAACCAGGCCATGGTCTACTATCACTTCTTTATCTTCCCAGTTAACACCGGCATTAATCAGATCAGTTTTTACAGAAGGATAACTTGTCATGTGGCGGCCATTCAGCAAACCTGTTTCAATTAATAACTGCGGGCCATGGCAGATGGCGGCAACAGGCTTGCCGCTCTCCATAAATTCCTTTGCAAACTTTACACAATCTTTATTGGCTCTCATCTTATCAGGGTTCATAACGCCGCCGGGTATTACCAGCGCATCATAATCATCTGAGTTTGCACCGGATAAATTTACATCCACCGGTAATTCTATGCTCCAGTGATCGTGGTTCCATGCTTTTACTTTTTCTTTTTGAGGGGATACAATGTCAACCTGTATGCCTGCATCTTCCATTGCTTTTTTAGGGCTGGTAAGTTCTGATTCTTCAAACCCGTTCTCTGTTAATATTGCTACTCTTTTCATAACTGTAAATTTTTAGTGTAAGAAATATGTGGTAATGAAAAGCTGCAAAGAATATGCCTCACAGAAAAAATATCATAGGCTTTTTATACCAGAGTGGCATAATTGCTGTAGGAATTATGTAATTATTATTAAAGAAAATTATATTTTATTATGCAACAGGAATCATTTCATTTAGTGATAGACGGGGTGCCCTATATTGTAAAAGTTATCCCTTTTGATTTTAATGGCGAGATGCGTTTCAGGGTAAGTTATAATGAAGGCCCCGAACATATATTTACATGGAACTCCGAATTGGGAAGAGTTGCTGCCATTGATGACGACAGCGCTATAATTCCGGATAGTGTTGAACAGGCTATCGCGGCAAAGCTGCAGGCGCTGGCTGAGTGAGAGCTTACAGTGCAATAAAATAAAACCATGCAACATACAAAAGAACTCGAAGAACTTAACAGGCAAAAGCTTGAAAAAATTGATGCATATTTAAAGACCAAAAAATATATAACCCCTGAAGACAGGGAAAAGCTTGAGCATGCAAAGAACAAATGGCAGGAAGCCTGGGCAAAATACATGGATGTGATTATGTATTTGGAGACGGTGGAGATTTAAATACTTAATGTGAATAACCTTATGCTTTATCATGCTTCAGCCATGCTTTAACCATACAGTATCCATGCTTTAACCATACAGCAGCATCGAAGGATGAAAGATATTACTTTACAGTAGAAGTACTGATAATTTACCCCAGTACTACTATACCAGTGGAGCTTTTTTAAATTGAGTTTTTATATTTAAAATTTATGAGCTATTAAATTTTGTTTGTCACTTTTTTGCTTGTCCAAAAAAGTAACCAAAAAAGGACCCCCGAAAACGATAACAGCCCGTTTTCGGGATGGTTCCCTGATTAAGCATTTGTACTACTGTAAACTCAACAATTGTTCCCTGATATATGAATCGAAGCGTCTTAAGTTTTATCAATACTATATTGACCGGGGAAAGCGGTTTTAACTGCGCCACCAGGTTCTGTAATAACGGTTATGATTGTTGTTGATTGTGCATCTTTATCAAAACCTATTTGTGTACCTGTATCTATGGTGCGTTTAAAATTTAATGAGCCACTTATGGGAGTTGGCTCACATGTAAAAGCCTCTTTAATCCAGTGAACGATTGTTGGTACATCCACGATGAATTTGCCGCAGGCGGGGTGACGGGATATTTTATAATAATGTCTTTCCAGTATGTGCGCCAGTGATGTTGCGGAGAGATAATATGTTTTGCGGAAAAGCTTACCCTTATCCGGCAGAGGCAATTGGTACAGCAGGTCTTTTTCCATATGGCTTATGCATGCCTGCGTATCGCTCAGCAGGAAAAGGAGTTTGATAAATTCCTGTTCGTTAAACATCGGTATCCATTAAGTCATTAATGTTCCTCCTTACTTTATTGAACCATTCATTGAACCATGCTGTTTGAAATTTATTACGCCATACCACATGTGCATCCAGTAATTCCATGTCGCAACCGCTTTTGGGAAAGAGCATACCCATAGCATCCAGCTGCTTAAACATGGTCCGTATATCATCAGGGCTATAAAACTCCTGCCCGTAGCCCATGGCTATAACATATTCTGCAAGGTGTTCTTTTGCTTTATCCCTGCCCTCACGCTTCCAGCTGCCAAAGCTTATGTTATCCATACAATCCAAAAGAACGGTTTTGGGTGGTACCTGCCACAGGCCGCACAGCAAAAGGAAATTATAAGGAAGGTGAAAACTGTACTCCTGGTTACGGTCATACTTACCTGTTTGCCAGGAAAGCCCAGGCTTTTCTTTTTTTCTTTTTTTTTCTTTTTCTTTTTTCATTGGTGATATGCTTTTATACCGCAATAAACAAACAGCTTATTTTGTATCCTACCACAGGCACTTGTATTTTACCCTATAACTACTGTAGTTAACAAGCGATAAAAATGCTATACTTGCAAATAACTTTACGCCATGACAGAAAAAACCATACACGAAGGCCGCAACGTAAAACGCATACGTGAAATGCTGGGCATTAAGCAGGATGTACTTGCCAATGACCTTGGACTAAGCCAGCAGGCTATATCACAACTGGAACAAAAAGAAGCACTGGATAAGGATATGCTGGAGAAAATTTCTGCTTTGTTGAAAGTGCCTGTTGAGGCGATTAAAAATTTTGATGAGGAAAGAACAATAAATATTATTGCAAGTAACAATAATGGAAAAGACAATTCATCTGCAGTAAACTTCCAATGTACATTTAATCCTTTAGAAAAATTAATGGAAACTGTGGAAGAAAATAAAAAACTTTACGAGAGATTGCTGCAGAGCGAAAAAGAAAAGGTGGAGATGTTGCAAGGTGTAATTGCGCAAAAAAAATAAGCATTTACTGTTATTTTATATACCTCACTGGGTTTACATTAAACTTTACGTTTCTGTTACCTGTATTTATAACAATTGGATTAGAGATAAAAACACGATACCTAATCTGATCACCATACTTAATAGGTTCCACTCTTACTATATCAGCGTTTAAATAATATCCTCTGGGAAATGTCCCGCTCTCATTCATGGATGCTATCTGAATCCTTTTAGGATCGATATTTTCTGGAGTCAGTAGCCAATCCCCTGACCATCCCTGATTGATAATAGTATTAAAATTATCTCTTGAGGCAACTTGAACACCTTTAAACTCACGATCTAAATCACCAACATCAATGGATTGATTCGCTTGAAAATAATCTTCAAAAAATTGTATGATATTTTCATGAAAATGTTCTTCCACCCCGTAAAAAGTCAATTTTCTTTTAATCTCATCTACATTAATTTCACTTTCATTAATACTTTTTAAAAGATTATTCAGCTGATTTGAATTAAGATTTTTAATCCCATTATTAAATGAACTCTCAATATTTTCTTTTTCGGTTTCAGTTTCACTTTCAGATAAGCCAAGATGCTGCGTTTCCATATTTAAAACTTCCGATCTCGTGTTGTCCGAAGTATTAAACAATACGAATATAATTGCTGCCCTTTGTTGTCTTGTCATTAGGTTTTAAAAATTAATTATTAACCCATTTCGAAAATTCATTAGGAAGTAAGTCTACAATCTCATTTCCGGGCATTGAATTAAGATCATACGTAAGTTGATATTGCCTGATAATTCTTACTAATCTTCTGGCGGAACCTCCACCTTTGCCTGCCGCACCACGTTTAAGGTTTTTTGTTTCATCATCCCAATACAGAATATTGGCGGCATCCAGAATACCTTTATTCAATGCAATTTCCTGATATGCTCCAAACTGTTCTGTTATTTCTCCTCTTTTTAAAAAACTTCCTATTAAAAATATTTTTGCCGAGTCATCTAATTCAGAAAAAATTCTGCATGGATAAGCCAATAGATGGCGATAATATTTTGTATAATTTTTAGGATCTCTTAAAATGTAGAAAGCAGTTTCATTTACTTTTCTTTTTCCATTACTATCCTGAGGACAAATGTTGTCAAAATAGAAAGCAGCCAGCCATGACCAAAGTCCCTTGTTAAAATAGAGGTGCTTATTAATTTTTAAATCCAATTTTTCAACAATGTATGGAACGAGTTCATTCTTATTTTTATAGTCGACTTTTTCTAAGTTAATGACAGGTTCAAATACCGTCGAATACTTTTCGTTAATGAGCAGATCATCAGAAACGCTTTTTAAATCATTATTTCTTATCTCATTAATTATTCTTTCAAATTCATTAAGCCCTTCATCATTAAAAATGCGAATAGAAAATTGATTGCTCATTGTGCTGTGAATTTTTCAAATAATTGAAGCTTTTTACAATACTCATTTACACACTCGTCGATCCACATTTCCTGTTCGGGAGTAAGTACTCCATTTTCAGTATCTATATCCGGAAGTGATTTAATGCCTAATGATATGCTCAGAAATTTTAGCCATTGAGATATCCATGAATCTGTCCCTGTATCAAATTCCCCTTCCTCAATAATTTTTATAAGTACACCACGAAATGCGGCCGGATAAACCAGGCTTATGAACTTAATATCATTCCTTACCATTTCATACAGTTCAGGAATGTTTTTATTTATTTCTAATGTTGGTCTGCTATCATCGCTTGAATCGAAGGTGAGTTTCCAGAATTGATTTTTTAAATCAGTAGGGTTAACATATAACAGGGGCATCCTGTCATTTGGCAAACCGTCAGTACTTATTGCAATTCCCTTAGCCTTTCCTAATAGTAGACCAACCTTACTTTGCTCGTCAACGATTGATACATCAAAGTATGCCAGTTCAGTTTCAGGTAATTCATTAAGCCTTGTATTTTCCGGTTCTTTAAAATGAGAAACAGTTCCAAAATAAAATCGTTGATATACTCCTTTGTAATTGGGTTCAATATATACTTTGGCATCCGGTGGCAGATCAAGTCCTTCAAAATTAATGTTAGCCTTGAAGTATTTCCCTTCGTTGTCTTTAAACATGGAAATATCTACCCTGCTTCTCGGAATTTTCACCCGGCCTGTATAATTAAATCTGCGAATCATTTACTGAAGTTTTAAAAATAAATCCCGTTTTTCATCAAAGCCGGTAAGTTGTATTTCAAAGTGTGATTTATCTTCAATATCAAACTCAAGCTCATTCTTTTCTTTCTTTGTAAAATAAACACCCGAAGAAGCAACTACTATCGGTGATTTGGAAACATCAAAATCAAGTTCCTGATAACTATTAATTGGATTTCCTCTTGGTACATCATATCCCAGTTTTAATCGTATGCTTTCCGGCAATTCATCTGCATTCGGATTTTTATAAATTCTTAGTCCGGAAGTAATTTGCTGAATAAGTAAAGGTCTTTTTTTGCCCGGCTGCATTGGAATCTCCGGATCATCAACTTCTTTTTCACCCTCCTTAGTATAATCAGGAGATTTCTTCTCCTTTTGTTCTTCAGGTGTATCAATAGGTATTGAAAAGAAATCAATCAATAAATCTTTTTGAATTCCTTCTATAGGCCTTTGCAGTTTTTCATATAAAGCTTTTAATGTGCTTTTTACAAATACGAGTGTTTCCCTTCCGTCAACATATTTTCCTTTAAAATTTCTGGAATCAGCCTGCCATTCAGTATGTGCCGGATTTTCAGAATCACCAAGCATCCTGGCAAGGTTAATATCATGAATAATAACTACACCTCTGACTAATCCTTTATCCAAAGAAGTAATTCCTGATATTGTTATTCCATCTCTTACAAAAAGGTTTTCAGGTTTTGTGAGGGTAGTATCTTTTTCCAGAAATGCCTCATACCAGCATATTTTAGGACTGCCATTCACAGGATGATACTTCAGGGGAATTTTAAAGGCGATTCTTTCATTGCGCTCAAACTTATCTCTAAATAAATTCATTCCTTCTTCATTCTCGAATAAACTTTTATTCCACCGTGGTTTTTGTTTCAGATCCAACTCTTTTAATTTAAAAAAGTCTTCCTCCTGTAATTGAAAAGTCCATTTTGCAAAATCAAATAGTCGTAGGAGACTTTCTTTTGTCTTTATTCTTTTATCATCACCGCTACCAACATTATTAAAATTGATTTTATCGATTGATTCCTGAATAGAATTTTTTTCAAGAAGAATGGTGTGATCTTCTTCAGTTATCTCAACTTCCAGTTTGCCTTCCAGAATAGGGTAGAAGTATTGTTCAATAACTGAATAAGCAAGATGATCAATCGTTATTTCTTCAGAGCAAAAGGGTATCACTAAAGAAAGTCCTGAATTTTGTTTTCTTTCAAGTTTAAACAAATCTTCAAACCTGGAAATCTCATTATTCTCTTCTATCGGGACTGCAAAGCAATCCGCACTTTTATAATTCCCAAAAACACCATAAGGCCTGTAACCACATTCCTGTTTTTTTGCATCTTCCCTGTTATGAATACGCAGAATGCATTGCCCCATCAACATTTTACGCTGATCACTTTTTCTGACAGTCAATCCGAAAAAAGTATTGATTCTGGAAGATGCCGGGAAAACTGTTTTACCAAGACCCCATCTGCCAAGTTTATCATCTGTTTTGCCAGACCGGCCCACATTCCTCCAGAAATAATAAAAGTTATGAGGATTTTTATCGTTATTATTTTCTACATAGAACTCTTCAGGATCCCCTTCAAGACCTTTTGTATTCGAATCTTCAAATACAAGAAACTTCATCGGTTGGGTAAAATCGGGGAGCGAAAGTAACCCGGAACTCTTTGCTTTTAAATGTGGTTGCAAAGTTTCAAGCATAGGCAAATAGTCTTCACTTTTTAATGCATATTTTTCGCCTGAAAGAAATATCCTCACTTTCACGGTTTCAATTTGTTCTCCGCGATTTCTTTCATCTAATGCATTTTGGATTCCTTCCCTTACTACTGCTGTAGAAATATTATCAATATCTCTTGTGGTAAAAAACTCACCCTGAATAGGATCAACATCCATATCATCTCGAGAGTTGGGTTTAAAGCGCCATTCAATCATTTAAATTATTTTTTGTCAAATAGATAGTCAACCAATAAATCCTGTTTGTAAGTCGGTTGACCTTGTCTCGAATAGTAATTAGCGAACCTTGAAATAATGTCTTTAATAAATGGGGAAGAAATTGTTGCTTCTCTTTTGAAATCAGTGTTAAAAGAAACAGAGGATAAATCTTGAAAATCTATCAAGTAACCATTCTCATTTTTGAAAGGCGGCAAGTAATGATATCTTAGCGAAGCGTTTTTTACATACTCTTTTATTTTTCCCTTTTGTAAAACCTTATTCTTGTCTGCGCAAATTACTTTATAGTCAAATTCCTTCACAGCTGCTAAAATTAAATTTTCTGCTTTTCTGAAAGGAATTAATTTCCCGTTTTCATCTTTTTTATAATTAATTATAATATCACAAGCAGGCGTAAGAATTAAATACAACCTATTCTCAATTTGAATTAAATCACCAGTATGGGGATTTTTTTTAATTGGTGGCGATAAATAAAATTCTTGTTGATGATATTCTTCAAAATCACCGTCAGTATTTATTTCTAGATATTCGTGAAAATGTGAAAGAATATATCTTAAAAGAGTACTTTGATTATTATGTTTTATCCAAATACTAAGATCTTGTGATAAATTATTCCAAAATATTTCAGTTAGTTTTTGATCCATTAGTCCATCGGGTCTTAAAAAACTCGTAATTCCTGTTTTATAAATGTCGAAAATCTCAGATAAGATGCCTGACATTAGTTCTGTCCTTAGCCTCTTTTTCAATAATGCATTTTCTGGTATATCATCAATTTGAGCTATGCTGCCTGAAACAATAAAAATGGGGATTCTAATTTTTTTGTAAACAGTTTCAACTAATTTTTTTCCTTCTAAATCATCACTATTTGAAAGTTTTAAATCAATTAAGGCCGCATCATAAAAAGGAGATTTTAATGCTGATTCACCTTCCTCAAAATTCTTACAAATTGTTTGTTTTATTTTAATCTCGTTTTTTTTGTTGAATTGGTCTATTGAATCATTATAGACTTGCAGTTGAGTATCTTCATCCTCAATGATTAGCAGGTTAAGTATTTCCATGTTTATTTGGTGTTTTTAATTTCTATTTTAAAAAAAGCACCTGTTTCATTATAAATTGCTTTTATAATTGCATCATTGCGGGCAAGGGCTTCTCCTGAAATTGCTAATCCTAAACCTGTACCACTTGTTCCTGTTTTACCGCTAAATTCAGGTTCAAAAATTATTTGAGAGTCTATTAAATGTTTTTCAATCCCCGGGCCATTATCTTTATATTCGATGATTAGCAAATCATCTTCTTCATAAACCTTTAAATGAATTTCCTTAGGATGATTTGTTGGACTTTTAAACCAGTAAATACTATTATCGACTAGATTGGTAAATGTTATATAGAAATCTTCTTTCCAACCATAACAGGTTTGTAGCAAATCACATTGTATATTGTACGAAATTTCTTGGGCCTCTAATTCTTGTAAAAAGACATCTTTAATATTTTCAAGTACTGTTCGTAGTAAAAAATCCTTTTTGGGTTCTCTTTTTCTAGAAGAAAGTGGGTCTAGTTTAGCAAATAACTTAATAAAAATATTTGATTGTTCATCGAGAACAGCTAAACGATCAACAATTTTTTCTAATGTTTCTATATTATATTCTTCTTTAAGTTCTTCTCTCCATTCGTTTATCAGGGGTATTTGATTTTTAAAATACCCTAACGGTTTTCGACCTTCGTGTAATATTACATTTACGATTTTCCCAACTGTAGCCTGCCCTTGATATTGTGCAATTGCTTGTTTTAATTCCTCCGCGACCTTACTGCTTTTTTGTTCTTTTTCAGTTATTAAATTATTTATTTTTTCTTTTTCCTCCTTTCCAATTCCACTTGCTTCCAATTCAACATTTATTTTCTCTTTAAGTTCTGCAAAATTGTAAAGAGTGTTGATTTTGTCTTCAAGATTCCGGTTGCTTCTTCCTAAACCAATATTCTTTCTATAAATAAATCTTCTTTGTTCAAGTCTTAATAGAACTTGTTTACATATTTCTTGTAGTCCAAAATATTGGGGTGTCTCTTTCAGTCCATCTCTTGCGCTTTTTTCTTCTAATCCTGAGTCTTCTTCAGATTGAATATGAATAAACCCAATAATTTGATCACTTCCGATTTTTACAGAAGGATTTTGAACTCTTTCTTTGTCAAGCTCTAGCCAGTCATATCCTGCATCTCCTAGTGGTCTTAATCTAAATTTGTTCCTATAGACTCCAATTCCATTAAAGCTATCGAGAATAAGTCTAGCTTCTTTTCTCCCAACGTATTGGCCGCTAACCGGATCTTTTAATCCTCTTCCAATCAGCCCATCAATAGATGCTGGATCTCTATCGAAAACCCGAAAATCGATTTTTATTTTGCCACAGTATGCTTCTTCATTTTTTCTTGAAGAATTTTGATTTAAAAAGATTTTAAACTCATGAATGTGTTCTACATCTTCCTGTGATCTATTGTTATGAAAAGTTAAGTTTGCAATTCCTAAGTGTGAAACTGTTCCCGAAATACGGTAATCATAAAGTTCAAATAATGGATAAGGCTCAATTTCTTCCACTACATTCTTAACATCTCCAAAAATCATTTGTCCATCTGGGGTAAACTGTCCTATTTCTAATATTATTTTGAACGGTTTATTACTCTGCTCTATATTTTCATCTTCTTTATTAATTGGTGGGATAAGTTTTTTTAATTCAAATCTTAGATTCTGTATTTGTCTCGAAGTCCAATCGTTTAGATGTTTTTCGTCACCTACAATAATTATATCTGTACCAGGTTTTTTTTCTGTTTTCTTAGA
Source organism: Chitinophagaceae bacterium (assembly GCA_028288585.1). Taxonomy (GTDB): domain Bacteria; phylum Bacteroidota; class Bacteroidia; order Chitinophagales; family Chitinophagaceae; genus Ginsengibacter. The sequence goes on along the minus strand of JAQBNL010000024.1, from coordinate 19,028 downwards.
CTCAATGAGAATATTTACATCTTCAAGATATTTTGCATCTTCAAAGTCCTTCCAAACTAAATATAAAGTAGTCAAAAAGCCGGAATCATGAATTGTTTCTAATACTAGATCATCACCTAACATTGATGCAGCATATCTTCCAACACCTTTTCGTCCTTGCATCATTCTTCCTAAAGGGCTTATTTTCCTTAAAAATTTATCGTCAGTTGAAGGAACCATCCATTTATTTATTACAGTATCCAGTTCCATTCCATGACCTTCATCTTTAATTTCAATTCTAATACCTTTCTTCGAGGTTGTGATTTCGTTTATGATTACTTCTTTTATGAAAGGCAAAAGGGAAACCTTACAATATGGAGAATCGGCATCGTAAGAATTTTTTACTAGTTCAACAATTGCTGCATATTTATCTTTAATTAAATCTCTTCCTATAGTTATAATATGTCTTCCTGCGGGTTTTATTTTATAATAGCCTTGGTCAATAATGTCAATACTCATAAGACGTTTTTTAGTTTTTGGGCAATTTCAAAAGCTAATATTGGCGGAACAGCATTTCCAATTTGTTTAAATGCTGCTGTTCTATTTTTGCTTTCTACAACTCCTTCAAAATAAAAATCGTCAGGAAACGATTGCAATCTCGCAGCTTCTCTTATGCTAATCGATCTGTTCTGTTTTATATCCGGATGGATGTAATAATGTCCATCTTTGGCAATATGCGCAACAACAGTTTGTGCAGCGGTGGCTGTTGAGTTCACAACCTTAAACCTGTCAAAAAAAGAATGCCGGTTATTATGAGTTTTTAATCTCTCCGGCAGATTGATATAGTTTAATCTATCCCCATCTTGCATTAGTTTAATAGCTATACGATAAATCTCTTTATCCTGTGCTGTATGTGGCCTGCTAACATGTTGTGTAAGCACTTTTATGCCATTACGTATGTAAGAGGTATTTAAATACTTATTAGTTCTGCTGGCGTATTGATCACCCTTATCTTTCCCCTCTCCAGCCTGTAGCTTTGGTAAATCCTGAAAAATAGATTGAACCTTAAACTGTTTAATAAAAGAAGATTTTATTTCAGGTTTAGTAATATTTAAATCTTTTCTATATCCCAGAAGAATGATCCTTTTGCGATTTTGCAGTACACCAAAATCACTTGCATTCAATAAAAAATCTTTCACTTCATATCCAACCTTGTTAAACTCTGCGTTCATTTTTTCAAAGTATCCACCGCCATCTGCAGACCGCAATCCCAACACGTTTTCAAATACAAACATTTTAGGCTTGTACTTTTTTAAAAATTTTGAATACTGCAAGTACAAATGATTGCGGGGGTCATCTTTCATTCCATTATCACATCTGGCTCTCCCTACTAAAGAATATGCCTGGCATGGTGGTCCACCTATAATTAAATCAACGTAGCGATTCTGTAAACGGGCATCGATTTTCTTAAAAATTTCTTTATTGTTTTCATCACTTAAAGCCAGATTGATCACACTGCTCATTTCATCTTCAGGAATTAATGAATATAAGCTGGCTCTGTCAATATCTCCTTTTAAATACTTTACGTATTCGTCAAACTTTTTTTTCTTTTTCAAATAATGATACGCAGTCCTTGTTTTTAAAGTGAAGCATGCAGCTTCATCCATTTCAACGTGAGCAACAGGATTGAAACCAGCTTTTATGAAACCTTCGGAGAGCCCGCCGGCGCCTGCAAAAAGATCGATATAGGTTAGTCTGGTGTTCATACTTTCGAAAATTCCTTTGAATCAAAAAAATCTTTTAGAGAAATCTGCAGTGCAGATGTTATCCTTTGCAGGGTACCCACAGAAATATTTTTTCTTCCTTTTTCTATATGAGTGAGAAAGCTTCTTTCGATGTCAGCTTCATAAGAAAATTTTTGCTGGGAGATTTTTTTGGCCTTACGCAATTCGGTAATTCTTTTACCAATCTTTTCTGTTAGCTCCATATACGAACATATTTTAGTGTGTCCTAAAAAGCGGTATGTTTTAGGACACAATGTTGATTTGTGAAAAAAGATTTTGAGTGGACAATAATATCTTATGTGACTTAAAGTCTATTGGCTTTTAGTCACGTTGAACAACCTTGAAAAAATTGTTAGGAAAGTTTTTTGAGAAGTGTATTTAGTGCTTTTTCAATCTTTAGTGGTTTGAGATTACACTCCCATAAATTAATAATTTTCCAGCCTTCTTTCTTTAATGCTTTAATGGCTTTGGTATCATTTGCAATGTTGCCATTAATTTTATTCAGCCACCATTGAGTTCTTGTTTTTGGAACAACATAATATTTACATCCTGCATGTCCATGCCAAAAGCATCCATGCACAAATATTACAGTCTTATATTTTGGTAAAACAATATCAGGTTTGCCGGGTAAGGTTTTATCATGCAGCTTGTAGCGAAATCCATTGGCATGTAAAAATCTACGCACCAGCATTTCCGGCTTTGTGTTCTTGCCTTTAATGCGGCTCATATTATAGCTGCGCTGTTCTTTTGTATGCACATCTGCCATGGTACAAAGTTAGCAACTGCTTAAACTCATACTATAAAAAAAGCCCCGAATTGATCCGGGGCTCTCAAAAAAAGTAATAAAAGTTATTATTTCATTTTGCCTGTATCCATTTTATTTTCCTGCGACGGCGGAGGTGGCGGCATCATCTTCATCATTTCCTTCATATCCATATACGTCCAATGCTCTATAGCTTTTCCATCTTTAAATTTTGATATTTCCATCGCATGCATGTCATAAGGCCCGCTGGGCATTCCGCCGGCGCCATTGCTTGTACCGGTCCAGCGCATCCAGCTAAATACATAATCATCATCCGCTAATTCGTGCAGCTTTTCTGTTTTCATATCCTTCATATTTTCATGCACAAACTTCACCATCGCTTTAAGGCTGTCAGTGCCCTTAAAGTCACCCCTGTCACTGTGGTCAACAAAATCGGGGGATATAACACTATCAATTTTGCTTACATCACCGGTTTGAAAAGCTTTATCAATAATATCAGAAGCAGCAAGATTTTTTTGCCTGGCATCACTGCCTTTATCTGTTGTGGCATTGTTGCATGACATGATGCACAGCATGCCGGCCACTGCAGCAAAGAATATTTTTTTCATAAAAAAGTTTTTTGGTTACCCTAAGGTAAAAATCTTTATCAATAAAAAATGAAAAGCCCCGAAATACCCGGGGCTTTGTAAAAAATATTTGAAGGGTTATTTCTTTTCTTTTGCCAGCAGCTGCCTGTGTGATGAGAACCACACTATCTTCCCGTTCTTTACCGCATTATCATCTTCATAATTGGCAGAATCTACCTTGCCTGATTTGTAGGTATCAATTTCTTTATACCAAACATTTACAAAATCAGCGCTATCCTTGTTTGCATGGTTCTTCAGCCATACCTCCATGGTAATTTTTACTGAGCTAAGGCTGTCGTTGCGGTAAGCACCCCATGTTTTCATAAGTGAATCAGTTGGGCCGGTAAACCTGAACCCGTCTGCACCCTGTACACTTATTGTGTCTGCCATAGTGCTTCTTAATCCTTTAAGGTCACCGGTTTCCCAGTATTTGTAAGAGTTAAGTACGGTTAACAGGTCGGAGTCAGAAACATTGGTGGTGAAGTCGGCAGTGTATTCAGCTTCATAAGGCAGCTTAACACTGCTTGTTTTTGTGCCGTCGGTTTTTGTTTCATCTTTTGTATTACAGGCTGCAACAAAAAGCGTTAATAAAAGAATGCTTACAATGTACTTTTTCATTAGTGTGAGTTTTGGTTTAATAAAAATTATAAATAGTTATAAGATCCGGCATTGAGGTGAGATATAGGAAAGGCGGATAAAAGATATTGAAAGATAAAAGATTTATTCAAACAAACATTAACAACTATTAACATTTGGCAATAAAACTATTGCAATGTTTTCCCGTCTATGTATTAACTAAAGCACTAAACATGAAAAAGATATTTACGATAATTGCAGCCGCTTCTATCCTGGCAGCATGCAATTCTCAACCGGACCTTGAAACAAAAAAAGACGTAGTACTAACTGATACTACCGGGATGTACAAGAGTAATGCCTCTACAGATGTAAGCCCTGTAGCCGCTGATAAGGAAGAGACGGCGCCTGTGGCCCCAACAAAAATTATCAGGGAAACACGGGTGGTATATGTTGACAGAACGCCTAAGCCAACCAGGCAAATTGTAAGGCAGGCTGACCCTGTTGTGCCGGTTGTAACGGTGCCTCAGCCACAAACACAAACCGGTACCACTACTACCAATACAGGAACCGGCACCACTACTGATAATTCAGGCGTAGGTACTACAACCACCGGAACCGGAACCGGCACTACAGCACCAACCACTAAACCTATAGAAAAAGATAAGGGCGGCTGGAGCAATGCTGCTAAAGGAGCAACTATTGGCGGAGTAGGCGGCGCTGTTGTAGGTGCAGTGATAAGTAAGAAAAAAGGTAAAGGCGCAATAATCGGTGGTATTCTTGGTGCAGCCGGTGGTTATATTTTCGGTAAGAAAAAAGATAAGGCTGAGGAGGCAAATAATAATCCCCAGTACACATCATATTAATAATACAATTTTATTTCAAAGGCGGAACTGATATTTCAGTTCCGCCTTTTTTTAGTATTTAATGATACCGCCCTCTTCGTCTTGGGTCTTCCAGGAAAACCTGCAGGAAAAGCTTTTGTTCTGTTCTTGTGAGATGCAGCGTGGGAGTTGGGTTATTTTTCAAATGCCTGTTAACATAATACACCTGGTGCTCAAACCCGAGGCCAATAGATTTGCTGAGATTGAAAATAACCCTTGGCTTAAGAATGCCTATTGAACTGGTGCCCTTTAAATTTTCATAGTTCTGTAGCCAGTAATAATAACCGCTAAACCCAATGCTTACAAATTTAAGGTTAAACGTTTCTTCAATTTTAGCTTCCAGTCCGCCGCCAAAATTATAATCCCTGAAGAGCGAGGTGTCGGGGCCGAAGCTTGTATTATTGGCCGCCAGCGGCACTCCTGCAAAATGGATGGAAGAATATAGTTCTGATACTTTTAAAAATGGAATTCTGGAAATAACGCCAACACCAAATCCTAAAGAGCCAAGCTCAAACACTTTATTGTTCCAGTAATCAAAATACTGAAAGCCCCCGATGAGTGTTCCGTTTTCTCCTTTTACTACATTTCTTCCAAACAGCAATCCATAGCCGGTAACATTGCCCAGTATCTTTCTTGATATTCCAAAACTTGATTCGGTTCTCAGCCTGAATACATCAAAAGGCTTGCGGTGTCTCACTTCAAAAGGATCTCCATAATCCAACTGGAGGTCAAGCGTAAAATTTGTCTGCCCTGTAGCAAATTTATTATTGTCATTGATCTTATGCATGCCGGCACTCATGGTAATGTTCAATGGTTCTTTCTGGTACACTTCTTTTGTTGTATGGCGAAACATTTTTCCCTGTGTTAGCCTGTTGAAAGCCCGTTGTGGACTGATGACAGCAGCCAGTATCTCCCGCCAAACACGGTTGGCGCCTGTAGCCCTGTCATCAAGAATATTAGAGCTTATCCTATACAGCATTTCTCCCAGCAATAACCCGCTTAAAGGTGTATTGATAATATCATTTTTTGATGGCTTAGTATTTTCTCCAAAATATTCCCATACCAGGCTTCCTTCAATAGCATAAGGAATAGATCCCCAAAAAGAATAGCCATTGGAACGGGCAATATTAAAATACAAACTGCCGGAATATGGATGCCCGATAAAGTTTGTTCCAAAATGGTCATTGTCCCATTCCCATCCATGCGTGAGATTATATTTCCATGTTCGTGCGCTGATGTTTGCAAAATCATAATGAAAAATAAATTTGTTAACCGCCCAGTTAGTTGCGTCTGATATAACAACTTTTACCGCCGGCACATACCAGGGATATTTATGATTGTAAGCAGGATCATCATTAAGCAGGTCGCCATATTTATTATGAGGACGGCTGTCAATTGCAGTGTCGTATATACTTGTATTCCTGATATTGGTATTATCGGGTTTACCAAAGTTAGTTGTATCAATATTTTTTAATGTTGAATCTGCAGGCAGATCCTGTGCATTGGTTACCTTAAAAAGCAATAGAAAAATTGCAGTTAAAATTATTTTCATAAAGTGGTTTGCAGGTAAATAGCAGCAACTATGCCATAATGAGGAAAGTTTCCATGAACCGTTTTTAATATTTATATCTTCTTATCTTTCATTTGTGATTTAAACCCGCTGTATCAAAAAATGTAAATACTAATATTAATGAAAAGAAGAAGCTTTATTAAGAACAGTTCGCTTGCCGGGATAACTATGGCATCAATTGGTGTGGCCGCCTGCAACAATCCTGTAAGTAAAAAAGAAACAGGTGAAATTAAAAAGAAACCTGGAGCCGTTCCCGGTGATTTTGTATTAAATGAAATAACGATTGATGTACTGCAGCAAAAAATGCAGAGCGGGGAATATACCTCCAGGTCTGTCACACAATTATATTTAGACCGTATTGATACAATTGATAAAAAAGGTCCGGCTATAAATTCAGTGATTGAATTAAATCCGGATGCGTTAACCATTGCTGATAAGATGGACAGCGAAAGAAAAGCAGGAAAGGTTCGTGGTCCGTTGCATGGGATTCCTGTTTTAATAAAAGACAATATTAATACCGGCGATAATATGATGACTACTGCGGGTTCACTTGCATTGGATGGTAACAAGGCAGTAAATGATGCATTTATAATAAATCAACTAAGAGAATCGGGCGCCGTGTTGTTAGGAAAAACAAATCTGAGTGAGTGGGCAAATTTCCGGTCTACCAGATCCTGCAGCGGATGGAGCAGCAGGGGCGGACAAACAAAAAATCCAAATGTGCTGGATCGTAATCCATGCGGTTCCAGTTCAGGATCGGGAGCGGCAGTAGCTGCCAATCTTTGCGCTGTTGCCATTGGTACAGAAACGGATGGTTCTGTTATTGCGCCTTCTTCATTTTGCGGCATTGTTGGCATTAAGCCTACAGTGGGCTTATTAAGCCGCAGCGGTATTATTCCTATTTCAGCAACCCAGGATACTGCCGGGCCAATGGCAAGAACTGTAAAGGATGCCGCCATTTTATTAAGTGTGCTCGCAGGTGTAGATAGTACAGATCCGGTTACCAATGAAAGCAAAGGAAAATCGCAAAAAGATTATACAGTTTTTCTGGATGCCAATGGTTTAAAAGGAAAAAGAATCGGCATTGAAAAATCTTTTTTAAGCGGGCACGAGGGTGTTACAGGATTATATAAGCAGGCAATAGAAATTTTAAAAACACAGGGAGCAACAATTGTTGAAATAGAACTGTTGAAAGAAACCGGTAAACTGGGAAATGATGAGCTTACAGTTTTAAAATATGAATTTAAAGATGGAGTAAATAAATATCTTTCTGCAGCGAATGCAAAAGTGAAATCACTGGCAGATGTAATAGCCTTCAATAAACAAAATGAAGCGAAAGCAATGCCCTGGTTTAAACAGGAAATTTTAGAAAGCTGCCAGGAAAAAGGCGGCCTCGATAGTAAGGAATATACAGATGCGCATGCAAAAACAATCAGCTCACGCAACATAATAGATAGCATGATGAAGCAAAACAAGCTTGATGCGATATGTGGCACCAGCATTGGTTATGCCCCGTGCATCGATCTTGTAAACGGGGATTATGATACAGGATTTTATTTTTGCCCGCCTGCTGCAATGGCCGGGTATCCGCACATTACAGTTCCTATGGGCGCTGTTCATAATTTACCTGTAGGCCTTTCATTTTTTAGCACTGCTTATGATGAAGCGGGAATTTTAAAAGTAGCCTATGCTTATGAACAGGCAAGTAAAAAAAGAACTGCGCCGGAATTTAAAAATTCAGTAACAGGATAAACAAAAAATTAAAGGCACCGCTTTTGCGGTGCCTTTAAAAAAATTTTCTGCAAATGTTCAGACTTTCTTTTTAGGATACTTTCTTGTTTTTTCATCCAGCTCTACTATTTTTCCTTTTTCTATTTTAAGATCATCCATTACAGATAGCGAATCTTTTTTGCCATTGTTAGCTTCCCATACCTGCTTATACCACAGGCTTACATATTCTTCATTAGTAGCTTTACTTTTTACTGATTCCCAATCATACATTTCTATCCGCACACTTTTATTCATCGAACGTCCTTTTTTAAAGAATGCTTTAAGGCTGTCATTAGAAAGCTTTGCATCCATTTCATCAAACCGAACCGTTATACTATCTCCAAAATAAGAAACGCATTCATCAACATTTCCATTTTCATAGGCCTTTAATGCTTTTAAAACATTCATGGTGTGTTGCCTGTCGCCCGGTACCCATGCATCAGGGTGTTTAATAGTGTATGGATAGCTCATAGAATCTGTTGTTGCTGCTGCTGTAGAATCTTTGGAGGCTGTTGTACTTGTGCCTGCATCATCTTTACACGATGCAACAGAGAAAATTACCAGGGATAAAAAAATGACCTTTTTCATAATCAAGTTGTTTTAGTGTTTAATAAAATTTTACAAAGGTGATTACGGCCAATAGGATTAAAAGGATAAGGATATATACCTGTATAAATATATAGCAATATTTTTCATTGGCACAAGATGCTGAAAATCAACAGATAGGGTATAAAATCTGTATAACTGTCTCCTTAAAGTTTACTAAAAAATACCACTCTGGCACAGTTTTCTCATTACATAGGATAACTAAAAACTACAGATATGAAAAAGATTTTACACTGTTTTATGGTTGCTTCAATTTTTGTTGCTTGCAACTCTAAAACAGATCTGGATACCAAAAAGGATATGATATTAACAGATACAACAGGCATGTACAAAAGTAATATGATGACTGACACCGGGAGTGTAATAACCACTACATTAACTAATGGAAATCAAAATACAGCCGTTGCTAACAGGCGGACAACAAACACCAATAATAACAGGAGTACTGCCAGCACATCTAATAACCGTAATACAGGTTCTGGCCAAACCACTACAGTAACCAGGAGAAGAGGCTGGAGCCATGCCGCAAAAAATGCAGCCATTGGCGGAGTTGGAGGTGCAGTAGTAGGCGCAGTAATAAGTAAGAACAAGGTAAAAGGCGCAGTGATTGGTGGTGTTCTTGGAGCAGGAGGCGGTTATATATTAGGCAGATCAAAGGATAAAAAAGAAGGAAGATATTAATAAAGAATACACCCAAAAAGAAAACATCCAATATAAATAAAGATTCATGCTTACTTGCATGGATCTTTTTTTATGATTGTATAAAATTATTTATCTCATTAGTTTAGAACTTACATTTGTTCTTCTAAATAAAAAAGAAATGACACCAACAAAAGCATATGCAGCGCAAAGCGCCACCACTCCTTTAGCGCCATGGAACCTGGAAAGAAGAGAACCTAAACCACATGATGTGGAAATTGAAATTTTATTCTGCGGTGTTTGCCACAGTGATCTTCATACGGCAAGAGGTGAATGGGGCGGAACTGTTTATCCATGTGTTCCGGGGCATGAAATTGTAGGGCGTGTAACAAGAGTAGGTGATCATGTAAAAAAATATAAAGCCGGGGATTTTGCAGGTGTGGGTTGCATGGTTGATAGTTGCCGGGAATGTGAAAGCTGTAAAGAAGGCCTTGAGCAATATTGTGAAAATGGTATGGTGGGCACGTACAATGGAAAGGAAAGAGATGGAGGAGGTAATACATACGGTGGTTATAGTAAGATGATTGTTGTGCATGAAGATTTTGTTCTAAAAATATCTGATAAACTTCCATTGGAAGGCGTAGCGCCCTTGCTTTGTGCAGGCATTACTACCTATTCTCCTTTAAGGCACTGGAAGGTTGGTAAAGGTGATAAGGTGGGAATTGTTGGCCTTGGCGGGTTAGGACACATGGGTGTTAAGCTTGCAGTTTCTTTTGGCGCTGAAGTAACCATGCTTAGTCATTCTGCATCAAAAGAAAAAGATGCAAAAAAATTAGGCGCTCACAAATTTGTTTTAACCAGCGATCAGGAACAGGCAAAAAGTGTTACCAATTATTTTGATTTTATTCTGGATACCGTTTCGGCCGATCATGATTATAATATGTATGTAAACATGCTTAAAACAAATGGGGTAATGACGTGTGTGGGGGCGCCACCATCGCCTGCACAGGTGCATGCTTTTACATTGATCATGAAAAGAAGAAGTTTAGCAGGCTCACTGATAGGCGGTATTCCTGAAACACAGGAGATGCTTGATTATTGTGCCGAACATAATATTGTATCAGATGTGGAAGTGATAAATATTAAAGACATTAACGAAGCGTATGAGCGCATGTTAAAAGGCGATGTTCGTTACCGCTTTGTAATTGATATGGCAACTTTGTGAGTGGTGAGTGAGCACTAATATTTTTTAGCCCTGTCATATTGTTCAGGCCATGGTACATCTACATTCAATTCCCTGGCAGCATGCAATGGAAAATAAGGGTCACGCAAAAATTGCCGTGCCAGTAAAATAAGATCAGCCTGCTTTTTTGAAAGAATTTCTTCTGCCTGCTGTGCAGTGGTTATCATACCAACGGCTCCTGTCATTATCCCTGTTTCCTTTTTTATTTTTTCTGCAAATGGCACCTGGTATAAAGGACTGGCAGTTATTTTTTGTGAAGAAATATTTCCGCCTGTGGAACAATCAATAACATCAACTCCTTTATCTTTTAATATCGCAGCAAGGTTTACAGAATCATTATCAGTCCATCCGCCTTCTACCCAATCGGTTGCTGAAATGCGTACAAATAAAGGGTATTCCCCTGTCCATACTTTCCTGGTTGCCTCTACAATTTCAAGCAGTAATCTTATCCTGTTGTCAAACGAACCGCCATATTCATCCGTTCTTGTATTGCTTAATGGAGACATAAATTCATTGATAAGGTAACCATGTGCCGCATGTATCTCAATTATTTTAAAGCCTGCTTTAACCGATCTTTTTGCAGCATCGCTAAAATCATTTATCACTTTTACAATATCCTCTTTACTCATTTCTTTTGGAAGGGGATCACTTTCTTTATAAGGAATAGCACTGGGCGCCAGTGTTTCCCATGCTCCTTCATCAGCAGATAGTGGTGCACTGCCTTTCCATGGAACGTGATGGCTTGCTTTACGCCCGGCATGTGCCAGTTGTATTGCAGGTACCGCTCCATGTGCTTCAATAAATGTGGTAATGCGTTTTAGGAAATCAATGTGTTCATCTTTCCAGATTCCTAAATCAGATGGCGTTATTCTTCCTGCAGGTGAAACGGCTGTTGCTTCGGTAAATACAAGTGCTGCACCACCTGCAGCCCGGCTTCCTAAATGAACAAGATGCCAGTCGTGCGCAAAACCATCAACACTGGAATACTGACACATGGGAGAAACAACGATCCTGTTCTTTAGTTCAATGCCCCTGATCTTAATTGGTACAAAAAGTAATGGCATAATTTTTCTATTGTGGTTACAAACTTGCAGCCAATTATTCAATTTATTATCTCATAATTTTATAAGATGGAAAAAAGAAAATTAGGAAACTCAACAATAGAAGTAGCGCCGCTTGCCTTTGGCGGTAACGTTTTTGGCTGGACGATAGATGAACAAACATCTTTTAAATTGCTTGATGCATTTATTGCCGCAGGCTTTAATTTAATTGATACAGCAGATAGTTATTCAAGATGGAAAGAAGGCAATCATGGCGGCGAATCTGAAACGATAATTGGTAAGTGGATTAAACAAAGAGGCAATCGTGATAAAGTAATTATTGCCACTAAAGTTGGCAGCGATATGGGCCAGGGAAAGAATCTTAAAAAGAATTACATCCTTACAGCTGTTGAAGATTCTTTAAAGCGTTTACAAACCGATCATATTGATCTATATCAATCCCATTTTGATGATCTTTCAACACCTGTTGAAGAAACGATTGATGCATATGCTGAATTAGTGAAGCAGGGAAAAGTAAAAGCTATTGGCGCTTCCAATTTATCCATTGAAAGATTAAAAGGCTCTGTTGAATATAGTGAAAGCAAAGGCTTGCCCCGTTATGAAACACTTCAGCCTTTATACAATTTGTATGATCGTGAAATTTTTGAAAAAGAATTCCGCGAGTATTGTTTGGAAAAAAATATCAGTGTGATAAATTATTACTCATTGGCGAGTGGCTTTCTTACAGGTAAATACCGTTCAGAAAATGATCTCTCAAAAAGTGCAAGGGGCGGTGGAATAAAAAAATATATGAATGAACGCGGCTTTAAAATTTTACAGGCACTTGATGAAGTTTCGCTGCGATACAATACAAAGCCTGCAACCGTTTCAATTGCATGGTTATTGGTTCAGCCAACCATTGCAGCGCCCATTGCAAGTGCAACCCATACAGAGCAATTGAATGATCTTATCAGCGCAGTAGATATTACGTTAGATAAAGATGCAATTGATCTATTGAATAAAGCAAGTGAATATTAAAACTCAAAATAGGTTTAGCTGAGAATTTTTTTGAATTTTTTGCGGAGGCTTTGCATCTCCAAAAACAGTTTTGCCGCCATACTTCCACGATTCACTTCTTTCTTTTTCTATCAGTTGTTCAACATTATCCTGTGGAATAAAATCTTTTTCTGCACGCTGTGCAATTTTTGTGAGGGCTTTTATTGCCTGTTGCTTATCAGCATTGCCAAGCTTTGATCTTTCAACTGCAGTTTGTAAAGTATTAATTGTTTCATCATATACTCTTGTAGGTACCGGAAACGGGTGACCATCTTTACCGCCATGAGCAAATGAAAATCTTGCAGGATCTTTAAACCGGCTGGGAGTTCCATGAATTACTTCGCTTACCAATGCAAGCGATTGCAATGTTCGTGGACCAAGTCCCTGTAGCAGTAACAGTTCTTCAAAATCTTTTGGCTGTGTATCATGCGCCAGCCACAATAAAGTGCCCAGTCTTTTTATATCAATATCTTTTCCTGTTACATTATGATGATCCGGCAATATAAGATGCTGCACTTCTGAAATAATTTTTAATGGGTCTTCTTTTGAAATATTCATAATGCCTTGCTGTGCAGGCAATGCTTCTTTGGCAACCATGTTTAAAATATTTCCCTGGTTAATACCGATGATGCCTGTGTGTGGTTCTTCTACAAAAGATTTTAATGAATCGGAATGCCAGTGATATCTTCTTGCGGTAGAAGAATTTTCTCTCATTCCCTGTTGTACAACTGTCCAGTCGCCGGTATCACTAACAATAAAACTATGCAGGTATAATTGAAAGCCATCCTGTATGGCCGTATTATCAACTTTAGCACTCAACTTACTTGCTCTAACTAAATTATCTGCATCAATTCCTGTACGTTCTCCAAATGCTATCAACTCTGCAGGCGTTTGCCTTGAATATTTTCCTTTACCGCCGCAAATGTATATGCCGAGTTCTTTTGCTTTTGGATTGATAGCTCTTTTCAAAGCGCCCATTACCGAAGTTGTTATACCCGATGAATGCCAGTCCATGCCCATAACTGCACCCATGCTTTGAAACCAGAAAGGATCACTAAGTCTTCTTAAAATTTCTGCTTTGCCATATTCTGTAATGATGGATTCTGTAATAGCAAGACCAAGTTTTGCCATACGTTCGCTAAGCCATTTGGGAACATGGCCGCCATGTAAAGGAAGGTCAGCAGAGCCGGAGCGTTTCATTCAGCAAAAATAAAATTTAGTTAGATAAGGTGCAGTTAAAACAAAAGCACCACGGAAGCGGTGCTTATAAAATTTAAAAGAGACAATTTAAAGCTCATTGCTTTCAGCATCACCTCTTCTTTTAAAATCCATTTCCTTAGCCCTGTCTCTGGCTTTGGGAACCGCTGGCATACTGTTAGCCAAACCTGCATCAGATTTGGAATTTTTACTGCCTGGATTTTTTGTATTCCCTGAGCTTGTTCTTTTGTTTTTATTATTTCCTGTTGGCATAAAATAAATTTTAATGTTGATTAATAAGAGTTGTTCAACAGGAATTATGCCAGATGTATTAGAATGTAAAGACCGGAGATCTGAATCTTTTTAATGGGGATGGGTATCTGATTTTGATTTTATACTATCCCATACAGCTAAACTTATAGGATTGAAAAAGCAGCATTACTTCTATCAGATATAGAATATCCTCTACATATAATTCCTTTGGTGTGCTACAACCCCAAATGTCTTATTTAATGATCTTTGCTTCAGAAATATCCAAATAGCCAAAGAAGAATCTATCCTGAAAAGCCAATCTATGCTTCGTAACTCTAGAAATTAATCAGCCCCGAAATACGGGGCTTTTTTATTACACAATATTTTTTAATGCGGAGACTGAGGGATTCGAACCCTCGATACAGTTTCCCGTATACACACTTTCCAGGCGTGCTCCTTCAACCACTCGGACAAGTCTCCAAAAATGTTTGCAAATCTACGTTGTAAAAATTTGACCTTGCCCTGTTTCCGAAACTTTTTCCATATCACTAATTAATCTATTCTGAATTGCTTACAAAAGCAAACCGTTTACTGTCGGGTGACCACGAAGGCGTATTGATAGATCCCTGCCCGCCATATAAGTATACAATCACTTTAGCCTGTCCTCCGCTTATCGGCATCATTCGTAAATAAACATGTTTATAAAAGGGATGGTCATCAGGTTTTACATCTTTCATAAAACTTAAAAAGACAATCCATTTACCATCCGGTGACACATGCGGAAACCAATTATTATATTCATCAGAGGTTAGTTGGGTTTTATCACTTCCATCAGGTTTCATTCTCCATATTTGCATGGTGCCACTTTGTACAGAGTTAAAATAAATATACTTACCATCAGGGCTAAACTCTGAGCCATCGTCAAGCCCGGAAGATGTGGTAAGCCGAATTTCATCACCTCCTGTTGCAGGAATTTTATAAATGTCAAATTCATTATTTCTCTGCCCGGTATAAATAAGATATTTACCATCCGGCGACCAGCCATGTAAATAAGATGGGCCGCCAGGAGTTATTTGTTTTGGCGAACCACCCGTTACAGGTACTGTATACACAACTGAATTGTATTTTCCATCGGGACTGGCGGAGCTAAGCCCAAGCATTTTCCCGTTAAAAGAAATTACATGATCATTATTATTATTTCGAACGTTCCCTGTATTTAATTGTTGCGGTATTTTTTTGCTGAGATCAAGTTTATAAATAAGGCCATTACTGTTATAGAGTAAAGATTTGCCATCCGGTGTCCAGTTAGGGGCTTGTAATGATGCGGGTGCAGTGTATACTTTTTTACGATTCCCCGAAGAAAGATCAAAAATTTCTATAGTACTTCCTATGTAATCTTTGTATGCAACAAAATTTTCCTTTGCAGGAACAATGATGCGTACATTATTAAACGTTGCAGTTTCAATCACATCTTTATTATGTGAACAAATGAAAAGTCCAACATACACTTCATCGCCTACATCAACATCAGAAATTTTTTCTATCACGTAAGGTTCACCGTAATGAGCAACAGACATGATAAAAATTTTTCCTCTTCTTTCCAATTGAATCATATCAGGGGCCTTTATATCAAACTTCAATTCCTGCATATTTGTATTTGCTTCTTTACGGAACTGAAGCGAAGTAAGTCCATCACCATGAATAGTTGCATTAACACAAGGCGCATCAGTATGTAAAGAAGATCGCACCATCCATCCCAGTTTGCGGTGAGGATCAGTTCCCTTGCCTGAAAAATTTGCCCGGCATTGTACAATAAAATTTCCTTTCATCTTTTTCCATGCATAATGAAATTCATCATTAGCAAGCCAAATATTTGCTCCCGATCCTGACAGAGTATATTTTTCTGATTGCTGATCATATGCAAGAGAGCCGGGATGAAGTACAGCGCCTACATCATTTTCGTTTTCAAATATTCCTAAGCGTTGCGCCATTGTATTTGTCATAAGAAAAAACATACAAATAAATATGTTGATTGCTTTTGGGATGATACCGGTCATGTTTAGTTTTTATTAAAGTTATTAGTTAATCCAATTCCAATACTTTTTCCATCTGCATGCTGCGGGAACCTTTTATCAGCAGGTGTGAATGCTGCAGATGTTGATCAGTCAACCATGTTTTCGCCTTTGCCGAATCATCAAAATGAAGGTATGAATGTTTTATATTTTTAAAGTTATCACCAACCAATATTACATTACTCCATTGAAACCGATCTATAAGTTTTATCAGATCGTTATGCTCTTTTTCACTTTCTTCTCCCAGTTCCATCATACTCCCGATCAGTAATATTTTATTTTGTCCCTGCATTGATGCAAAATTCTCAATAGCGGCTTTCATGCTTGCCGGGTTTGCATTGTAAGCGTCCAGGATTATTGTATTGGTACCTTGCTTTATTAATTGTGAGCGGCTGTTGGATGGAGTGTAATTCTCAATCCCCATTTTTATTTTTTCATCGGGAACATTAAAATGTTTACCAATCGTTACTGCTGCAAGCACGTTAGGTAAATTATATTGCCCTACTAATTGTGTTTTTATCGCCCTGATATTGGCGCCTTTAGTTATCTCAACTTCTAAAAAAGAAGAACTGCTTATTGTTTTTCCTGCAACAGATCCTTCTGAAGTTCCATAAGTAATAATGTTTTTTATACCGGCGCTGATCTGTTTAATATAATTATCGTCGTTGTTTACAAATGCAGTTCCATTGTTTGCTTTAAGAAAATTAAATAATTCTCCTTTCCCTTTTCTTACGCCTTCTATCCCGCCAAAACCTTCAAGGTGTGCTTTACCTAAATTGGTTATGAGGCCATGTGTGGGCAGGGCATATAAACAATATCCTTCAATTTCTTTTTGATGATTAGCGCCCATTTCTATTACAGCTATTTCTGCATCACTCTTAATTTTGAGAATAGTTAAAGGAACACCTATGTGATTATTTAAGTTGCCTTCTGTTGTATACGTTTTATAAGAAGACGATAAAACCTCATGCACCAATTCCTTGGTAGTTGTTTTTCCATTGCTGCCTGTTATGGCAATAAAGGGGATAGTAAATTGCTCACGATGATATTTTGCCAACTGCTGCAGTGTTACCAGTACATCATTTGTTTTAATAAGTTTTTCATCAGCAAAATTTAATTCTTCATCTATCACCGCATAAGCTGCACCTGCGTCTATGGCCTGCTTTGCAAAATGATTGCCATTAAAAGTTGGTCCTTTTAATGCAAAGAATAAATCGCCTTTCACTACTTGCCTGGTATCCGTTTTTATTGAAGGGTACTGCAGGTAAAGCTTATAAAGATCTTTTATCTCCATGAAAACAAATTTCAACTAAAGAATTCAAAAAATAAATTTTACAAAGAGAAATTATAAATTAGAGTTCAGTATCAAATTTTAATAATCTATTTAATCTACCTAAATCATAGCTTGCCGGGTTATCCGCGAGTTAAGGCAAATAAAAAAGCCTCAGACTTTCGTGAGAGGCTTTGAATATATTCTTCCTGATTATTTATTTTTTCTTCCTGCTGTTCTGTTTACGCTTTCCAAAGATATTTCCTTCTTTAAATCCATTTCCTTCAGGGCTTCCAAGTCTCGTCATAGCGCACCTGAAACCGATTGTGCTGCTTGCCTGGTCTTCTTCAAGATATCTGCGTGAGCCGGGAGATAACCAATAAGGCATATCATTCCAACTTCCGCCTTTTACAACTCTTGATTTATCACTTATTAAAGACGAGATACCATAGCCATAACTTACACCGGATGAAGAATCACCATCTAAATAATTGATTACATTTCCTTTTTGATAATTACGGCGGTTAACACTTTCTGAATCGGTTACATCAACTTTTTTCAAACGGCCTAATGTATCTCTTTCGTATTCACCGGATGAATTCTTATAAAACTTCTGGAATTTATTACCGCGATAAGGGTTAAAATCATCTTCATCAGTAGAGGTAAGAGGCCTGTACACATCGCCAACCCACTCACTCACGTTACCACTCATGTTATATGCGCCGTATCCATTTGGATAAAAAGATTTAATTGGCCCCGGTATAGCAGCACGGTCATTTAAGCCACCTGCAATACCCATATTATCACCATTACCTCTTTTAAAGTTTGCTAAAAATTGTCCCTGCCAGCTTCCACGGCGGTTATCACGCATGCCATTTACATTGTGGCTCCATGAATACACCTGCTGGTTTGCTATCAACTCTTCGCCACGCTTTTTCTCTTTCTTTTTTGGATTGGGATTTTGGTCAATTATACCATAAGCTGCATATTCCCATTCAGCTTCGGTGGGTAAACGATAACCCGGTAATAATAATCCATCTTCAAATGTTATTACTTTTCTTGTTCTGCCGCTTACATCTTTTAAACCACCTTTTTTAGGTGCGGTTTTATTTTGAATAAGCTCGGGGTTCATTAAATAAGTATCGGTATTAAAGGTTTGGTCTCCACCTCCCTGTTTCATTGCTGATAGAGGTGCTTTCTTATTTAAATAGTTTTTATCAATTAATATTTTTTCATTAACACGGTCTGTTCTCCAGATACAAAAGTCGTGAGCCTGTTCCCATGTTACACCAACTACAGGATAATAATTATAAGCAGGATACCTGAAATAATATTCAACATAAGGTTCGTTAAACGCCAATTCACTTCTCCAAACTAATGTATCAGGTAAAGCACGGCTCATTACCATAGTATCGTTATCGAATGTATTTCCGAGCCAATATAAATATTCGCGGTAGTGAACGTTAGCTACTTCAGTTTCATCAATATAAAATGAGTTTACTGTAACACGGCGTGGGATATTATTCCAGTCGCCCATTACATCTTCTTCTTTAGCACCCATTGTAAAAGTGCCACCCTGAACAAAAATAAGCCCCGGGCCAGCCTTTTGTTCTTTGGCCTTTAATACATGGAAATTTCCATAATTCTTATCATCATAATTCCAGCCTGTGGCTGAAGATTTATCTTTTTTCTTGCTAAAAATGC
>JAQBNL010000023.1 GCA_028288585.1 Chitinophagaceae bacterium | reverse complement strand
TGTAAGTAGTTCCGGAGTTACAGTCTTTAATAATATATGACTGTGCGTTTGCAGATGCGTTCCATGAAAGTGATATTGAATTTGTTGTTGAAGAAGCCTGTTTCAATCCTGTTGGTGTTACAGGAGGGATACAGGAACAAGCAGAAGTAGTGACTGAAATAACTGTAGAAGCAGCACTTTGATTGTTACAACTATTATACGCACGTACTCTGTAATAATAAGGAGTATTGCACGTAAGCCCGTTAACACTTTTTAAATTGTTATTTCCAACATCCAAGCCATTGTAACCTGTAATATATGTTGCAAAAATGTTACTGCTAGAAACATCAAGTTTATAGCCTGCTGCACCCTGTACAACGTTCCAGTTTGCCTGAAAACTAGTTTGTCCAATTGCGCTTTCGGTTGTCGAAACCGGAATTGGGGGAGCTGTGCCTCCGGTAACTGTAATTGGTTTGTTCTGAAAATTATTCTGATTATCAACTTCGGTAATTGTGTTTCCATCATCAATCCATATATGCAAAAAATAGCTTCCGGTACAAGTCCCTGCAGGTATTGTTAGCAATTTGGAAAGAAGCAAGGTTTGCCCGCATGCCGGTACTGAAGGGGACGTATATCCTCCAAGGTTTATAGCCTGGCTTATGTTCAGGGTAGATGAAGATGAAAGATAAAATCCTATATTAAAATTTCCGGCAGGGGAGCCCCCGTCATTATTTACCGCGAAACTTGCAGTAAGGGAATTTCCGGCGCCAACTGATGATGAAGATAATGAATAGGCGAGGGGAGTCAGATCCGGAAGACTTTTAATCAGTACACCAAATGGAGTGTTATTATCAGATTCACAAGCCACACAACCTTCAAAAACGGAGTTTACGGCATCTGCACCTGCAAGTATATATGTTGTGCCTGTGGAATATGTACAGGGGATAGTTATTGTTGTATTCAGCGTTTTGGATGCCCCTGCAGCAAGACCGTTAACCGTAAATTGAGTAAGATAACTCTGGCCTCCATTATAAGTGGAAGCAGTATTAATACTTATATTTACTATAAAAGAAGTTGTTGTAGAAGTTGTCCCAGTATTCTGAACATATATTGTAATGGGGTAGGATGCACCATTATACATTGAAGTCGGAACAATACCTCCACTAATAATAAGGTTTACGGCCGCCTTACTTTCCGTGGCAAAAATAGCGCAATACAAAAAGCAAAAACCAATAAAATGTATGATACTCTTCATAGCAGTAAATTTTAGTGATGAATTTTTCAGCAGTAGATGATTCTAAGGATGGATCGACAGAAGTTTGCTAAAATAACAGGGTTGGTGATTTCAAACAACCGTACTTATACGGTATCTAAAACATTTTCAAAATTCGTATAATTCGGAAACAAATTTTGATACAAAAGATGACCTAATTTATGAGGTACATAACTTCTTCTTTGATTCTAAATCAGACTGAAAAAGCATCATTCTAATTGCAATTTTCACATCGCTTTGAATCACGATCCATTTTGCATATCCGTCCAACCTGTCAGTATCATTTGTGATCTTTTATATTTATTAGGATGGAAGTTTGTATCATTTTCAGTACCATATTTCAGAATGCATTTTGTTGATGCATCCCTGCTCGCCCCTAGTTTTTGTAAAACATACCCTCTCCAATAGTCTGCATCAAGTTCACTCTCTAACTGACTAGCGTGCCTGCTAAAGCCTGCAATATGGTGTCCTACCTCATGACTAATAGATTCGAAAGTATCTTTATTCCTAAAGATCTCGACTTTCTCATGATCTCAAATAATGTATGATAATAAACCTTACTTAAAAAAATCCGCCAGATAATTTAAAAGCTATGTTCATCATTTCCCTATCCTAAACACATACTCTTTTCAAACTGCCTTTGTTTCATTCCAACTGTTCTGTTAAGTCTATTATGATTATTATGTTTCAAATGAAACTGGAATCATTGTTTTAGAGGAAGATACTGAGGTGTAATGATATATTCAGAATTTGGCTTATAAGCATCAACTATTAAATCTGCAATTGCGTTAATAAAGTCATTGTAAGTA
This sequence comes from Chitinophagaceae bacterium, assembly GCA_028288585.1. Taxonomy (GTDB): domain Bacteria; phylum Bacteroidota; class Bacteroidia; order Chitinophagales; family Chitinophagaceae; genus Ginsengibacter. Next base: position 31,824 of record JAQBNL010000023.1, on the reverse strand, counting down.
TTTTCAGAAAGAGTTCCTGATTTTATTAACGGAGCTGTTTTGGGTCCCGTAATACCAAATGTTTTTATACTATACTTTACCTCTGCTCTATCAAAAATTACACTTGCTGTAATTCGTTGCGGTGTTTCCAATTTTGCATTTTTCTTTTTCTTAATCACTTGTAGCAAAAGCCTAGCGCCTATTCCGTATGAGAGAGTTTTATTGTCACAAACTGAGCTTCCTGTTTGAGAAAATTCAACTACGGTAATTCGTTCATCAGTTTGTAGGGATACATTGAAGAAACCCATTAATCCCAATGAATATTCATCTCCTTTTTTAAAATCATAAGCTTGAAGAGAAATTCCGTCTTTTAGATCCCTGATAGTTGATGGATACATGCAATTTGATTTAACCTGAGAAATGGAAGTTGTATCAATTAGGGCGGTAAAAGAACTCATTTGTAAAACTATATTATTTAATGCCTCCCTTTTGAAAACATTATTATGTGCTTTAATTAAGATTTCTTGGTTTTTTAGTATATTATACTGTGATTTAATCACATTTGTATCAATATGAATTTTCGATACGTCAATGGGTTTTTTGTACGTAGTGTCAATATTTTCAATCATGATGGAATCTTTTCTGTCATCAGTACTAACAGAAGATTTATCAGAAGTATTACAGTTTACATTCAGAAGTATAAAGATTAAGCCGATGAATTGGATGAGTTTAGAATTTTTCATTTTAATCAGTTTTGGTCCATGCAATATAAAATTCAGCTCAATTAAAAAATACCGTATTAATACGGTATTTTTTTGAGTAACTTTTTTCAAATCTTGCAAGTATTAATTTTATTCTTTAAAAGAAGTTTATCAAGCAATTAATAACTGGTTTATCTAAAAAAAAAATGATACAATGAAAAAGTTTATTATAATCTTATTATGTTTTTTTATGCTTAAGTCTGCAATTTGTCAATCACATATTAAACTTGTATATAACGGTCGGAATGTAAATGTAATAGCAGCTGTAAAAAAAGCAAATGAAATTTTGAATAGTAAATATTTTTATGATGAAATTCGTAAATATCCAAAATTTGACAATTCACAGCTATCTGGGAGGGAGATAGCTGACAGAATGGAAAAAGCAAATCAGGATGTTAAAATCGCTAGAAAAATAAAACCAATTGCCAATGCTGCTACTACGACAAGTGATAAAATCAAGATCAGCCGTTCACTATTTGGTAAAGACGCTACGGGAAATTTTTCTTTAAGCATAGCTGTTAATACGCTAATCCATGAAACTGTTCATGCAGTCGATTTTTTAAATACTGGGAATGAGTTTACACATAATGGCAATAAACCTAAGGACCAGGAAAATACAGCCCCATGGGTAATTGGGGCCATTGCTGAAACCATGGTTCTAAATGATCACAAATAATAAACAGCAAACATTCTCACTTAAATAGAAGGCGTAAATTATTATTCCTATTATGGGAGTTGGAAAATAATGTCATGGTGTCAACCTCATGATGATTAGAAACTTTTAACTAAAATTGTATTGACACTATTCCGCAAAAAAACTTTATTGGTATATTCATGCATTTAATCTTCTCACCAAATCAATCTGCTCCAAATACGGTTTCAGCTGTTCCGTTGAAGAAAATGATCTGAACTTACTGATAACTTAAATACTTTGTATAATATACTTCAACATAAAAATGCATCTATTTGGAATAATAAAATCTTATGTTCATCATCTTCCCTATCTGAAATAAATTCTCCTTTCCAAACAGCTTCTGAGAGTCAGTTTTTTATTTTTATGAAATAAGCAATTCTGATATTTTAATATTTAACGCCTCAGCTAATGCATAAACCATCATCAATATAGGATTGCTTTCTCCTTTTTCTATTCTATGTATTTGACTATAGCCTACAGCCACAATATCTGCAAGTTTGCGTAGACTTAACCTTTTAGTTTTTCTAATACTTTTTAAGTTACTACCGAACCTCTTTAATATCTTTTCATCACGAGTATTATTCATTAAGGAAAGAGCGATATTCTTTTTCACGTTGCATGTTTATGCATACAAGGTAGGCTGGATGAAATATTATGGGAGACTAAGATTGTTTGGGAAAGGACTTTTATTCCGTCAAATTTTTACAGAGGTATAATAAAAAAGGCCTGTCTTAAAAAAGACTGGCCGTTGCTAACCTATGAAAAACACCTGAGACGAAATTATGCAGTAAAATGACTACTTTATCAATAGCAACAGATTTACTCAATTTGAGTAGGTGTAATTAACATGCTTAATAATTACACTATGATATATTTTACCAGCAATAAGATGTCATCAATTTTTGATGGATTCAAAGCAACAGCACCCGTATCAATTGTCCATGTGCCGAATAAGTCCCCGCTTTGGGTTGATGAACCTCTCTTTAATTCTCCAAGCGATGCTGGAGGCGCAAAGTCCACCTGCTGCCCGTTCAACTGCATAGTGTTGATATTCACATTCTGTCCTGGCTTGAATTTTATGTATACCCATTGTGCGCTTGCTGCACCATCAAATTCAAGCGTTTTGCCACTCAGCCAATAAGGGACATTATTCGCACCGAACCCCATATCCACTTTATGAGGTGCTGCGGCGGAATGTAATAAGCGGTGGAGTTCTGTCGGGAATTCTGATTTCATGCTTACCAGTTTAAAAAAGCCTATTCCGTTCTGAGCAGTTTTGATAATATTATCAAAATTTGAGATTAACTGTGTTTTTACTGTATTTGCCAACACCTTACCGCCCTGTCTTGCTGTATAACGCACATGGAGGATCACATCACTGATGGTATCCATATCAAAATTTTTGAAATCTTTATTTATTTCAATCTTCCATTCACTGATTGCACCATGGCCTTCAAATGTCAGGTATCTTTCATCTTTCAGGTTTACATCAAACATACCTGCATCATTTTGCCCGCTGCTGGTAACCATCTGCTGGATGGTGGAGTAGTTATATGTAAAACCATCATCGGCATCGCCGGGTGCTATACTATAGTCAACAGTTGAAAGGGCAGAAGTTCTTGTCCTGCTCTTTAAAATGGTAAGTGTACAATTCAGATTATTGTAAGGACCTATTATGCATGGCACTGAAACAGCAACTGATTTGATCCTCCTGAAATAATGTCCAGGGTAATCCAGGTCAAAGATCTCTTCCGGAAGATTTACAAAGCATTCACCATTTTGTTTGAGTGTAAGCAGTGCAAGCGGGTCAAGCTGGGCAAGAGAGATATGCTTCGTGATCTCAAATTCTCTTTTGTTCTGATCATACCAGGATGATTCCATCCGGTGAATATCAAGACAAAGTTTTTCACCACTCAGCAAACCTTTTTTCATGCTGTCCCAATAACCGAACTGAATAAAATCTGAATCTTCGAGTCCAAGCTCAAACCTGTAGCAGCGTTCTGCTTTTTTTGCAACATCAAATGCCAGTTGGTAAGACTGAAAATAAACGCCGGAGATCTGGCCTATCATCCAGTTGTATAATTCAAGGTTGGTGAATTTATTTTCCATGAATGCTTTTGTTTCCTTCGACTGTTCAATCTGCAATTCATGATTTTCCAATTCTTTCTCAGCCATGGCAAGTCTTATTTCTGCGCCTGCAATTTGTTTGTCTATCTGCACCAGTTCTTTTGTTGCAAGTATTGCCTGGAAATCCCATTCTTCCTGGCGCCTCATGTAAGAGCCCTGTGTGGAAGCAAGGGAGGCTCCTTTATCAAGCGCCTGTGAAATCGAAGAAATCGTTTTAACAAGGTCTTCTGCAGAATCTCCGAACTGCTCACCACCGATATCCACCACCACATGAGGCGATCCGCCAAAGCCTGATCCGCCGCCAACGATCTGCGGGATGAGTTTTAAACCACCCGATAATGCATAGCCTGCGGCAATGGCAACATCGAGCGCGGTAGCAGCTGTCGATAGAGTGAAAGCAATGATCTCAGCGGGGTTCATATAACTCAGACCTTCATAATATTTCTTTTTCTCTTCCGTCAGGTTCTTTGTTTTTACAAGACTTTCGACATTTACTTTAGCTTCTTCTATTTGTTTTTTCCTGATCTCTCTTATCGCCTCATGCATACGTATCTCCTGTGTTGACCGCAAAAGAGACATTGCTTCAGCATCTTTTTTCTCCAATGCAGCAAGCAGCCCCCCGCCAAGTGATTTTACTTCATTGCAAAATTCATTTGCTTTCTGCACTATCGTTAAAAACCGGTATTGCGGAAGGGGAGCGCTTAATCCTGCTATAGCCTGACCAATGCTGAGTCCGGATGCAACGGCCTTAACCAGTAATCCCGGATCAATGGGAGGATCAAACAATGCAAGTTGCCTTTCGATGCCGTCGATATTCATGCAATGCCTTATTTTGAATAATTGTTCGCCGATCCTTTTCCAGTAATCCAATAACTTTTCATTTTTAGGAATGCAGTAATAAAAAGTTTCCAATGCAGGCAGTGGCGCTGCTATATCTATATCATCAATATCGGTCTCAAAGAAGGGAATAAAATTTTCAACATTGATCATTGCATTTGAAAATGCATCCAGCTTCGGTTCCAGCTGGTTGAAATTCAATACCGGTGATTCAACGTGCTTTGGAATTACAACCGGTTTTGGTCCCAGTATTTCGGCAGCAAGAATATAAAGTTGTGTCGCTTCACCAATGGCTTCACGCCTGTCACTCCTGAAAAGGTTGTCGGCCCAGTCTATCAGGTTGTCGAGGTATTTCATTACCACTGTTTTCTGGTAAGCCACCGTTCTGAATTTAGCGATAAGGTGTGGCTGAAACGCGTTCCTTCTCCATTGTTCAACCTGTTTAATCAGTTTAGCATCGCCGCCGTTAATCATTGTCAAAATATTATCTATCCGCTCATCAATATACTGCTGGTGATCTCTTTCAAAAAACGGTTTTGTATTCCAGAATTTTTGCGGTGAGGGGTGAGAAGAAGTATCTGTCGGATTAAATATATAATGGAACCAGTGCTGTGCTTCTTCAAACCGCTGGTTCTTACTAAGCCTTACCGCCAGCATTAAAGGTGCGTGGAAAAACAATTCCCAGTTGTAATCCGAATAACTGCCTGCGGATTCAAAGTCAATTGTTTCTTTTGGATACGAAGGAAACGGATCACCGGCTTTCGGCAAGCCTGGATTCACCAGCCACGTCGGATCATACACATCCTTAAAACTAAAATCTTTGAGTTCAGGGAATTTTACTTTATCCAGTAACTGGACTTCCCTTTTCATCATTCCATCCAGGCCGTGTTTGTATAATTGTTTAATAAGGAAACATACATATGGATGATAGAAGTTGGTAAACTTCAGCATGAATGCTATGCCTGGTTTTTTCCCATTTTCGAAGTAAGGCTTTATAAGATCAGGCAATACGCCTGTCCTGAAATATTCCTGTATGACTCTGAGGATATCTGTATAAAATAATTCAGTAAACTGTATATTATTATTTCCTGCATTGTCTTTTCCTCTTTTCTTTTCATAAAGAATGATCTCCTGCAGCACAAAGAATGTCCTTTTTTTATCCTCATAAAAGAAAGGCAACAACGTCCCGGTGGGATAGGGGAATGGCCACTCCCTTCCGTACTTAATGTTGGTTTTCTCAAGGACCTGTATCCATGACCAGTAAAACCAGATCAGTATTTTATCAAAAAAACTTAGCTGTGAAGGAACCGGCGCCCTGAACAAACCCGGCGTTTTTTTCAATATATCCTGGTGGTTAATAAATAAATTTCCCTGCTGGTAGGCAAGTGTGTCGGAACTTGAATCATCTGATTCATGGCTTTCCAAAAACAAAAGTTCACTTTTTTGAAACTGTGGTATGATTGGCTTGTGCACAAGTCCAATCACACTGTTGTCGGTTAATAATTCAGGTGTGCCGTGACAGCCACCCAGTTCAAAATAAGAATGAGAGGATGCATCATGATATTTGTAATCTGATGAATTATCCGGACTGGTATTTTCAAAACATCCAATGAGGTATTTATCAATGCCGGGAATATCGAGGAGGTCGAGCGGTATGAAGGAAAAATTTTCTTTCGGAACAAGTGTCGGTAACGTATGCGTTGTAACAAAGGTGGTTGAAATCTTTTTTGGAGTCCATTTTTTATTCCTGAATTCACTCACCGAAAGTCTTATTTCCCAAAACTTCTGCGGCTTGTCTATCGGAAAACTCGATTGATTAACCTGCGGCACATTGGTAGAACTTGTTTCCACCGATTTTTCCCTGAAATCAGGCCAGTACAAATACAGGCGGCGGTTAATTACCAGCGGGATAACATGCGTAGCATTTATTTCAAGATCCAGTTTTTCCCACGGCGTCCAGTAGCTGTCTTCAACCCATTTACGCCAATAGTATAAATGAGGGTCATCATATGTCCTTGCGAATACATACAGGGTATAGGTTTCTTCTTCATAATAGTAGCCGCTTACATCCAACCTTCCAACATTATCTAATTTTTCAAGGTAACTTAAATATGCATTTTCCACATTCGGCTGTGTGATCTCGTTTTGCATCAGGTCATTTTCCAATTCCCGGAAAAAATAAGATTTATCCAGCCGCAGTTCAGGCTCTATCCAGTTTTCAGGATACAGAAAAACTTTGCGGTTGGCTTCCCAAACGCGGTACAGTTTCATCCATGGCCATTGTTTCCATCCATCATCAGCTGTTTCATCAGCTATCACTTCCAGTTCTATATTCATCAGGCACCTCTGCACAAACAACTGGACAGAAAGGTTTGCCTGTAATATCCGTGTTGTTACTTCGCAACTGCCCATTTCAACATCGAGTAAATAATGGCCGTAAAGCTCATACGTATCTTTAAAAATTAAGCCATTCACAGTATGATGTGTGAAGTAAGAAATTAATGCATCTCTTTTTTTCTCTCTTATTCCCTTACTGTCCAGGGTAGATGCCTGGATGTTTGAAGAAGTATTCAGCCATTGTTCATTATCATATTTTGATTTAATCAAATTCTTTACGGCAATCGCATCTGCACTTAAAGGCACTGCTTTAATGATCAAAGGAAGTTGTGATGCCATCATTGTCGAAGTGACGAGCCTGTTCATACACTTATCAAGGTACATGCAGGATGATGGCTTTTTATAATCAGCCGGGTAAGCGAGCCCCAACTGTAAACGCAGTTCTGTAAGCTCTGCATTGTCCCAACCGGTATAAGCGGAAAAAGATTCTAAGAATGTTGCTTCCGGTGCCGCCGCAGGAAGCAGCAATTTTAAAGACGTGGCCAGTGTTCCGTTATCATTGTCGGGGTAAAGTAAACTGAACTGACGAAGCTGAACATATTCTTTCCACTTTTCAAAGTTTGAATTAATAACCGGTGCTGCAACCGGAAGCTCATTGTATTTTAGTATCCCAAAATCAGCGGCGTTTGAAATCAACAGTTCCACGAGCGATTGCTGCAGCGGCATCTTTGCCTGGAGTAAACCAATTTTATCAATGAGTAGGTAACTCCTAAACAGATCCGGGAAGGTGGCGTTGCTTATTGCATTGAGATAATTCCCTAATGCGTCTTTGGCAAGTATGCCTGCATTAAACCAATGATCAAAGATCGGAACCGCGGTTCCCTGCAGCTGAACGTTGGCGAGTATAGCCCTGGATGTATCTTCTGCTAATTTAAATTGTTCAGTATGCAATTGTACAATTGCCTGCCTTGATGCATCATTCTGTAAAAATTCCTTCAGCAGTTTATTGAGTTCATCCCATGCATCATTTGTTGCCTGGTCTTTCAGGTTTGCAGGTGCAGCATCGCGTGCATTGAGTTTTGCTTTTATGGTGCCGGTGCTTATCATAGCACCAAAGCTGTTGTCAAGAAAAATATTCCTTGATGCTGTGCTTAAAGAAGATCCTCCATTGAATACCTGTACTGCCTGGTTGATAGCTGTTTCATCAAGCGAAGAAAGTTTTCCTAAAATTATTTTGCCCACCTCATCCGGCAATCCTGTTATACTTTCCAGATCATCTTTTATCTTTTGAAAAGCTACCCGTCCTTTTGTAATGAATGCAGTAATTTTTTCATCTGTGGGTATGAGGATCTTTGGGCCTTCATTCCTGTGCAACAGTAGATACGCGAGATCGTACACTGAGAATTTAGAAGCTTTAACCAGCTTAACTATTTCCAGGAATTCTTTTGTTTTTGCAGGAGATGAAAATACATCGAACAATGCGCCTGTATTAAGTATATCAAACAGGATATAATATTCCTTTGCGCTGAGCTTTTGTTTCCTGATCAGTGATGCGATCCTGTAGAACACACTGATATTTGATAAGGATAAATTATCATCTGTAAGAGATATTGTTTGTATTTGCGCCGCCTCTTCTTCTTTTAGTTTAAGCACCGCTGCCAGCGATTTTAACTGCCCTGTTACAGTGCGTTCAGCAGGCGCCGGGTTTGTGAAAGGGTTTTCCGTTACCAGTTCCGATTTAAATACATCCGGCAGCGGATCAAGTATTACTTTATTCCGGAACAGTTTACTGTAAAGCGATTTCGAGTCGATGTTATTCAGATCTCCAAAATAGCCAAGCGCTTCTTCGGGTTTTAGTTTTAGTGATTTCCTGAGTTCGTCAAAATCTTTTAATTGTATCAGGAAAGCATCATCCAGAATAGTGTTGCCGATCTTTACATTCATGACAGCGTTATCCAATTCCCACATCTGCCATCCTGTTTTTCTCCATAACCTTAAGAAGCGGTTTATGCGATCAAGCTTCGCCGTTGTAAGATTTGATATTCTCTTTTGCTCTGTATCACATGAACTATCGGAATGCACAATATCAGAATCGGAGGTGGGATTAATAAATTTTGTTCTCAGCAGTTCACGCAGTTGTTTATAGGTCAGTTCTGATTTATGCAGAAAAACAGAGACCTTATCAATATCAACAAGGCCTCCCCAAAACTGGTTTTGTGCAGGCACATTTGGTGTAGTGATTATATTTCTTTCGATGGGTGATAAGCCAATATATTCGCCTGCAGTTTCATTTGCTCCGGGCAGGGAGGTAACTTTATTTTTAAACACTTCCATCCACAGTGCCTTATTAATTCCTATCTTATCCAGGTAGGCCCTGCATTCTTCCCAGCTAAGATCAAATGGTAATGAAACGGGATGCACAGCGGTTTTCATCTGGTTATCATACACTGTATAATTTATATATTCCGGGATAGCTTTGCGTTCTGCAGCTGTACCATGTGTCTGTTTAATAATTTTTGCGGCTAACTGGACTCCTGTTTTTTTAATTTTATAGGTATACTGTTTATCGCGGATGAACCATTCAGTTGGAGCCACACCCATGGTAACGGCTGCATCATTTGCTATGGGAAGATTTTTTGAAATGAATTCAGCAACAACATTTGCATGAATGATACCTTCCACGAGTAACGGTTCAATTCCTGCAGCAAGAATAACCGGCGGATCGGAAAGTGCGTCCTCAAGAGTTTCACAGACAAGGTCGATATACGGAATGGGTACAAGACTGTTATCACAGTTAAGATCAATTTCACCAATATCCGGCCTGCGTTTGAAAAGGATCTCTTTTGCAGATACCATAGCAGTCGTTGAACCTCTTTTATTCAGAAATTTCAACAGGTCCGTCAGATAAGCAGCCGGGCTATAAACTGACCTGCAATCTTCACATTCACATATATCGGTAGCAGTAAAAAGCGTTTCCCAATCAGGAAAATCCTTTATGGTAGAGTGTTTAAGATTGTTGTACGTTTTGGTTACGTCGGGCAATACTTTTAATGCAGCTCCATGTTCCATGGATTTGATATCACCGAGGATGGCAATGGCTGCGGCATAAGTTTGTTCTGCTTTCCTGTATATTTTTTTTGCATCCTGCGCGCTGATGATACCATTTGAAACTTTTTCAACAAAACGCCTTTCTCCCAAATTGTAAACAGACTGCGCAGAGTGAATATTATTATCCAGCAGCACCTTCACTTTTTCATAGGATGGCGCCAGCTTGAATACTCTCTGTATTTTTTTCAATTCTGTTTTTACATCCCCTGCATTGTCCATTTCTTTTTTAATGTCTTTTCCTTTTTTATGAAAAAGAAGATCAAAGTTTGTTTTATGCAATTCTGTTTCAGGATAATTTTCAAAGAATTTCAGTATAGAAGTTTTGGCACTGAATTTATTTTTGTTGTCTCTTTCAAGCCTGCCGGCAAAAGCGGCAGTAGGAAATTGCTGCTCAAGTGAGGACATAACGTCCCTGATTTTTTTATCAGCAGCACCAGATTTATTCCCTTTGGAATAAAGAATATCCTTCCATTCTTTTTCGGAAAGCTTTGCCAGTTTCCTTACCTCATCGGGGTGTTTAATGTTAAGTTTTGATTGCAGTTCCGCTGATGCAGAGGCATCATTCAGCAGCCCGTTAATTTTATCTACCGCTTTTACCTGATTTAGCTCTTCCGATGTAATGGATTTATTTTTTTCCATTTCATCTAAAACTGCAGGTATGTCTCCTTTATGTTTTTCAAATAATGCAGCCGCTGTTTTACAGTGCTGAGATTTCATTTGCGTAGAGGAAAGCATTGTTTCAAAATCATTTTTTTGTTTAGCCAGGTATCCTGTTTTCAGATCATCCCAATCTTTGTCCAGTTGTTTCCTGCGGGATTGGAAAATGGCTGGTATAATATTATTCCTGACAGCAAAGTCAAGTGCCCCAGGGACAGAACGGTCAGAGAGGTTTATCAATGATGTAATTGTTGCATCTGTTTCATGTGACAGGGCCAGGATGGAAGAGTCAGCTTCTTCTTTCTTTTTGAACTTATCTAATATACCGGTTATGTTTTCGATGTCGCCACTGAATATTTCTGACAGGTGCAATGAAGGTTCATTTGCAAGCCCACCCCGTAAAAGAGCATAATAAAATTCCGGAGATATTTTAGTTTCAGCTGACAGCTGGTGTGCTGTTATAAACCATTTAATTTTTTGTTCATCCTCACCGGTTTTTTCACCCAACAAAAAGAAAGGGTTATTGTTTTCGCCAAGTCTAATTTCTGTTTTGGAATTGTTCCTGAAAAAGGGTTCTAATTTTTTTCCCAGTTTTTCAAATTCTGATTCTTCAGGAAAATCCGAACCGCCAATGACAAAATTTATTTCCGTAACTGTTGATGCATTATAGATAACACTTGTTGTAACGGTTTCTTTTTTATCACCTGTAATTTTCAGGAAAATATCGGGTGTTTGTTTTCCTGATTGTTGAAATGCATCACTTTGAAACGAAACTTCGAAGTCACCCTTGTCCGAAGTTGTTGCACCTGCGATCAAGGTATCTGTTATAAGTCCTTTATCGAAAAGTTGAATTTCATATCCTGCTGCGGGACTGTAATCCTTTTTGAGAATGATGCCTTTTACTAAATATTTCTTTGCCTTGCTTTCACTTTCGGCTGCAGGGTTGTAGTCAACAGCAATCACCACTGCTGGCTGTTTGCCCCGCAGGTTAACCACTACTTCATTTTCAGTAGACGATAAAAGTGTTTGCCCGCTGAACACTTTAAAATAAATTTCCGGGAATCCTTCTTTGTGCAGTTCCGACAATAGACTGTTGTCAAAAAGAATGCTGAACATGCCTTGAGGATCAGTGATACTGCTTCCCTTTGCTTCTTTGGCCGGAGGATTTTTGTCCCAAGCTTCTATGTACAGGCCGGAAATAGGTTGCTTATCTGCTTTACGGATTATTTTACCGCGGAGATTGAAGGTTGACATATAAATATTTTTTATTTTTTTGAATTCACCGTTCCCCTGATCGCTTTTACCATAGCTTCTTTTGCATAAGCCCAGTTATGGCATTTGAAGCTGCGCAGGTCAGGAAAATCCTTACCACAGTTGCTGCATTTCAACCCTTCGATCGCATGCGGAACTTCTGTGTTTACAAATTTTTGTTCTCCAAGAATTATTTCAGCGATCATTTTAGAAGAATGCACTGATCCTGCCGCTGAAGAAACGATATCAAGCCAATTTATTTCGCGGCGGCATTTACCGCAATTTTTATGGTCACCGCTCAACCATAAAGGAGCACCGATTGTTTTAGCAGGTAATCCTAATAATTTTTCAATAGCTCTTACATCTTCATCCGGTGTAAGCCATTTGTATTTACCTGGCAACGATGCAGGAGAATCATAAACTTTTTTGAATACTTCATCGCTTACCGGGAAGGTGAAGCGTTTCGTTTTATTTTCCATATTGGTTGTTTTTTAATTGCATTATTTAATAAAACCCTTCGCAGTTTTAAAGCGCGCAACCCAATAGTCTATGAATTGTTGATTGGTCTTGATTAAGGCTTGTTGTGCTTTGGGCATATTATCTGTCAAAGAAGAGTCTACCGCACCCCCGGGATTTGCCAGCATTGATCTGAAACCGTTTATTCCCTGCTGATGCATAAAGTAGGCGGCGGCAGCAGGATTATCGGTCATAAATTTTTGCAATAAATCATTAGCAGGTTTCATTGCTTCTTCTACTTTTATTTTTGCCGCATTATCATCAAGGTTTGATTGAATAAGTATTCCGCGTGCTTTTAATTCACCTCTTGGTTTTTGAATCTCAGCCAATTCCTTTTTGAGTTTTGCTCTTTCTTTCGGATCCTTTGTTGCACCTAATGCTGCCTCTTTCTCAGTGAATTGTTGATTCAGGTTTTTCTTATCCTCTTCCCATTTCTTTTTATCGGCTTCAAACCCTTTTCTCTTCTCTCTAAGTACGTCTAGGCGGTTTATTGATTCTTTTGCCAATTGCATTCTTTGTGATATAACAAAAACACCGAACCGAATATTTTTAGTGGGGTCCAGTATGCCTTTGTCAGTCCAAGTAAAACCCTTATCTGCTTTGGTTACAAGGAATTTCTTTTCCCTAAGTTTTTTCAGTTCAGGACTGTCAAAATCATCCGCTTTACTCAACTGAAGTAAACCTCTGTATTTGCCCGTTTTTTGAGAGACGTCGTTGGGATTCCCCATTGATTCGACAGTGATTATGGCGAGAAAATCTTTAACATCCAGCCCCGATCCAGCTGCGTAATCTTTATGAGCTGCCTCCACAGTACTTTTGAATTTACCAGAAGTTTCCGCGCCTTTTTTAAGAATTTCGGATTCAGAATCATTTCCTGTTAAATCCTTGTAAACTACCGGCGAGTTCCTGGCATAAGAATATAAGTTCAAACCATCTACCAAGCCACCGGGATCACAGCTCATCCACCGCAGTAACCAGGGTAAATAATACCGTGCCCCATGATAGCTGAACCCGGTTTCCTCATCGCGTTCTTTTCCTGTATACCGGTATCGTTTGGCGGCAATTTCACGGGTAGCATCAATTGTAGAAAAGGAGGTGGTTCCGTAAGGAAAATATTCTTCATAAGAAATGGTTTGTGCTGCATCATCCAGTTCCAATGTTGAAGAGCTTAAATGATTATCGTACTGGTAACGGATCAACTGGTTTTCATTATTACCCGCAGGCACGATCACCGGCGTATCAACCATTGCAATACGAGTCCTGTCATCCATTACATGCAGTGTTTCCCGTTCCAGCGTGGTGCCGGCATTATTCCGCTCCCGGTAGATTTCTATTCCGGCGAGATAAATCCTTTCCTGTATCAACCCGTTTTGTCTTTCTATTACTTTTCTTATTCTCTCGCCTGTACTGTCATAAACATAATAAACTGTTCCACCACCACCCAATCCTGCTTCTTTAAAACGATCCATAAAATCCCACAATTCATTTTGTACCGATTCCATGCCATGCATATTACCATGCGGATCGTATGTATAATTATAATCATCGCCTCCAATGGAACTTTTTGTAAGCATGTTATTCAGATCGTTGTTATTATCATATTCAAAGGTTCTCGTCCAACTGCTGTTTTTCGCAACATGTGTTTGTTGTTTCATGTTACCGGCTTTGTTATAGAGATAGCGTTCCGTATAATTTCTAAATGCGTTCGCATCATTAGGATCGATGACCGCACTATTAATAAAAGGATGATTGCGGAAAGAATTGTTATTGGGCAGTGTTGCCTTTGACTGGATGTCGGTTTGTCCTGCATGTTTTCTGCCGGTGGATTTTATCAGCCTGTACACTGCATCATAGTCATAATCATTTTGAGCAGCCACCTGCTCACCATCAAAGAAAATGTCAGGGTGGTTATTGTCTTTTATCCTGGTAACATTTCCCACAGGGTCATAAGTATATTGCAGATCCAGCAATACCTGCGGCCCAGGGTTCCTGGTAGTTTTTAAACGTACCAGCCTGAATGTTTCTTTATCATAGATGTACTTTGATTTCGTTCCGTTATTATAAAATATTTCTTCACGCCTGCCTTTCGCATCATAATTAATATTTGTTACGAAAGTAGTAAGGGCAGCAGCACCTCTTATTCTTACCTCTACTTTTTCCAGCAACCCGGCTTCATTAAAACCATGATATATTTCACTGGGTGGTATGCCGGCTGAATGAGGTGTGATAATTTTCAGAGGCCTGTTGAGTACATCGTATTCTATGTCGTTCGTAAATATTTCAGCTTCCAGAGCAACCGCAGCAATGTTAGTCCAGTCAATTATATTTTTATAATCTGCAACCAATTGTTTTGACCCGCTCAGCATGTTTCCTTTGAAATCATTTTTTATGGTTGTCAGTACACCCGACTGGTCGAATTTTTTGTAAGCAATCCCACGCAGGTTGTTTGCTTTTGCGGCAGCAAGGACCAACGATTCACCATATTGAATTTTTGCAAATATTTCCGGAGGCGCATTACCTGTTTTTACAGAGAAGGCCACCGGCCTGCGCAACTGATCATATTCAAAATCATTTTCGTGATTTATATCATCCCATTGTAACAATGGTGTGTTGGAAGCATTCATTATGAACCACCTGGTTCCTGCATCCATGCCTACCTGTTTAAGAGTCCTGCCCAACAAATCATATTCATATTCCATTACGGTCCTGTCCAGCGCATCATTTATACTTATTTCTTTCCCTTCAATATCAAGTGTAATATGCGTGGTCAGCTTTTCGGTTACATTATCTGCTTCTGTAAAAAAAACTCTGCCAAGAGAATCAAGGTGTGCAACTTCCGGAGTATTCTTATGAAGGAAGGCTTTTTGCGCTGCGCTGATCTCTGCAGGTGTGGCAATCACCGGATCGGGATTTGTTATACGAAGATCATACCAGTCACTTTGATCCACGGTGTCATTACGGTCAAAAGTTTTTTGAAGCCATGGACTGAATTCTATTTTACTGAAAGTTTTATCGGGGAAGTCAGTACGTACCATCCTGCCGAGAGGATCATACTGCATGACATTGGTAACGCCAAGTTCCACCATTTCTTTTTCATCATCGAAAGAGGGTGATGTGCTGAAATAAGGTTCGTACTCTTTTATTTTTAATCCTTTGTTTGAAAGAACAACTCTTCCATTACCTACCCACCTCAGGTTGGGCGATGTGTCAGCTACGAGCGTGGTGGTGCCATCAGGATTGACCTGTATCGCACTACCGGGCTCCGCCTGGTGTTTTTTTAATACTTCATTTCCGCTGCCGCCTAAATATGTATAGCTTTCGTGGAATTTACTCTGGTGAAGGTTGTCAGCATTGTAATGCGTTTCCCTGACCTTTATAAAAATATAATTCGGCTGCGGTTTATAATTGTTTATGTCAAAAGCAAGGTTAGTTGACTGGTTGTACCATTCGGAAACGCGGTATTCCATTTCAGAAGAGGGGAAGTCGCTGGCGGTAGTCTCAACCGATGTATCATCAAATTCATCACCTGCATCAATTCCTTTTTTGCCTATGATAAAAGTTTTTATTGGTATGCCGAATTCATCAAAACGTATCGCGGACAAATTATCATTTGCATCTTCTACCAGGTACGGCTGCATTACCCGGTAATTGAATTTTTTCACTTTCATTTCGTTGCCGAGTGCATCCGTTGTTTTTTGAATAAAGAGATGGCGGGGAATATCATATTCGATCTGGGTGGTATTACCGAACGCATCAGTAAAGGAAACAGGGAGGAAAAAATTTGCTACGTCATATTGAGTAACCCCTGAAGGAATCCAGAAATAATTATCCGCGAAAATATATCCTCCTTTGGCCGGGTCAAGCAAGACCGCATTGAGATTTGCAAAAGTTATTTTAGGATTAAAAATATTTGTGAGCTGGGACTGGTTAAAAGCAGCACTGAATTTTTGGTGCATGAGCCCTTTTGAATCCATAGTGCCAAACGCAAGTACAGTGATGCTATCATCACCTCTGAATTGTACGCGGTTCCAGTCTACCAGTCTTTTTTGCAACGTACCATCCGGTATCACATGATAATGAATAAAGGCGGCGGCATTGCATGCATTCTTTATTTCCGAAAGTGAATAATAATTTCCTGCAGGCGCGGGCAGACCTGTTACTTCAAAATCCTTTGCCTGGTACAATAAGGGTGTCCTGTAATCTGTGGCAGTATGAACAGGATCAGTAAAATCATTTTCTGTTAGCGTTGTATACTGCCTGCGCTGTTCTGCGCGATGTTGAGGTCCACCTGAAGGCTTTCTTGAATACACCAGTGCTGCTGATCTTTTTATGTTCGCAAACTCATCTGCTTCCAGCATGAAAGAGTGTGATACACGTGGATCAGCAAGGTCTCTTTCATAATGATAGGAAATACTTTCACTGTTCAGGACTATGAATGATCCATGTTTGTTTTCAAGCTTCGGCTGAATTATTTTGATCAGGCAATTATGTTGATCTACAGTATAAGGCTTATCACTTACCGCACTGTTATCAAGTGCATATACTTCCTGCCGCAGCATCATACTTTTACAAGCCCTTAGTGCCTGTCTCCATTCATCCACAGATAAGTCACCCGGTAATTCCGGTTCGGGAAGAACATTTTCAGGATGAACAGAATTTTGTGAGTATTCATGTGCAAATTGATTTAATATTTTTTCACGATCTAAAAATGCTCCGGTATGGAACCATGTTTTTATTAATACAGGATGCTGGAGCAGGTTGTCCTGGCTTACATTATTCATCGCGCCTACACTTACTTTGATAAAGTGAGTAATGTCTTCAGCATCTTTTTGATCCACTCTTCCGAAGCCCCTGAATTCTCTTTCAGCATGATCATAATACCCGTGATGATATGAATATTCGCTGGCGAAGCGCGTCTTCATGATACGGTCCCAGGTAATAACTTTGCTCAGACAATGGATAGGGAAGGGCAATTTAGTAATCCATGGTTTGCCTTCGATGCTGTCCTGTAAATAATAAGAAGTGGAAGTGGTGTATTCGAATTCAACTTCCTTTCCGAGGTTATTCTTATAGCCCACCATAATATGCGGCTTTTTACTGTTGACAAGATCAATATATTGCAATGGCCGGTTATGATCTTTTGGCTGAACACTGCTCCAGACGATACAGCTGGTTCCATTACCGAATAAATCCAAGACAGAAACCTGTGACAGGTTAGTGATCTCAGGGAAGGGATCAATTTCTTCCGGGGAAGTTAAAAAACCATTACCACTTTGATTCAGCCATACTTTAAAGTAGTTCCTGCCCAGGTATATTATATCAGTCGTACCCGACCCATCAATATCAGCCAGTTTAATAAATGCAGCATTGAATCTGTCAGGATGATCGAATACCGGCGCATTATCCATGCTTACTTTCGCGCCGAATTTTCCATACCCGAGATTGGGCCAGTAACATACAGATCCATTCCTGATCCTAACAATATCCGCCAGCCCGTCACCGTTTACATCGCTGATGAAAATGGATAGATCTTTATCATTAAAAACAACGTGCGGTCCTTTTTCTTCATCAAAGCTTTGCCAGACCTGCTTAGACTCCCCGAATCCTTTTTCTCCCATCGACGGATACCAGATAAAAAGATTGTCTTCTGTGATAAGCAAATCTGCTTTACCGTCACCATCCAAGTCAAGGAGTTTTGTATACGGGTCATTGAAATCAACGTTGGGTAATTGTTCAAAAGCTTTAAAGGGTTGCCATTCTTCCTCATCATCCAGTTTGAAAAATCCTTTATTTGGTCCATGGTAGCTGGCAAGATATTTTGTACCATCCGCTTCCACTTCCTGCAACTGCAGTTGAGGTCCTATCCCGGTAAAGGAAGGTTTAGGCGTAATTAGTTTTGCATTGGAGAAGTGCCCGTTCCCAAGATTCTGTTTATAAAATAATCCGGCGGCCTGCTCAGTCAGAATCCCGTTAAGTCCCTCACTGTAGAGATCCACAAACTGGTAACCGGGTTCATATATCCCGGAAGGTGCATTTACTAAATCTTCCTTTCCAATGAATTTTATTTCTTTATTCCATTCATGCTTTTGATAAGTGAATGAAACCGGCGGGAGTGATTTCTTTGTATAGGTATTATTCGCCTGTTTAATATATCCTGTGGAAGTGATCTCTTTCAGGAAGGTGAAATTTCCGGCCTGGCCATTGTCATCATATTTAAAATCGAGTGAATTAACCAGCGCTGATCCGCCGGGTAGTTCTGCAAAATGGAGGTATTGCAACACCTTTTCACATAACCTGCAGTTTCTTATTTCAAAGCCTGCCCTGTAATCAGAAAAAGCATCGCTCCTGAATGTCCATGGCTGTACTTCCGCAAAGGGGATATTTATTTTATCATGGTCCCCATAGTCAAAAGCAGTTTCGAACAGGAATTGGTTAACCGCAGGAATTGGATCTCCATTGTTATATACATTTATATTTCCGGACCATATTCTTTTCAGATATGTATTGGTGAATTTTGCGTTTCCGTTTGTCCTGTTTTTATTATGCAGTAAAGCAGGATCAATGCCCGCTCCATTTTCAGGGTTGTAATCATACAATGCACAATTGCCTTTATCGTCATGCGTAAAATGAATCAACCATTCAAATATTTTTCCGGCCTCGGAAGGATTCTCAATAATACTTTCTGCGGTATCTCCAAAGATGCTGGTTATATTATCCTTTGAAATTATTTTCCACTGAATGTTGCCGTCCGATTTTTTCGTCCATCGTTCTATTCTTGCAAAGCCGTTTTCAATTCTTGGCCTGTACCGTTTTATCGAGAACAAACCATCAGTTGAATCATCCTGATCCGGGACCCAAACACCTGCAACGTTTTTTAATTTTGGCACCAAATCTTCTGCCCCCGCCAAAATATAAGTATCAGAATCTATCTCATCCAAATAGCGCGGCAATTCTTTTTCTGTTTTTCGCCTTATAGATGGCAGGCTTAATGACCAGCCCATTCCGAATATGCCGTTGCCCCCGCCTGAATTATATGAGATGTTCATAGATGGACCGAATCCCCTGGCGGAGCGGGATGGGAGCGGGATAGAAAAATTAGCAGAACCGTTCACAGCATTTACTTCAAATTTTTCATCAATGCTTTTGATAGCACCACCACCTTTCGGCAAAGAGATGGATGGAATTTCAATTGTAGTTGATTTATTTGACGCGGCGCTTGTTCCTGTATTATTTGATTGATCCTGAACAGGCAATTTGGAATTGCCTTTTGCGTGCCCTGATACCCTGTTTTCAGAATTAGATGGCATAAAAAAATTTATTCCGGCCAACCAAGGCAGGACATTAACTTATGAAGGGATTTGCAAATCCCCACGATCTCAATCAGGCGGGAAAAAGTAATTCGTAGAATTGGTTAGAATGGCAGAACTGGTTTAATAAGCCAGTGTAACATTATGGTTCAGCAAAAGTTTACGTTTATAAAATATAAAACAAGCGTATTAATACGGTAGTTGAAAATTAATCCGTCTACCTTGATCTAAAAAGTAATGGTGCATCCGGAAGTTCGGCCTATTTGTATGGTTGTTTGTTTGATAAATTATATTATTAATAAGTGCCCTTTTCAGAAAAAA
The DNA here is from genome assembly GCA_028288585.1 of Chitinophagaceae bacterium. Classification (GTDB taxonomy): domain Bacteria; phylum Bacteroidota; class Bacteroidia; order Chitinophagales; family Chitinophagaceae; genus Ginsengibacter. The sequence continues at coordinate 11,929 of JAQBNL010000023.1, read as the reverse complement.
TTGCAAACTATTATGGTTTCTTGTTTATCCTGTTCGTGGAGTTGAGGGTTCGGAGCAGTTTCATGATTTAAAAATCAGCGGATCAATACATTTTTAAAATACCGTATAAGTACGGTATTTCTCATTTCTAAAAAATCTCATATTTACGCCATATTCTTATTTCAGAATATAGCCGTTCCCTAACTCTGTGTTGCATTTATTTATTAAATTAATGATATGCCATCTACTACAATTGCTAAAAGGATCTGGGATATATTTTTAATTCCTACACCCAAGCTCAGAAATAATTATTGGGAAAAACTTGATACACCGGGGGCCGGGCAACCGGGGCCGGGAGAAGAATTAATTCGTGATTTTTCTCCATTTGATACAAGACATATGAAGCGAGTTAATAAGACCGTAAGGTCTTTTGAAACAGCACTGCAATCTGCACCTGATGAAGAAAGCGGATTAGCTGCTGCAGCTGATCAGTTCGAAGATCTTCTTGCAAATGAAAACCCGGACCTTTTGTATTACGCATTTAATGTTTTCCTTACGCATTATAATGGTTCTGTAAATATTTCGGTTCCGTCACTTACAGTCCGGGAGCCGGAAATTGTTGTACCCAGCAATGTGCCGGGAAGAATAAATTTATCAGTTGCGGTTGGTTCAGTTGAAGAGACAAAATTGGATTGGTTCAGGGAATCACCGTCGATGAATGAACATCATGAACACTGGCATTACGTTTATAACGGGGACAGGGTATATGACAGGCAGGGAGAGATGTTTTTTTATATGCACCAGCAGATGCTGGCGCGTTATGATACAGAACGTTTGACAGATGGCGTAGAAAGAGTAAAGCCGTATAATGATTTTGCAAAACCTATCCGGGTAGGTTATGCTGCGGGTCCGGATGAACGCCTTGCAGGATTTGTTGACAATGATCGTGATAAAAACGCCAGGCTTCCCAACAATTTTGCACGCCAGCAACAATCATGGATCAGGGAAATAAACGCTGATATCGATAACAAGCAATATGATCCGCAGGGTGTTAGGATGGTGGATGAAACAAATGCTGCCAATTCGCTGGGTTCAACGATAGAGCCTAATGAAAATCCGGCTGCGCGAAGTAAAAACTATAATGGATATCATGGCTCAGGACATGGTATGATCGCTTCATTGAATAGGGGGGTTATGCGCACGACGATTACAGCCATTAGGGATGTTGTATTTTGGGAATGGCATAAAGGGATAGATAACATAAGCTTTAAGTGGCAGGAAAGATTACTCCCATACGTTTTTTCTACGGACAGGCTGCCGGTGCTTCTCAGGAAAGCGGTGGACGCCAAGGCAAAACCATACTCAAGTGATATTATTCTTTGCAGCCTGCCGGGAAATATAACAAGCGATGCCGGTAACCAGGTTTTTGGCGGAGTGCACTGGCAGGTTGATTTCGCAAAGGGGAAGTTTGAGTATACAGATGCAGGGGGGAATAAAAAAAGTATTGAGACAACCGATACCTTATCTACACACATGCATGATGCGGTGATTAAATATAAAAGCCCGGATAACGGAACTCCAAAAGAATATACCTATCGTTATTTGCATCATGATCCATTCTGTTATTTTATCAGGGCGGAGAATAGTTCTCTCCAGGTAAAAAAAGTTACCGTGCGGATTTTTATTTGCGCTGAAGAGCATGTTGAAGATCGAAGGATGTGGATCGAAATGGATAAGTTTTTATATGAATTACAGCCCCAGTCAAAAACAGTGATTTTCAGAAAAGATAGCGAGTCCTCTGTCATCAGGAAACCAGCAGTGATTGATCCTGAAAGTCATTTAACGTCTTTCGATCCTACCAATATACAAATGAATAACAGGGCATGTGACTGCGGATGGCCATACCATATGTTGCTTCCGAAAGGAAAGAAAAGTGCAAACGGCATGGAATTCAAACTTATGGTCATGCTTACGGATGCAGATATTGACATGATCGAAAAAGAAGAAGATTGTGGTGCCTTTAGTTTTTGCGCTGCCCGCAGTACAGAATATCCGGACAGGCGACCTTTAGGCTATCCCTTTAACCGACGATTTGACGGGAACGGATCAGCGATTCTTAATACGATCAGGAGTAAAGACAATATGGCCTGCAGGACTATATTTATTAAACATAAATAATGAAGGAGCATAATTTAATAATAGAGATCCTTTGTATTGAAAATATTGATATGGATGAACTCCGCCTGGCTTTACGTAAAGCCATGATGGATCTATATATTGTGCCGACATGGAGAGAATATTTTGATAAAATAAATGTTCCCGCATACGCCAGGAAAATTGATCGCAATGCTCTTTTTATAAATGGGAAAATCATTTGGAAGGCTGATGAAAATAATAGTATTCCTTCTGTTGGAATTCTAAAAATGAGAATACTGACTGTACAGACAAAAAGGAGTTTGTGGAAAAGAGTGTTACGCAACCATATATCGTTTTTTACCGCTATTTTCATTGCATTTTTCCCAAAATGCCCATTTTGCTGGGCTGCATACATGAGTATCTTTACGGCTCTGGGCCTTGGCTCTATTCCTTATCAGCCATGGCTTTTGCCATTTTTAATTGCATTATTATTTGTGAATATCAGTTCACTATATTTTACAAGAAAAAGACACGCGGGCAAACCTTTGGTACTGACATTAGCAGGCGCATTGCTGATCACCGTCAACAAACTTTTTTTTAATCACTTATACCTTGCAATATTGGGTGCTTTTTTTCTTATCGGTGCATCACTATGGAATAGTCTCTCCAAAAGGATGGTACGTTCCTTAAAATACTATTTTCAATTTCAGTCACAGGCATGAGTGAAACGTTATTTATGGATTTGATTTTTGCTTTTTTTAAAATTCTTTTTATGACGTTCTGATCTGTCCCGGGCTATTTCCTCACCGCCCGGCATTAATGAATTATAATTTACCAGGTTCGACCCGCAGTCAGGGCAGTAATATGTTTCTGAAAAAAATCCCTTTTTGCAATTACTGCAGAGTTTTTTATGTTTTCTTAATACTGTATTTATTCCGTATTGGATTAAAATTTACTCCCCATCGCAGCCTAAAAATCATCGGAATGATGGTTCTGTTTGTTGTTGTAGGTGTATGTATGCACAGGATGGTAATGCAGGTATTAATTAAGCCAACACAAAAGTGTAGGGTGTATCATATAAAAAGATTTGTCACTGATGGCCAGGAAGTAATGAATACTTATATGTAACTTCTACTCCCGGGATTTTTGTGCGCACAGCAACGTATTTTACCATTACTACGGTTGTTAAAAATGCTATACCGGGCAACTTTTATCTCAGTCATTATCAACAAAATTTTAGAACTGTTTTGGTCAAAATACTATATCCAAATAATTCATTTGCATTGTTTTTTTGAACAGCGTTGTTGCATTTCTTTACTTTCGGTTTCAATAATAAATTGGAGCGTGAAATTCAATGCTTTGCAAACTGAGAAATAATTTATGAGCAATTGGCTTGCTCGTTAAATTAAAGGTGATCAGTTGCAGTATTTCCCTTTCTCTTTTGTCAATGTTGCAATCTCCCTTCATTCCTTTTTGGATACCAATGTTATTTTTTTTTAAATTATTTCTATAACATCTTTAAGAAGAATTGTATTTTTGAAATAGGATTTGCATTACTCTGACAATTGATTTTAGTGAGTAATTCGTGAGTTAGTAAACTCAGACTTCCTTAAAATATTGATTTCTAATGTATTTAGCGATAGGGTGTTACTCCCTGCGGCTCCACAAAAATCAATTTCAAAAGAAGTAAAAAGCCCGTGAATCCAGTGTTTGCGGGCTTTTTGATTTTACTACCTCATTGCATGGTAATAACTGGAATAAATAATTTTTCTATTAATTTTTAATTATCGTTTGCCTGCATATTCTTTCTCCCGCAGAATTTATTTCGAGAAGATAAGTGCCTTTAGACAAATTATTAAGTGCATTAATATTTACAAGGTTAATTCCGGCATGGGCCGCATAACTTACTGATCTTACTTTTCTGCCCATCATATCAGAGATAGAAATGATAAGAAGCATATTTCTTTCTGCATTAATGGTAACAGTAACGCTCTCCTTAAATGGGTTTGGATTTACAGTGCTTACAGAAATATCTTTATCGGTGTACATTGCAATTACATCACTGTACTTAAATGAAAGATCATTGTTAATCATCTTTATCCTGTAGTAAACAATCCGGGAAAGTATTGAGGAATCATTGTAAGAATAACTTTGATTAGTTTGATTGCCCGCAATTGCATTTACATAACCGGCTTTATAAAAATTACTTCCTGTATAGCTTTTCTCTATCTCAAATAGTTTTACATCTTTTTCATAAGCTGTTGTCCAGTTTAGCCGTGCAATGCCATTATTATATTTCCCGGCAAAGCTAAGTATTGAAAGGGGTAATGTTCCTGTTACGGCAATGGTTGCTGTAGCACCGGCATCGCAATTTGCTCCTGAAAAAGAAATTGACTTCACTTTTATTGTGTAGGTACCTGGTATATTAAATGCATCAGATAGCAAAGTTATGGAAGAGCCATTTCCAAAAGAAGAGGCTCCAACATTTGTAGTATCTGAATTGTTTCTCAATGAATATAAAATACCTGGCTGGGATGAGGAAACGGTATAAGTAACTTTTTGACCCGCAATGATAGATGTACTGGCAGGGCTTATTAAAGGTGTGGATGGGGGAGTGCAACCTATGGTAATTGAAGCACCACAAATAAATTCAACTGTTGCCGGTTCTGCTATACCTATAGATAATACCGCTCCTGAATAAATTGTATTGTTAACTGTTGTATTCACCGGTATGCTCCATGCCGTTCCTGAAATGGTTGTTGCGCCTTCTGCAATTCCATCAACATATAATGTAACAACAGTATTAGCAACAGCGGAAGTGATTGTTCCTGCTACTGAAGTTGCAGCTTCACTTACCGGGCCTGTGATAGTTCCACATCTTGCATTGCTTGTTTGAGGCGCTGAGGAAACTGTATTAGATGCAGCACTGCTGCCGCAAACAGTTCCTGTACATTTAGCATAATATGATGTTGATGTTGTTATAACAGGTGAAGCAAGAGCCCATGTACCATTTGCCTGCACAAGGGCAGTTCCAACAATTGCATTACCAGAAGTATAAACTGTTATTGTTGTTCCTGCAACGGCATCGGAGGTACCTGTAAGTTGTGCGCCAACTACCACCTGCGAATTTGTATTTGCAGTTATTACCGGTGCTGCCATGTAACAGGTTACACTCCTTATGAACGAACTGCTGATACAACTTCCTGTTGCAGCACAATTTATTTCAACCTGTTGGTTTACCTGTAATTTTTTTGTGAGATTGAAAGTAAAAACTCCTCCTGAATTTGCTGTAACTGATTGAATAAAATAACCATCAACCCATAAGTTCACACCTGAGTTTGCAGCAGCAGTTCCATTGATAGTTGATGCGCCATCAACAAGAAATGATGTAACGGTTGGTGTTAGCGGGGCTGTTGTTCCGGAAATACATACAGATGCCGGCAATGATGTACAGCTTCCTGCAACATCTGCCACAGCCATGTATGAGCCTGTTGGTATATCAGAAGGGCCGCCTGTACACGCTGATCCCGATTGTACATTAACATCATCATATCGCCATGTGGTAAGGGTTGGGTAACTTATTTTATAAGTTGTTGTTGCATCATTAGCAAATAAAATATAACCGGCGGATGTTAACTTATATAATGTTAGTGTTGCGCCTGATGCCATTGTTCCTTCAAAGCCACGATTGGAAGAACAGGTAATTACAGGTGTTGCTGTATGCGTGGAAGTTGTGCAGCCATTTACAATTACCTCATTGCTGGTAAGGCATTGCGATTCACCTGCTGATTGCGCCTTTGCTGTTATCACATCATTGTTTGCTAAACCTGATACATTGATTGACCATGTTCCGCCTGATGTAACCGTTGTAGTCCCTATCGAAACACCATTTTTATATAATGTTATAGTTGCGGAGGTAATTAAAGAGTAAGGAGATTTTGTCCATGTGCCTGTTACGTTAACTGCAGATGGTGCAATAGATTCATTTACTACCGGAGGCGCTGTACAGGTTGAGCCAATTCCTCCTCCTCCGCCTGTAATATCGGTAAGTTTAAAAAATGGCTGGTGGGTTATTACATCTATCCATTCAGTCATATAATTATTGCCGCTTACACCATAAATATCAGACTTGGGGCCGCCAATGGCTGCCTGTGGCGCCATAACAGTTGTTGCAACAATACGTATAGGTGTTGTGGAACTTATTCCCAATGCAGAAAAGGGAACAAAGAAATCATAGAAATAATCAGCATTAGCTCCATCAGTTGTAGCTGCAACAGAAATTTGCGAATGTGTATCTAATAAATAAGAGTTAAGTAATACAGGTGAACTTGTTCCATCTACATTATAAACTGCTACTCTGAAGTTGGTTTCATACACTACCTCTAATTCAAATCCCGGGTTACCATTTACTCCTGTAGTAGCAGCCTGGTAATTAGGATCAGCATCAGGACCTGAAGGGCCGAACTTTTGATCGGTGTCTATCAACACACTATATCCTTTTGATCCGCTAACTATTCCTCCCATTCTTATCCTGCATAATAAATTGGTGCCGTCATTAAATAAATAAAAACCACTGCCATCTAATGTTCTAACTATATCGCTGAATTGACCGCTTGGCCCCCGCAACAGGTCACCAGTTGGTTCATTTATAAGAGGAGGTACAAGTTTATATGCAATTTCGCTGTTTGTAATATCGCTTGTTCCAAAGCCTGAAGTATTAATGGAAGTATAGCCATCCCCATTCGGATCTAAAACAACCGGACCGCTGGTTCCGGACGGTCTTACAATAATTCCGGGGGTTTGTGCACTTAGTTGGTAAGAGTAGCAGCAAAGCGCTGCTATAACGAGTAAGGTCTTCATTATAAGATACAGGATTTTTAGAGTGCATAAAAAAACAAATATAGGCCTTATTGTATAACGTAGTTTATTAACTACAAATTGCAATCAATTTCTACTATTTTGATTGCCTGATTCAATAGCTCCAAAATATTGTTCGAATATAGGAGCAGAACCACAGGCTTTTTGAGCGACAAAATACTTATATATAATTAGCAGGAATTTACAAACTGCCATCTGAAAATATTATTTTTTACCTCTCCTAATAAATTCTTTTCTTATTTCCTCTGGTTTATATATTTCCCAATTATAATAGCTGTAACCAACACTGTATAAAAATGTCCAACAAGTCCCATAAACATAACTGCCTTTCTTGCAAAAAATGATATGGGAACAATATCTCCAAATCCCAGTGTAAGTTGGTTGCTTACACTAAAATATAGTAAGGTATTTAACTTCCTTTTACTTTCTCCTAATCCAGAAAATGAGCCATGGGTATATGTCTCGATAAAATCAAATAAGAAACAGCCAATAAAACAAAGCATTATAAATCCACACAGAACGGCAGAAATTATTTCCGGTGCAACTCTATCTACTGCTAATATTCTTCTAAAAACTTCTACAGTAATTATTATAAAATATATAATGAATGTTATGCCTAACAAACTACGGCTGTTAATTGCTTCAACGTGAAATATGTGCGACGCAAAAAAAAGAGCTATTGTAACCGTTAGTAATCCAACTATCATGTACCATAAAAACCTACGGTCATAAAATATTATTGTACCCACCACCATAACCTGTATCGGAAGAAATGGATTGACACTGGTTGGGCGTACGCCGAACATTAGTACCAGTAAGCTCACTAATAAGATTTCATATTTTCTTTTCCCTATATATTTCCTGATGTTTGTTGTCATAATCGTTATTCCTTTTTCCATTCTCATTATTTCATTTCATAAATAAATTACTTCCATCCACCTCCTAAATCGCGATATAAATTCACAACAGCCTGTAGCTGCTTTAACCGGTCATTCACCTGGTTTATTTGTGCAGACAACAGGCTTTGCTCCGCGGTTAATACTTCTGTATAATTTGCGGAACCATACCGTACCAACAATTGGGTGTACTCTACAGCTTTCTGCAAATTCATTATCTGGCTATCACGGAGATTTGTTTTTTCAAGCGTGCTTTGGTAAGCAGTCATATCATCAGAAACTTCCTGCCCTGCTATCAATAAAATATTTTGAAAACCAAGCAGGGCTTGTTGCTGTCCTTCCTGCGTTACTTTCAATCTTGTTTTGTTTATACCCTGGCTAAAAATGGGCAGCGTTAAACCACCTGCAATACTGCCAACCAATGATAATGGGTTAAAGAGTTTGGAGAATGAAGAGGCACTAAAACCTCCGGATGCTGAAATAACAAGGTCGGGATAAAAATAGGTACGGGCCACATTCGTCAATTCAAAATTATAACGATAATTCAATTCTGCCTCCAGCACATCCGGCCTATTGGAAAGCAATTGTGCAGGAACACCGGTATTTAAATATGTTACTGTTTTTTGTTTGGAAAGCTCACTTCGTTTTATTGTACCCGGCACTCTCCCTATCAAAATACTCAGCGCATTTTCCACCTGTCGTATGGATTGTTTCAGATCAGGAATGGTTACCTCCACAGCATACCTGCTGGCTTCGCTTTGAACAACTGCTGCCTCCGTAACTACATCAGCCACTTTTAAGGCTTTCATAATATCAACTGTACTGATCCAGTTTTTAACTGACTCTTCTGTAATTTTTAACTCCTCGTCAAGCACCAGCAATGTATAATAATAGTTTGCAACGCCTCCTAACATATCCGTCTGAACAGCTCTTGAGTACGCTTCGCTTTGCAGTACAGAAGCCAGTGAAGCTTGTTTCATACTTTTTAATTTGCCCCACAGATCGGCTTCCCAATTTGAAGTGATTCCCAACTGTATGTTGAGCGAACTGTTTGATGCCGTTGAAGTTTTACTACCGGATGTTTTACCCTCGAAAACAGAAGCTCCTGCATTTACATTCGGTAAAAATGCCAGCCTGCTTTGTTCAAAATAAGCCTGTGCCTGCCGTGTACGTGAATAAGCAATTTTTAGATCAAGGTTGTTGTCAATACCTTCCTGGATAAGATTCTGCAACAAAGTATCTGTGAATATTTCTGTCCAGTGCAAATTGGCTATGTTGTTTGTATCGGTTGAGGATTGGTCACGATATAAATTTTGTTTTTCAATAACAGGTGACTGGTATGGTTTAGTTACCGAACATGATGCCGCAATTATCGTAAGACTAAAAAGAAAATATATTACCGGTTGCTTTTTCATAAATAATAATTTAAACTTCATTACCAATCTCAGGGGTTTGCAAATTGGCAGAAGAGCGAATAATATTTTTTTCTTCAATGTCATCCTCATCATCATACCGTTTAGGCGGACCACTTATTCTTTCCTGGAGTGATTGAAAAATAATAAAGAGAACAGGAGTGATAAAAATTCCAAAGGTTGTTCCTATCAACATACCTCCTATAGCACCGGTACCTATGGCGTGATTACCATTTGCTCCTGCGCCGGATGCCAGCATCAATGGAAGCAATCCAAGAATAAATGCAAAAGAGGTCATTAATATAGGACGCAATCTTGCCTGTGCTCCCTCTAAAGCGGCTTGTATTATCGGCATACCGTTTCTCCTTCTCTCTACCGCAAACTGTACTATCAGGATCGCATTTTTTGCAAGCAATCCGATAAGCATGATGAGCGTTATTTGTACATAAATATTATTGTCTATGCCGAAAATTTTTGCAAAGAGGAAAGCACCTGCAAGACCAATGGGTAAGGTCAACAATATTGAAAACGGAAGAATATAACTTTCATATTGTGCACTTAAGAGGAAGTAAACAAAAACAAGACAGAGTAAAAAAATGAAAGTGGTCTGGCTACCTGCTGATAACTCTTGTCGTGTGAGGGCGGAATATTCATAGCTATATCCGGCAGGTAATGTTTGTGCAGCTACCTGTTGAATTGCGGTTATAGCATTGCCGGAACTGTACCCCGGATTTGGACTGCCGGTGATACTGATAGCTGTAAATAAATTAAACCGTGAAATAGTTTGTGGGCCATACGTATTTTCCAACGATACAAATTCAGTGATGGGCGCCATAGCACCACTTGCATTCCGCACGAATATAGAATTGAGGTTTTCCGGTTTGGCACGGTATACAGGATCTGCCTGGAACATCACCCGGAACTGCTGTCCGAACTGGTTGAAATTAGAGGCATACACCCCGCCAAAATAACCCTGCATAGCACCGAGAATATCACTCACATTTAATCCTGCTGCTTTTACTTTTGCCACATCTACGTTTAATAAATATTGAGGAAAGTTTGGACTAAAAGGAGTGGAGGCAAATTGAATTTCGGGCCGCTGGTTCAGCACTTTTAAAAAATCGGTAGCTACTTTATAAAACATGGCAATGTCTCCACCGGTCCTGTCTTCAAGTTGTAAAGAAAATCCTGATGTGTTACCAAAACCCTGGATGGGAGGTGGGGTAAGAAATGTGATCTTTGCTTCATTGATCCCACTGCTTTTGCTTTTTAGTTCAGTAATAATTGCCTGCACATTTCTTTTTCTTTGAGTCCATGTTTGAAGCCTCATCACTACTCTTCCATAATTACTTCCATTTCCGCCTAATGCTCCACTTCCCACAATAGCAATTACGTTGTTTATTTCCGGTACAGTATGGGCAATTTTTTCTATCTGCCGTACAACAGAATCAGTACGCTCCAGCGAAGCAGCAGGTGGCAAACTAACATCAACGGTAAGCACACCAAGGTCTTCTGCCGGAACAAAACTTTTAGGTGTGGTTTTGTTAAGCCAAATAAACACCGCTATAAAAAAAGCGATCGCTGAAAGTGGTATCCATTTCTTGTGAGATAAAAACCCGACAGATCTTTTATACTTGTTTGTTACCGCAGAAAAAGCAGCATTAAATGCTGTGTAAAATCTTTGAATAAATCCTTTCTTTTTATGCTCGTCATTATGTGGCTTCAGGAATAAAGCGCAAAGGGCCGGGCTAAGCGTAAGTGCATTGATCGCTGAAAGAACAATAGCTATGGCCAGCGTTAAACCAAACTGCTTATAAAAAACGCCTGCCGATCCGCCGATAAAACTAACCGGAACAAACACAGCTGCCATCACAAGAGTAATGGAAATAATTGCGCCTGATATTTCATTCATCGCATCAATGCTTGCTTTTTTGGCTGACTTGTAACCCTGGTCCAGCTTGGCATGTACTGCTTCTACTACTACTATCGCATCATCCACCACAATACCTATTGCCAGTATCATTGCAAAAAGCGTGAGCAGGTTAATGGTAAATTCCAAAAGATTTAAAAAGAAAAAAGTTCCTACAATGGCCACAGGCACTGCAATAGCGGGAATCAAAGTGGAACGGAAATTTTGTAAAAAGATCAACACCACCAGGAACACAAGGATAAAAGCTTCCACCAGTGTATGGAGCACTTTATCAATAGAAGCAGTTAAAAAATCATTGGCATTTGATAAAACAACATACTTAATCCCTTTCGGAAAAGATAAAGAGTCCTTCTGCAATACAGCAAGCGTTTGCTGGATTACCTGTTGTGCATTGGATCCGGGAGATTGCATTACGGTGACTGCAACCGCCGGTTTATTATTCGTCCGGGTGGCTACCGCATAGCTCATTGCTCCCAATTGAATGCGTGCAATATCACGGAGGCGAAGTACATGTTGCTGCGTTCCTACTGATCGTATAATAATATTTCCAAACTCAGTTGTATCAACTAATGTCCCTTTGTATTTGATGATATATTGAAATGATTGTCCTCCCTGTTCTCCAAATTGACCAGGGGCGGCCTGTATATTTTGTTCAGCAAGGGCAGCGCTAACATCTGCCGGTATTACGCCGTAAGCAG